>PAPR01000048.1 GCA_002709085.1 Pseudooceanicola sp. | reverse complement strand
CATCGATCCGGCCCGCCAATCCCGCCATCACATGCTCAGCCGTCGTCGGACTGATCCGGCCCGAGCGGTTGGCGGAGGGCGCCGCAAGGCCGCCGCCGAATGCCCGCAAGAGCGCGCGCGCAACGGGGTGGGCCGGCAGCCGGACCGCCAGCGTCGACAGGCCCGCCGAAACCAGCGGCGAGACCGGCGCGCCGGACTTCATCGGCAGGACGAGCGTCAGCGGTCCGGGCCAGAACGCCGCTGCCAACGCCCCTGCCTCGCAGGACACCTCGACCAGCGGATCCAGCGCCGCGCGGTCGGCCACATGCACGATCAGCGGGTTGAAACTGGGTCGCGCCTTGGCGGTGTAGATCGACGCAACCGCGCGGTCGTCTGCCGCGTTTCCCGCCAGGCCATAGACCGTCTCGGTCGGAATCGCGACCAGCCCGCCAGCGCGCAGCAACGCGGCGGCGCGGGCGTATCCGGCGTCGGTCGGCGGTAAAAGCACTGTCATCTCGGGCCTTTCCGTGACGCTGCGTTTGAGATGCGGGTTTTCAGGCGGCGACTAGTCTTTCCGCGCAAAGATGTGCATAGAAGAGGCCGTGCGGCTTGCCAAGAACCCACATGAGCCAAGGAGGATCCCAATGCCCTATCGTTCCCCCGTTGCGGAATACAAATTCGTTCTGGCCCATGTGGTCGGGTTCGAAGACGTGTCATCGACCGAAACATTTGCCGAGGCCACCCCTGACACGGTCGATGCGATCCTGACCGAGGTCGGCAAGCTGGCCGAAGACAAGCTGGCCCCACTCAATCGCAACGGCGATCTCTACCCGGCCCAGCTAGAGAACGGCGTCGTCCGGACCTCCAAAGGATTTGCGGATGGGTATGCTGCAATCGCAGAGGGCGGCTGGATCGGCCTGTCCGCCCCCGCCGATCATGGTGGCATGGGCTTGCCGCTGACCCTGACCTGCGCGGTCAACGATATCTTTTCGGGGGCCAACATGGCGCTCGGCCTCAACCCGCTGCTGACCCAGGGCCAGATCGAGGCGCTGGAGCATCACGCGCCCGATTGGATGAAAGAGCTTTACCTGCCGAAACTGATATCCGGCGAATGGAACGGCACGATGAACCTGACCGAACCGCAAGCCGGATCGGACGTCGGCGCGCTGTCCACCAAGGCCGTGCCGAACGGTGATGGAAGCTACGCGATCTCGGGACAGAAGATCTTTATCTCGTGGGGCGATCACGATCTGGGCGGCAATGTCTGTCACGCCGTGCTGGCCCGCCTGCCGGATGCCGCGCCGGGGACGCGAGGCATCAGCCTGTTCATGGTGCCGAAATATATCCCGAACGAGGACGGCTCTCTCGGCGATTTGAATGCGCTGCGGGTTGTGTCGCTGGAGCACAAGATGGGGATCCACGGCTCTCCGACCTGCGTGATGGAATATACGGATGCGACCGGCTGGCTGATTGGCGAAGAAGACAAGGGAATGGCCGCGATGTTCACCATGATGAACAACGCGCGCCTTGCGGTCGGCATGCAGGGTATCGGCATTGCCGACGGCGCCCTCCAGCATGCGCAGGCCTATGCGCTGGATCGCAAGCAGGGTCGCACACCCTTGCACGGAACGCCGGAAAACACCGGCGCGATCGTCGATCATGCGGATGTGCGCCGGATGCTGGCCACGATGAAGGCCGACACCTTTGCCGCCCGCGCCATCGCGCTCGCCTGTGGTGTGGCGCTCGATATGTCCAAGGCCACCGGCGACAAGGGCTGGGAAGCGCGCGGCGCCTTTCTGACCCCCATCGCCAAGACCTTCGGCACCGAGGTCGGCATCAGTGTCGCCGAGCTTGGCGTGCAGGTGCACGGCGGTATGGGCTTCATCGAAGAGACTGGCGCGGCGCAATTCAGCCGCGATGTCCGCGTGACCGCAATCTACGAGGGCACCAACGGCATTCAGGCGATGGACATGGTCGCGCGCAAGATGATGGACGGCGGCGAGATGGCGAACACCCTGATCGATGAGATCGAGAGCTTTGCCGAGACCGCCCGCAGCGACCTGCCCGACCTGGGGGGCGCCGTCTGGAACGCCGCCGAAACCCTGCGCGAAGCAACCGAATGGATGACCGAACAGGGCGCGCTGAACGACCGCTTTGCCGGCGCGATTCCCTACGTGATGGGATTTGCCCGCGTGCTGGGCGCGCATTATCATCTGCGCGCCGCCATGGCCGAAGGCGGTGAGGGACCCAGAACCCGTTTGGCGAAATTCTATATTACCCGCCTATTGCCAGAGCACGTGGGACATCTTGCCCACGCGACCTGCGGCGCGGATGATCTTTATGCATTAACGACCGAGGATTTGACAGCTTGAGCCCTTCTGACCACGCCCCGTTGAAGTTTCATTGGCCTGACGTTCCCGAACCCGGCGAGGCGGTGGAAATCGCCGATGGCGTCCTGTGGATGGCCATGCCACTGGATTCGCCGCTAAAATGGATCAACGTGGTCGCGCTGGATGATGGCGACAGCTGGACGCTGGTCGATACCGGGACGCACACCAAGCGGTCCGTCGGGTATTGGGAATTGAACCTGTCCGGCCCGCTGAAGGGCAAACCCGTCAGTCGGGTGATCAGCACCCATCACCACCCCGACCACGTCGGCATGGTCGGATGGTTCATGCAAAAGCACGGCGCGGAACACTGGGCGTCACGCACATGCTACCTGTTGTCACGCATGCTGGTGCTGGATGTGGAGGACCGCCCCACAGAGGCCGCCATCCGCTACTGGACGCGGGCCGGGATGCCCGCCGAACGCCTCGCGCAGCGGATGCAGGAACGACCCTATAATTTTTCCGATGTCGTCCACTATATCCCGACCGGGCACATTCGTATCCAGCAGGGCGAGATCATTCGCGCCGGTGGCCGCGACTGGGACATCCACATGGGCAATGGCCACGCAGCCGAGCATGTGACCATGTGGTCGCGGGATGACAATCTGGTCATCGCCGGCGACCAGATCCTGCCCACGATCAGCCCCAACATCGGCGTGCAACCCGCCGAGCCAGAGGCCGACCCGCTGGCCGAATGGCTGGAGGCCTGCGAGCGGCTGAAACCGTTGGCGCGCGAGGATCACGTGGTGATCGGCGGGCACAAGCTGCCCTTTACCGGCCTGCCGCGTCGCATGACCGATCTGATCGCCAATCATCACACCGGGTTGAACCGGCTCATGGACCACATCAGCGAACCCAAAACGGCGGTGCAATGCTTCTCGCCGCTTTTCAAGCGCGAGATCGTTGATTCGATCTACGGTCTGGCGATGGTCGAAGCTTATGCGCACCTTCAGCACCTCTATAAGATCGGCCGCGCGAGCCGAACTCTGAACGACGACGGTGCTTATCTTTGGCAGGCCATATGATGGATAACGAAATCGCAACATCCGCCGAAGCGCAGGAGAGCGACGCCCTGCCCCGCCGCCACGAGGCGTTGCGGGACGGCGCGGACGCCCTGCCCACCCATGTCACCGTCAAGTCGAACAAGAACAAAAGCCCCGCCGAATGGGCCTATGAACGACTCGTCCTTTACATCCAGACCTTCGAGGAAGGGCTGGATGGCGATCACGAAGTCGCCATGGGCTTTGTCGGCGGGGAGGCCGGCGTTCTGCGCATTCAGGGCATGGGGTATTTCGACCCCGACGTGTTGACCTTCTACGGCGAGGATCGCAATGGGGCCAAGACGCAGCTGATCCAGCACGTCAGCCAATTGTCCGTCACCCTGCGCGCCATGCCAAAGGTGTCACCCTTGAAGGAACCCAACCGGATTGGGTTCCGTTTGCGACGCGATCTGGAAAAGTCGACGCACCCCGAGACGGAGTCGTGACACCACAAACCAAATCCGCTAACCAATCCGCGGATGATTTTTACAAAGGACGTGGACATGGCCGATCACAAACAAGGTGAGATGGACACTACCGTGCAGGAAAAGACCTTTGAGGGCTTTGTGAAGGCCTCGACTTGGGTGGCGGGCATCAGCATCGGCATTCTGATCTTCCTTGCACTCTTCAACACCTGATTTGATCACGGGCGACGTTGCCGCCACACACGGGAGACGACGATGAAACGCCTGGTCCTTGCACTTGCCGCAGTTGCGCTGCTGGCTGGATGTGCCGCGAACCCCAATGTGGTGCCGCCCGAGCAATTGGCCACGCTGGCTTACAAGAACACCGGGCCGGTCAACCTCAAGTTATATACGGTGATCAACCGGCGGAGCGGCTCGGGCGGCCATACCGCCCTTGGCGTCAACGCATCGGAGCGGGTTCTCTTTGATCCAGCCGGGAAATTCGAGGCGGAGGGCTATGTCCGTTCGGGCGACGTAATTTACAGCTTTGATCCCAAGGTTGAGAAATCTTTTACCAGCGCGCATGCCAGATCGACCTACCTAGTACGTGAACAGACCATCCCTGTAACACCCGAGGTTGCAGAGCAGGCTTTGCGCCTGGTCAAGGCCAATGGTGCCGTGAGCAATGCCATGTGCGCCCAAAGTACATCGCAGATCCTGTCGCGTCTGCCGGGTTTTCAGACGATCCGGCCAACGATGTTCCCCAGGGCGCTGGAGGCACAGCTCGTCTCCCATCCCGGCGTGAAAACGGTCACCCACATAGAGGACGACTGACCGCCCTAGCCCAGCAGCCAGAGCAATCCGTAAAGCCCACCCAAGCCGCACATGATCCCGAGGATCACCCGTCCGGTTGCGACGCTGACGATCAGTGCAATGATGGCCGCGCCCAGACGGGCGGGATCCAGCTCACCCCCGTTTGCGGCAGGCCAGACCACCAGCGGTGTGACCAACGCGGGCAGAACCGCAACGGCCGTGTAACGCAGATGGCGCAGAACCCATGGGGGCAATTCCTTGTCCCCGATCACGCCGAGAAACGCGAATCGCAGGCCAAAGCTGCCGATGCCGAGCGCCAGGATGACCAGCCAGAGTTCCGCAGTCTCGCTCATGTTTGCACGCCCGGCCCGCGCCGTTCCAGCCAGAGCTCCGCCTGTGCCCCTGCCATCATCCCCAACGATGCCGAGACCATCAGGCCCAGGTTCAACGGCAGCCCCGTCAGGAACAACGACGCCGTGACCGCCACACAGGCCGCGAGAAGGTGCGGCACGCTGCGCATCATCGGCGCGACCATCGCGATAAACGTGATCGGAAGCGCGAAGTCGAGGGCATATTCCGGCGGAATGGTGTTCCCGATCAGCGCGCCGACCACAGTGAACACGTACCAGAACGGACAGATCGGGGTCACGCTGCCAAAGAAATAGGCGACTTTCTGCGGCAGGCTCCAGTCGGGTTCCTTTTCGTAGGTCGCGACGGACAACGCGTAGCTCTGATCAACCGTAAGATAGGCGATCAATGCGCGTTGCCAGAGCGGCGCGGCCCCCAGATGCGCGGTCAGCGACGCCGAATACATCGCCATCCGCAGGTTCACCGCCAGGGCCGAGAGGATCACGATAATTGTCGGTGCATTGTCCTGTAGCAATTGCACCGCCGCGAATTGCGACGCGCCCGCGATCACCATTATGGAAAAGCTGAGCGCCTCGAAAACGTTCAGTCCCGCCTCTGTCGCGACCACGCCGAACAATAGCGAGAAAGGCGCAATCACCAGAAGAAATGGCAGCCCATCGCGGACGCCGCGCCAATAAGGCGAATAGAGAGTGGAGGACATCAAAGAAAGCTCTTAGAAAGACGGCACCTATATGACTACGCCCCGATTGGACCCGATGCAATCATCCTGCCCGCCCCTCGCTTTTACCGACCATCGCCAATCGCGCCCGTGCCCTCAATGTCAGCCGCCTGTGACAGCATCGCTATGAGGGCACCGCCGACAGTCATTCTTGCCGGGGGCGCATCGCGGCGGATGGGAGGCCGCAACAAGGGGCTTGCCCTGCTCGCCGGACGTCCCTTGCTGGCCCATGTCATCGACCGGATCGCTCCGCAGTGCGAAGACCTCGCGCTGAACAGCAATGCGGATGCGCGGACGATGGCGCAATTCGGGCTGACCCTTTTGCCAGACAGGACTGCGGGGCGACCGGGCCCCTTGGCCGGAATATTGGCGGCGATGGACTGGGCCGACACCCTCGGCGCGGTACAGGTCGTCACCCTGCCCGGCGATACGCCTTTCGTGCCACTGGACCTGATTCCCCGCCTTTTGCTGGCAGCAGAGGACGTACCACCCACCGTTCCCATCATCGCGCAAAGCGCAGAGCGGGCGCACCCTGTCGTGGGGCTGTGGCCGGTATCGCTGCGCGACGACCTGGCGGCTGCCTTGGCGGTGGGGACGCGGCGGGTTCTCGACTGGGCCCTGGACAAACACGCGCGCGGCGTGGCGTTCCCCGCAACCTCGCCCGACATGTTTTTCAACGTCAACACAACCGAAGACCTGTACGAGGCCGCGCGCTGGATCGGCGGCGCTTCGTGAAGGTGTTCGGCGTGGCTGGCTGGAAAAATTCCGGTAAGACGCATCTCGTGGAGCGGTTGTTGGCGGAGTTCACCGTACAGGGTCTGCGGGTTTCCACCATCAAACATGCGCATCATCACGTCGATCTGGACCAACCCGGCAAGGACAGCCATCGCCACCGCACGGCGGGCGCAGACGAGGTCATGGTCGTCTCAGGAGCCAGATGGGCGCTGATGCACGAATTGCGCAAAGAGCCGGAGCCGACGCTGGACGAGCTGCTGGCAAAGATGACGACAGTTGATCTGGTTCTTGTAGAAGGGTTCAAGACCGGCCCGCACCCCAAGATAGAAGTCAATCGCGCCGGGACCGGGCAGCCCCTGCTTGCGCTCGACGATCCGTCCATTCGCGCCGTGGCCACGGATACACCCGAGGTCTACGCGCTGGACCGCCCGGTCCTGCAGTTGGATGATACGACAGCCATCGCGGCGCTGATCCGGGCTGAACTGAGGCTCTAGACCCCAAGGCGATCAGTCAAAGACCCCAGCGACCCGCCCCAGTAACATAAACGCGCGGGCCGTCCGGGTTTCGGCGAGGGAGGAGACTTCCTGATCCGTCGCTTCCGTCACGAAGTCGACAACCATTTGATCGTAGCGTCGCAGGAAATGGTGGGCGGCCTCGCGAAAGATCGGATCCTGACGCATCCGGCCCGCCGTGAGCGCCAGAGAGGATCGGTCGCGAATACCGCCAAGCGCCGCGATGGCGCGCCCACGCTCACCCTCGGCAAAGCGACGCCAAAGCTCGGGCCGGGACATGTCGGGGCGCAGGTCGTCCATGTAGATCCCGTCCTGGCTAAGCAGGGTCAGGACATCCTGCGCGGCCTGGATCAGATTGGCGGTCGAGCGATCCTTCAACGCGTGACGCAGTGCGGCAAAGCCTTCTTCGTCCTCCGCCGTCTCGGGAAAGTTCAGCGCGCGAACGACCGTTGCGCGCGGCAGGGGCGTCGCCTCGGGTTCGGGATCGTGGACCAGCGGCAAGGCGGCCTGCTCATCCTCGATCCGGGGCGGCGTTGCCTGCACCAGCTCACGCGTCGCCGGGTCGTTCGTGCGCGTTGAGTGAAACGTGGCGAGTGTCGTCTCGGTCTTGCGTTGCGCGGCGGCAATCTCATCCAGTTTCCGCGCGATGGACGCATCCCCCGCCCGGCCCTGCCCTTTTTGGACTTCGGCCAGATAACTTTCGCGAATCGCGTCGATGGCAACCTGCAACCGGCGGCTTTCCTCGCGGATCACGCGGCCGGAGCGTGCGGCGGTGGCCGCCACCCAGAACATCGCGACCGGCAGGAAGATCGCCATCAGCACCATCACAAAGGTCAACGGATCATAGGCCTCTGCCCCCCCCTCGCGTCCGCCTCCAAGCACGAGAAAGAACACCGCCGCGCCGATCAGCCACAGGATCGAAACGACGATGGTGATGACTTCGGCGACGCTGATCCCGTCCCGCGTGGATCGGCCGTAGATGCCGATCGGGGTCGGACGCGGGTCGGGACGTTCGGTCATCACGGTTTTTCCGATGCTGGGCGCGGCGCGAGGCCGCTCAACTGTAGTCGATCTTGAGAATTTCGTAGGATTTGTCGCCACCTGGGGTGCGCACCTCGACGGAATCGCCTTCGTCCTTGCCGATCAGCGCGCGGGCAATCGGGGATTTGACGTTGAGCATCCCTTTTTCGATGTTAGCCTCGTATTCGCCGACAATCTGCCAGACCTTTTCCTCGTCCGTATCCTCATCGACCAGCGTCACGCGCGCGCCGAACTTCACCGTGCCGGACAGGGTCTTGGGGTCGATCACCTCGGCCAGCGAAATGGCACCTTCCAGCTCCTTGATACGGCCTTCGATAAAGGACTGCTTTTCGCGAGCGGAATGATATTCGGCGTTCTCTGAAAGGTCCCCGAGCGCGCGCGCCTCGGCAATCGCCTGAATGATTGCCGGGCGCTCGACGGACTTCAGGTGCTTCAGCTCGCTCTCAAGGGCGACGAAACCTTCGCGGGTCATCGGAATTTTTTCCATCTGGTCCTCCACGGCAATGACGAAGGGGCCCCGGTCCAAGGCCCCTTCCCGCTAAATTCAGGTTACTTTAACTCACCTAAACAGATAGGGGAATGCAAGTAAAATGCCCTTTAACTCTGGTCCGACGCGACCTCCCATTCGATGCCATCGCCGTCGTGAAAATAGAACCGTCGACCAGGCGCGTAATCGGCGTGATTGACAGGTTTGAACCCGGCGGATTCGACCCGTCTTTCGACCGCGCCGATATCTTCTTGTGTGAACACGGCCAAGTGGTTGAGCATCGCGATTGTCCGGTAGCTCTCCAGTGCGCTCCGCTCACTTTCTCCGAAGGAGAACAGCGCGACATAGCTGTCTTCGGTGCCGACGTGGACCGTGTAGCCTGTCTGCATCGCCGCACCCTGCCAACGGACATGGCAGTTGAACACGTCAACCAGCCAGGCGGCGGTCTCCCTGGAATCCGAGACAGTGATATTCGCGTGTTCCAATCGGATCATGAGTTTTCCTTTCCGAGGTGATCCCCTTTACGCTAATCTCTCAACCTAGCTTTAGGTCAAAGGAAAACCTTTCATGCAAACCAAAGGCTTACCAATAGGCGCGCTATCACGACGCACCGGATTGGCCCCCTCTGCCATCCGATATTACGAGGATCAGGGATTGGTCACGCCCGGACGTGGTCCAGGCGGGCAGCGTCAGTTCGAACGCGCTGACATCCGCCGGTTGAGCTTTGTCATGATCGCCCAGCAACTAGGTTACAGCATTGCGGAGATTCGAGAACAGCTCGCCTCTCTTCCCAGCGGGCGGACGCCCACGGCCTCGGATTGGCGCCGCATGTCGGAACGCTACCGCGCCTCGCTGGACCAACGAATCGCGACCCTGGAAAAGCTGCGCGACCACCTCGACGGCTGCATAGGATGCGGATGTCTGTCGCTGGAACGCTGCCGTTTATACAACCCTGAGGATCGCGCCGCACGCCGCGGCAGCGGACCGCGTTATCTGATGGGCGATTCACCGGAAAACGAGGAAAAGGCGCGACAAGTCATCCCGTGACCCTATTTTAGTGAGAGGACGCGATTGACCCTTTGCACTGCCACACGATAATCACTGGGTAACATTATTACGCAAATAACCCCCGGGGGGAGAGGATTCGACATGACCGATACGCAGCGCGAGACGATGGAGTATGACGTGGTCATCGTGGGCGCAGGCCCTGCGGGCCTGTCTGCAGCGATCCGCCTCAAGCAGCTGGATGCCGATTTGGACGTCGTGGTGCTGGAAAAAGGCTCCGAGGTCGGAGCGCATATCCTGTCCGGCGCGGTCCTCGATCCTTGCGGGCTCGACGCGCTGATCCCCGACTGGAAGGACAAGGGCGCGCCCCTCACTGTCCCCGTCAAGGAGGACAACTTCTATCTGCTGGGCGAGGCAGGCAAACTGCGGGTCCCCAACTTTCCCATGCCGCCACTCATGAACAACCACGGCAATTACATCGTCTCAATGGGCAATGTCTGCCGCTGGATGGCCGAACAGGCCGAGGAGCTGGGGGTCGAGATCTTTCCCGGCATGGCTTGTTCGGAGCTGGTGTACGGCGAAAACGGCACGATCAAGGGTGTCGTCGCCGGTGAATTTGGCCGCAATCCCGACGGCACCGAGGGGCCGGGCTACGAACCCGGCATGGAGCTGCACGGCAAATACGTCTTTCTCGGGGAAGGCGTGCGCGGCTCCCTGTCCAAGCAGGTGATCGACCGCTACGGGCTCGACGAGGGCAAGCAGCCGCAGAAGTACGGTCTCGGCATGAAGGAGATCTGGGAGATCGACCCGGCCAAGCACAAGCCGGGAACGGTTACGCATACCATGGGCTGGCCCCTGGGCAGCAACGCCGGCGGCGGGTCCTTTATCTACCACCTTGATAACAATCAGGTTTTTGTGGGCTTTGTGGTACACCTGAACTACAAGAACCCCTACCTTTTCCCCTACATGGAATTTCAGCGCCTGAAGCATCACCCGCTGATCGCCGACCTTCTCGAAGGCGGTAAGCGTGTCGCATACGGCGCGCGGGCGATCACCGAGGGTGGTTATCAGTCGATGCCCCAGATGGTCGCGCCGGGCGTCGCACTGCTGGGCTGTTCGGTCGGTATGGTCAATGTGCCCCGGATCAAGGGCAACCATAACGCCATGCTGTCGGGTAAATCCGCCGCCGAAGCGGCCCACAAGGCGATCAAGGCCGGACGTGCCGGAGACGAGCTGCACGACTACGAAGTCGAGGTCCGCAAGGGGCCGATCGGCAAGGACCTGAAGAAGGTTCGCAACGTCAAGCCGTTGTGGTCGAACTACGGGCTGCTGCCCTCGCTGGCGCTTGGCGGGATGGACATGTGGACCAACACCTTCGGCTTTTCGCTGCTCGGGACGCTAAAGCATGGCAAGACCGATGCCGCCGCCACCGAAAAAGCCGAAAAGCATACGCCCATCGACTATCCCAAACCGGATGGCAAGCTGTCGTTTGATCGTCTGACCAATGTCAGCTTCTCGATGACCAACCACGAGGAAAACCAGCCGGCACATTTGACGCTGAAGGATCCTGATGTGCCCGTGACCGTCGGTCTGGCCGAATATGCTGGACCGTCCTCTCGCTATTGTCCGGCAGGCGTTTACGAGTTTGTCGAGGAAGAGGGCAAGGCACCCCGTTTCGTCATCAACTTCCAGAACTGCGTCCACTGCAAGACCTGCGACATCAAGGACCCGCCGCAGAACATCGTTTGGACCACACCCCAAGGTGGTGACGGGCCGAATTACCCCAACATGTAAGCGGACTGTCGCCGCGCCTGTCATGGAACGGCCACATTTGATAAAAAAGCGGGGCAAGTATTTCTTGCCCCGCATTGCGTTCGCGGACAGGCTTCCTCTACGCTCATCTCACCCTAATACAGGCGAGGGACGGTATGACGAAGGCAAGACTCTTGCGCGCCATAACCTTGGCGGCGGCGGTCACTGCGGTGGCAGGACCGGTAATCTCGGGAAATTCCGGTGATTATCTCGCGGCCCGGCAGGCGCGGTTGACCAGCGATTTCGATGCGGCGGTATATTACTATGTCCGCGCTTTGGGCGATGATCCACGCAATCCGCAGCTTTTGGAGGGGGCGGCGCTGTCGCAACTTTCGGCCGGGGATTTGCCGCGTGCGATTGCCGTGGCCACCCGGATGCAAGACGCCGGGATCGCCAGTCAGATCGCCCAGGCCATCCTGTCTGCCGATGAGTTCCAGCGCGGCGACTATCAGGCGATCCTCGACCGGGTCGCCGAGGATCATGGCGTCGGTCCGCTGGTGGATGGGCTGATGGCCGCCTGGGCGCAACTGGGCAAGGGTGATATGTCCGACGCTCTCACCGCTTTTGACACCGTCGCCGAGACCAAGGGTTTGCGGGGCTTCGCCCTTTATCACAAGGCGCTGGCCCTCGCGATGGTTGGCGATTTCGAAGCCTCCGAAGCGATCTACGCCGATGATCAGGCCGGTCCGCTGCAAATGACGCGCCGCGGTGCCATGGCCCGCATTGAGGTTCTCAGCCAGCTTGACCGTAATTCGGATGCGCTGGACCTGCTGAACTCACTCTTCGGCACGGATCTCGACCCCGGTCTCGCGCAGATGAAATCCGCTCTGGAACAAGGTGAGACACTACCGTTTTCCCATGTCACGCAAATCTCGGACGGCGTCGCAGAGATTTACTTCTCGGTCGCCGCAGCGCTTCGCGGCGAGGCGACGGATGATTACACGCTGATCTACTCACGTGTGGCCGAATCCCTGCGCCCGGACCATGTAGACGCTATCCTGCTGTCTGCCGAACTGCTGGAGGACATGGGTCGCCCGGCGCTCGCCACACGCGCCTATCGTCGGGTGCCGCGCGACAACCCGGCCTTTCACGCGGCTGAATTGGGTCGCGCCGACGCGCTGCGCAAGGCCGGTCGGTCCGATGCCGCCCTTGAGGTGCTGGACCAGCTGACCGATTCCCACGGCAACCTGCCGATCGTTCATACGACACGCGGTGACCTGTTGCGTGTCCTCGACCGTTTCGTCGAAGCTGTCGCGGCCTATGACACGGCGGTCTCGCTCTACGAGCCCGACGACCCTTCGCAATGGTTCGTTCTTTACGCGCGCGGGATCAGTCACGAGCGGTTGAACCAATGGGCCGATGCGGAGTCCGACTTTCGCACAGCATTGCAGATGAACCCCGAACATCCCCGTGTCCTCAACTACCTCGGATATTCGTTGGTCGAAAAGGATCAGAAGCTCGACGAAGCGCTCGGCATGATCGAACGGGCGGCCGCTGCGCAACCTGACAGCGGCTATATCCTCGATAGTCTTGGCTGGGCGCTTTATCGCCTCGGGCGTTACGAGGAAGGCGTCGGCCACATGGAACGTGCGGCGCAACTGATGCCGGTCGACCCGGTCGTAACCGACCATCTGGGCGACGTCTACTGGGCCGTGGGGCGCGAATTGGAAGCGGAGTTCCAGTGGAACCGAGCCTTGTCGTTTTCTCCCGAGGACGATGACGCCACCCGAATCCGGCGCAAGCTGAAGGTCGGTTTGGACGCCGTTCTGGCCGAAGAGGGCGAGCAGCCCCTCGAGGTTGCGCACGACACGACCAACGGCGGCTGACGCATGCCCACAGAAAGGCCGGTGCAGGAATTTGCGCCGGCCAAGATCAACCTGTCCCTGCATGTCACGGGCCGTCGGTCTGATGGCTACCATCTGCTCGATTCGCTGGTGGTGTTTGCGGATGTCGGTGACCACCTTCAGGTCACAACAGCCAGCGAAACCCGCGTGTCCGTCACCGGTCCCCGTGCCGACGGGGTGCCGGATGATGCGCGCAATCTGGTGTGGAAGGCGGCAGACCACTTCGGTCAGCCCGCGGATATCACCCTCGACAAATATCTGCCTGCAGCCGCGGGGATCGGCGGTGGATCGTCCGACGCGGCGGCTGTTTTGCGCGCGCTGGCGCAGGCGACCGGCAGGTCAATCCCGCCGGGCACCGACCGGTTAGGCGCGGACCTACCCGTTTGCATCGCCCCGCAGGCCGCCCGGCTGCAAGGGGTCGGAGAGCTGATTACCCCCCTGCCCCCATTGCCCGCCATCCACGCCGTTCTGGTTAATCCGGGGGTAGAGGTCGCGACGCCCAAGGTCTTTGCCGCGTTACGCAGCGCCGACAATCCGCCCATGTTTGCGACGCTGCCGCAATGGCCGGACGCGGCCACGCTCGCCCAATGGCTGAGGGGCACGCGCAATGATCTGGAGCCGCCCAGCGTCATACTGGCCCCCGTAATTGGTGATGTCTTAACACGTCTGCGCAGACAGCCTGAGTGTCTTCTGGCCCGCATGTCAGGCTCCGGCGCGACCTGCTTTGCGCTGACCACCACTCGCGCAAGGGCGGAAGCCATTGCGGCCCGGATTGCAGTGCCGGGGTGGTGGGTTCAGCCGGTGACGTTGACCTGACCGGTCGCTGCGGCGACGAAATCGGCGATCCGCGCAGCGTCCTTCACGCCCGGCGACGCCTCGACCCCCGAAGAGACATCGACCTGACGCGCTCCGGTCAGCCTGATCGCCTCAGCCACATTTTCGGGTGTCAGCCCACCAGCGAGCATCCAGGGCTTCGTCCAATACTTGCGCCCCTGTAGCAGCCGCCAATCAAAGCTAAGACCGTTACCGCCGGGCAAAGGCGACGCCTTCGGCGGCTTGGCGTCGATCAGCAATTGATCCGCAACCTCGGCGTATACGTCGATTGCAGCGAGGTCAGCGGCATCCGCCACGCCGATCGCCTTCATCACCGGCAACCCTGTGCGCACGCGCAACGCGGCCACGCGGTCCGGCGTTTCCTGCCCATGCAGTTGTAACATATCGAGCGGCACGGCCCCGGTGATCGCGTCGATCAGCGCGTCGTCCGCGTCAACGACCAGGGCCACCTTGGCCAATCCGACGGGCGCCTCGATCGCAAGGGAGCGCGCCACATCAACGGACACATATCGCGGCGATTTCGGAAAAAAAACAAAGCCGCCGTAGACCGCGCCTGCCGTTGCGGCGGCGGTGACGTCCTCCGGTTTGCAAAGACCGCAGATTTTGACACGAGCATCCATGCGCCTGACTTAAGCCAGTCCCCGGTCTCAGTCCAGCAGCGCCAGAACTTCGTCCTTGCCCTGATGCTTCTCGCCCTTCAGCTTTTTCACTTCGCGCTCAAGCTTGCCGACTTCCTTGGCCTTGCGGTTGACCTCTGCACGATGCTTGTGCTCGCGCATCCACTCCCAGACAAAACCGATCAGAAGGCCGGCGAGAACGCCGCCAAAGATCACGACGAACAGCGGCAACTGAATTGCCTGATTCATCCCGACGATGCGCGCCAGCCCTTCGGGCAGCAGCTGAAGACCCACAAATTCGCGGTTCGCCAGCGCGACTGCGATCAACGCCACGCCGAGGCAGGCGAGAAAAAGATATCGAATGTATTTCATGTCAGCTCTGTCCGTTCAGCCGGTCTCTCAGCAGCTTGCCGGTCTTGAAGAACGGCACATGCTTTTCTTCTACCTCAACCGCTTCGCCTGTGCGCGGGTTCCGTCCGGTCCGGGAGTCGCGTTTCTTGACAGAGAAGGCGCCGAAGCCACGCAGCTCTACCCTGTCGCCCCGCGCCATGGCCTCGATGATCTCATCAAAAATCACGTTTACGATTTTCTCGACATCTCGTTGATAGAGATGCGGATTTTCATCGGCGATTTTCTGAATGAGTTCAGAGCGGATCATTGCGAATGCCTCCCCAGGATCTAGCGGCGGACCTTACGGACTCCGACCGACTATAGGGGGTTTCGCAAGCGGTCGAAACTGAGTCTCTTGGCCCGAGCAGAGAAATTTTCATGCGAAATCGGGGTTTTGCGCGCTCAAGGGACGGATTATTCACTTGCATAGCCAAACCTGCGGGATGAATCGCAAATCGCCGCAATGCAGCAACATGACCTGATTCGGGTCCCCCCACATCCATTGGAGGGTTTGCGGAACGCATCGCGCGCAGCGCCCTTGGAAGCCCCTCGGAACGCCCAAACGCAAAAGGCCCCGGACATTGCCGGGGCCTTCGCGCAAGGGGTTAGACCCCTATGATCAGTCGTCGTTGCTTTTCAGCGCGGCACCGAGGATGTCGCCGAGCGATGCGCCCGAGTCAGAGGAGCCATACTGTTCGACGGCCTCTTTCTCTTCGGCAATTTCGCGCGCCTTGATCGACAGACCCAGACGGCGGGTCTTGCTGTCGACGTTGGTGACGCGAACGTCGATCTTGTCACCGACCGAGAAACGCTCGGGGCGCTGTTCGGAACGGTCGCGCGACAGGTCGGAGCGGCGGATAAAGGACTTCATACCCTCGTATTCCACTTCGACGCCACCATCTTCGATGGCGGTCACGGCCACGGTGATGATCGAACCGCGCTTGGTTCCACCGACGGCTTCGGCGAACTTGTCACCGCCGACGTTCTTGATGGAGAGCGAGATGCGCTCCTTCTCGGTGTCGACTTCGGAGACGACCGCCTGAACCATGTCGCCCTTGCGATAGTTCTGGATCGCGTCTTCGCCGCGCTCGTCCCAGCTGAGGTCCGAAAGGTGAACCATGCCGTCGATGTCGCCGTCGAGACCAACGAACAGACCGAATTCGGTGATGTTCTTGACTTCGCCTTCGACAACGGTGCCCTCGGGATGCGTTTCCGCAAAGACTTCCCACGGGTTGCGCATGGTCTGCTTGAGACCAAGGGACACGCGACGCTTGGCGCCGTCGATTTCCAGCACCATGACTTCGACTTCCTGAGAGGTCGAAACGATCTTGCCGGGGTGCACGTTCTTCTTGGTCCAGGACATCTCGGAGACGTGGACCAGACCTTCGACGCCCGGCTCCAGCTCAACAAATGCGCCGTAATCGGTGATGTTGGTCACGCGACCCTGGTGCACGGAGCTGAGCGGGAATTTCGCCGCGACCAGATCCCAGGGATCTTCCTGCAGCTGCTTCATGCCGAGGCTGATGCGGTGCGTCTCTTTGTTGATCTTGATGACTTGAACCTTGACGGTCTCGCCGATGCTCAGGATCTCGGAAGGATGGTTCACGCGACGCCATGCCATGTCGGTGACGTGCAGCAGACCATCGACACCGCCGAGATCGACGAAGGCACCGTATTCGGTGATGTTCTTGACCACACCGTCAACTGCCTGACCTTCTTCGAGGTTGGCGATGACTTCGGCACGCTGTTCGGCACGCGATTCTTCGAGGATGGCGCGGCGCGACACGACGATGTTGCCCCGGCGACGGTCCATTTTCAGAATCTGGAATGGCTGCTTGAGACCCATCAACGGGCCGGCATCGCGCACGGGGCGCACATCGACCTGGGAACCGGGCAGGAAGGCCACGGCACCGCCGAGGTCGACCGTAAAGCCACCCTTGACGCGGCCAAAGATCGCGCCTTCGACGCGGGCGTCGTCGGCATAGGCTTTTTCCAGACGATCCCAGGCTTCCTCACGGCGGGCCATTTCACGCGAAACGACGGCTTCGCCACGCGAGTTTTCGGCAGAGCGCAGGAAGACCTCGACCTCATCACCCACGGTGATGTCGGCGTTTTCACCCGGATTTGCGAATTCTTTCAGATCAACGCGGCCTTCCATCTTGTAGCCGACGTCAATGATGGCTTGTCCCGCTTCGATTGCGATGACCTTGCCTTTGACAACAGACCCTTCCTCGGGCGTGTCCATTTCGAAGCTTTCGTTCAGGAGGGCTTCGAATTCCTCCATCGATGTGTGCTGAGCCATGTGGCTATTCGTTTCCTTTGTAGGTTTATCTGGCCGTGCGGTTGTCTCCGCCGGTCTTGGGATTGGTCATTTGAGCCGCCGCAAACGGAAAGAGGGCCGGTGGTTCCGACCCTGCTCGCTTTCTTATTGCGGCTTTGCGCCTTGTCGACGGGGCGTCAAATACTCCCCTTGACGCCTTAGATCAACACCTGAAAGCATCCCACGCGGAGCAACGCTCGTCAGGTGCGGTCAAAGGCAAAGGCTGATCAGGCCCAGCGACAGCCGTGTCCGGCCTGGGCGAGATGATCCTCCGCCGCACTGCGTGGACGTTTGCGCCGCCCTTGGCCCACCTGTGCGTCGCCGGTCGGGATCAGGCAATCCATGCCAAAATCATATTGCCGCCACTCGGGTTTCGGCGCGGTCTGATCCGTCCCTTTGTCTTCTGCCTTTTGGGTCGCGACCTTGGTTCTGCCGAAGCCCTGGGTCATAGCGAATGCTCCTGATCTGGTCCGTTGTTGGGTCACCAACCAATGCAGGAAAGACTTGTTCCGATTGTGGCCAGACCGTGCAAAGTCTGTTTTTACGCCTATTTTTGTTCGAGTGTGGGATTCGGGGACCACTTTAGCGGTCCCCGAATCCTTTACTGCCTCAGAAACCGAGGCGCATCACTCAGGCACGGCCGGCACCGGTTGCGGCAGCTGCACTGACCGCATGATCAGACAATCAGAGGCGAAATCGATTCGCCGCCAATCCAGACCGTCCATGCTTTGCTGTGGCTGCTGCGGGTTCGGAGTCGTGTCCCCGTGTTGGAGGGGTGTCGTATCGGGTGTCATCGGTTTTTACCTGCTCGATCTCTGTATGCTCATTCGCCTCGCCCGCCCGATCCGGTCCCGTTTCGATCCGCCGCTATTCAGCACGACTTGGATCGGCAGATCGACAGTTTCTGGAAAATGCGCTCCGGTATGAGGCGGATGATTCCCATGATCACACGCCAGATAGCGCGCAGATAGATCACGTCCTTGCGCTTCTCAACGGATTTCAGAATGGCTTGGCCGACTTCCGCCGGTGCAGCGGTCAGCTACTCCGGCAGGTCGTTATGATCGCTGTGGCTTAAGTGACCGGCTGGCAGCCCGTCCGGTCCGTCACCAGCGAAATCGCCGCCGCCACCGCCGCGTCGATGTCCATCTCGGAGGTATCGAGCACGACGGCATCCACCGCCGGCTTCATCGGCGCGGCGGCCCGCGCGGAATCCCGGGCATCGCGTTCCTTGAGGTCGGCCAGGACACTCTCGAACGTCACATCGTGGCCGGTGCCGAGCAATTCGCGAAACCGACGCTCTGCCCGCACATCGTCGGACGCGGTGACAAAGAATTTCACTTCGGCATCAGGGCAGATCACCGTGCCGATGTCGCGCCCGTCTAGCACGGATCCGCCCGAACGCCGTGCGAAGGCGCGCTGGAAATCGACCAGCGCGGCGCGGACCTCGGGAATGGCGGCGACCTGACTGGCGGCGCGGGCCACATCCGGAGTGCGCAGATCGTCCGCCTCCAGATCCGTGGCCGTCATCGTCTGCGCGGCCTCCAAAGCAGGCGTGCCGTCCAAGGTGCGCCGCCCTGCAGCGCGGTAAATCAGCCCGGTATCGAGATGCGCCAGCCCGAAGGCCGCGGCCAAAGCGCGCGACAAAGTGCCTTTGCCGGCAGCGGCAGGTCCGTCTATAGCGATGGTCAGTCTCATCCGGTCCTCGAAAGTGTGGGACATCTTGATGCCACCCTTCGCGCCTAATGGCCAGCAGAAGCGCCGGGGCGGGCGATCACGCCCACCAGGCCCAGCACATAGCGCAGCGCCACGCCAATAAGCACGAGGAAACAGATCGCGCCCGCGCCTGACTTCACCATGGTGAACGCGCTGGCGAGGCTGACTTCGCCGACCGTCAACGGCTGCGTCAAGATCGCCCAGACCAGCGCATTCTCGGCGTAGTCCGCCATCGCGCCAATGAGGGCCACGACGGTCAGCAACCTCGCTAGGCCACGGGGAAACAGAGCGCGAAATCCAATGATGAACGTCGCCGCAAGGACCGCAGGATAGATCATGTCCAATTGTTGCTGAAGCCCGACGTAGGTCGCGACCCCCTCTTCGCTGAGCGCGTTCAGATAGGTCTGCACCTCGGCATGGGAATACCCGAACGGGCGAAAATCCAGCGGTCTGAGGCCGCCCGCCTCCGCCAGAAGCACGGGCAGCGTGACCCACATCATGGTGAAATATATCGCACCCGCGACGACAAATAGCGCCCAGAACAAAACCATAGCCCAACCTGTATCTACCCGGGGACCACTATGGCAGATCAGTCGGCGCTTGTCCTGACAAACTGCGCGCCGAGCGCTGACATCAGCGGTTCAAAGACCGGAAAAGAGGTCGCAATCGGCCCGCAGTCATCCACCCGCACAGGGTACCGCGTAGCCATACCAAGACAGAGGAAGGACATGGCGATGCGGTGGTCGATATGACTCTGCACAAGGCCGCCGCCTGGGACGTTGCCATGGCCGCGACCGGTGACAATCCACCAATCCTCGCCGTCCTCGACCTCGACCCCGTTGGCGCGCAACCCGTCGGCCATCGCCATGATCCGGTCGGATTCCTTGACCCGCAGCTCTTTCACGCCGCGCATCACCGTTTGCCCTGTGGCAAAGGCCGCAACGACGGACAGGATCGGATATTCGTCGATCATCGAGGCCGCGCGCGCAGGCGGCACCTCGATCCCCCTGAGGTCAGGGGAGAAGCGCGCGCGCAGATCCGCCACGGGCTCTCCCCCCTCTTCGCGGGGGTTTTCGTAGGTCAGATCCGCGCCCATTTCACGCAGCGTCTCGAACAGGCCGGCGCGCGTCGGGTTCAACCCGATGTTGGGCACGAGGACGTCCGATCCCGGCACGATCAGCGCCGCGCAGATCGGAAAGGCGGCCGAGGACGGATCGCGCGGTACGGCAATGGTCTGGCCGGTCAATTCGGGCTGGCCGGTCAGGGTGATCACGCGGCCTTCTTCGGTGTCGTCGCTGGTGATCGTCGCGCCGAAGCCGGCGAGCATGCGTTCGGTGTGATCCCGCGTCGCCTCCTTCTCGATCACGACGGTCTGACCGGGCGCGTTCAACCCCGCCAACAGGACCGCCGATTTGACCTGCGCCGAGGGCACCGGCACCACGTAGCGCACCGGCACCGGATCGGCGGCCCCCACGATGGTCATGGGCAACCGCCCGCCCTCGCGCCCGACGGTCTGCGCTCCGAACAAGGCCAGCGGGTCGGTGACTCGCGCCATGGGCCGCTTGTTCAGGCTGGCGTCGCCGGTAAAGGTCGCGGTGACAGGCGATGTCGCCATCGCGCCCATGATCAGGCGCACGCCAGTGCCGGAATTGCCGCAGTCGATCACGTTGTCGGGTTCGGCAAAGCCACCGACGCCGACGCCGTGCACCGACCAGTTGCCCGCGCCCAGGTCCGTGACCTCTGCGCCGAAAGCGCGCATCGCGCGGGCGGTGTCGAGAACGTCCTGCCCTTCCAGCAGGCCAGAGATCCGGGTCTCTCCGACCGAGAGCGCGCCGAGGATCAGCGACCGGTGGCTGATCGATTTATCCCCCGGCACATCGGCCACGCCCCTCAGCGGACCAGCGGCGGAAGACGTCATGGGGATCGGGGTGCCGTGAGCGGACATGGGGGCCTCCTCGCCAAAGTCGCTGCGCCTCTTACCGCAGTGGCGTTTTCAGGTCCATGGGGTCAGAGGCCGGTCGCCCGGCCTATCACATGCGGGGATCAAGGGCGCCGTTCACGCCGCGACGTCGATCACGCCCAACTCTGTCACGATCATGTCGAGCGGTTGATCCGTCGGTTCCAGCGGCAGCGCATCGACCTCCTGCGCGCTATAGGCGAACCCCACGGCCAAGACGGGGCCATTGGCGCGCAACCCCGCCAGCGTCCGGTCATAGAACCCGCCGCCGTAGCCCAGCCGCCCGCCTCGCCGGTCAAAAGCCACAAGCGGAACAATCACGATCTGCGGCACCACGGGCACCTGAAGCGCGGGCACATGCGCGCCGAACGGCCCCTCGACCAAGTCGCCCTCGGGGTCCCAGCGGGCAAAGATCAATGGCTGCCCGGCCGCCACGATCACCGGCACACCGACTGGACCATGCGCAGATGCCTCGGCCATCGCCGGGCGGGGGTCGATCTCGCTGCGGATCGGCAGGTAGCCTGCGACCGGCAGGCCGCGATGGCCGGCAAGCACCTCGGACAGCACACTGCTCGCCCTTCCATCTGTCACCTCGTGCGCAGCCTTGCGACGGGCGAGCGCGGCGGTGCGCGCAGCGGCCTTGTCTGCCTGCATCAAAACAACATGACCCCCGCGAGACCCAGAAAGGCAAAGAAGCCGACGATGTCCGTCACCGTCGTCACAAAGGCGCCGGAGGCCAGCGCGGGATCGACACCGATGCGTTCCAGCACCACAGGATTCCCCGTCCCCGCCAGCCCGGCGATGACCAGGTTGATCACCATGGCGGCGGCGATCACCGCCCCCAGCATGGGTGAGCCGAACCAAAGCGTGCCCACCACCGCCATGACCACGGCAAAGATCACCCCGTTGACCAGCCCGACCAGGGACTCCCGCCGGATCACCCGCCAGACGTTGGCCCCGGTCAAATCCTTGGTGGCGATAGAGCGTACCGCCACAGTCAACGACTGCGTCCCGGCATTCCCTCCCATGGAAGCCACAATCGGCATCAACACAGCCAACGCGACGAATTGCGCGATCGTCGCTTCAAACTGCGCAATCACCAGCGAGGCGAGGATCGCCGTCACGAGGTTCACCGCCAGCCAGGGAAAGCGCCGCTTGGTCGTCTCGATCACGCGGTCGGTGAGTGAGCTTTCCTCACTGACGCCGGCCAGTCGCAGGATGTCCTCATCGTGTTCCTCGTCCAGCACGATCATCGCATCATCAATGGTGATCACCCCGACAAGCCGGTCGTTATCGTCCACGACCGGCGCGGAAATCAGGTGGTACTGGTTAAAGGCATAGGCGACATCGCCTTCGTCCACCGTCGCGTTGAAGGTGCGGAACCCAGGCTCCGTGATCTCGGACAGGAGCATTCGGCGGGGGCTGGCCATCAGCTTGCCCAGCATGACATGACCCACCGGCTTGAACCGGGGATCGACCAGGATCACATGGTAGAACTGTTCCGGCAGGTCCGCACGTTCCCGCATGTAGTCGATGGCCTGGCCCACGTTCCAGAACTCGGGCGTTGCGACGACCTCGCGCTGCATGAGGCGCGCGGCGGATTCTTCTGGGTAGGACAGGGCCTGCTCGACCGCGACCCGGTCGCTATCCTCGAGCGCGTCGAGGATCGTTTCCTGCTGCTCATCCTCCAGATATTCGACCAGATCAACCACGTCATCGGAATCCAGTTCGCGAACAGCGTCGGCCAGAACCTCGGGATTGAGGGCGGTGATGACCTCTTCCCGGATCGATTCGGCCAGTTCGGACAGGATTTCCCCGTCGAATTCCTTGCCGTAGAGGTGGATCAGCCGATCCCGATCATACGAGTTGATCTGTTCCAGAAGGTCCGCGATATCGGCCGCATGCAGCGGCTCCATCAGCTCCACAAGGCGATTCCGGTCCGCGGTATCCACGGATTGCAGGATCGCAGCGATGGTGTGACGGTCTAGCGTGTAGGAGTCATCTTCGGGGCGTTCGACGTCGACAAACTCCTCGGACTGATCGCTCATATTATGCTCCTTGCTATGCGCTCGTCATAGTAGACAAACCAGTCCAAGAACAATGGTCCTGACACGCGCCCCGGCAATAGCCTGTTTCGTTTACGACCCGTTGCCGCTGGGATACGCTGTGGCGCGGAACCGGAGTGTGAGATGCAAGACCCAACGCTTTTGACAGGCCGAGTGCTGCGGACTTTGGCAAACCCTTTCAAGGGGCCCGCAGAAGAGACGATGCGGATCGAAACCGATTGGGGGCTGGTGCTGCACCGCGGCCACATCGCCGACATCGGCCCGGCTGCCGACCTGCGCAAAAACTGGCCGCAGGTGACCGAAATCGCATATGGCCGCGACCTGATCTGCCCCGGATTTGTCGACGCGCATGTGCATTATCCGCAAACCGCGATCATCGCCTCCTGGGGGAAACGTCTGATCGACTGGCTCAACAGCTACACCTTTCCCGAAGAGATGCGCTTTGACGATCCCGCCTATGCGCACGAGGTTGCGGCCCGCTATCTGGATCTGACAACCGCCAATGGCACCACGACGGTCAGTTCATTCTGCACGATCCATCCCGCTTCGGTCGATGCGCTGATGAACGAGGCGCAGCGGCGGGGTCAGCGGATCGTCGCGGGCAAGACCTGCATGGATCGCAATGCCCCCGAAGAGCTGCGCGACACCGCGCAGAGTGCGTATGACGACAGCAAGGCCCTGCTGGAAAAATGGCACGGCGTGGACCGTCTGGCCTACGCGATCACACCTCGGTTTTCGCCGACCTCGACACCGGATCAGATGTCGGCCCTCGGCGCGTTATGGGCGGAATATCCCGATTGCCTGATGCAGACACACCTCAGCGAACAGACCGACGAAATCGGCTGGGTCAAATCGCTCTACCCCGAAGCGCGCGATTACCTCGACACCTACGAGGCGCACGCTCTGCTTGGCGCGAACGGTCTTTATGGGCACGCGATCCACCTTGAGCCGCGTGAACGTGACCGCCTGGCCGAAGTCGGCGCGGCGCTGGTGCACTGCCCGACCTCGAACACCTTCATCGGATCGGGGCTGTTCGACATGGCCGGGCTGATGGCCGATGGACATCGCATCGGGCTGGCGACGGACACCGGGGGCGGGTCGTCCTTTTCGATGCTGCGCACCATGGCAGCGGCATACGAGATCGGCCAGTTGCGCGGCACACCCCTGCACGCGGCGCAACTGATCTGGCTCGCGACGGCGGGCTCTGCCGAGGCACTGCGGATGGGCGACCGGATCGGAACGCTTGATAAGGGGATGGAGGCTGACCTCGTCGTGCTCGACCTCGCCTCAACAGCCGCCATCGCGCAGCGGGCCGGGCGCGCGGAGAGCGACTGGGACGACCTCTTCGCTACGATCATGATGGGCGACGATCGCGCCATCAGAGCGACCTGGATCGGCGGACAGGTCGCGGGCTGACGCGGGCGGATGGGCGGCCATGGCCGGACGACTGAACAACCCCATGGCACGCGTCATCACTGCGCTTTCGCGAACAACCTGCGGGCTTGCGATTAACTGGTTGCCGCAATGGCCCAACCAGACGCAACACGACTGATCCGGTGGGAGCTGGGCGCTGGGCAAGTCCGAGTCCAAGTCAGGAAAAAGAAGAGATGTATCCACGCACTCCGAGGCCCAAAAAGGTCACGCGCCCCGTGACCTCAGACGTAGCGCCTCAGGATCTCCAATGCCTGCGCGTGCAGCGCCTCGTTAGCCGCGGCCAGCGCACGCCCCCCGGAATGTGCCGGACCGCCCTGCCAGTCGGTGACTTTGCCGCCCGCCGCCTCGATCACCGCAATCGGAGCCTGAATGTCGTAGGCGTTCAACTCCGCCTCGATCACCAGGTCCGCGTGACCGAGCGCGACAAGCGCATAGGCGTAGCAATCCATGCCGTAACGGGTCAGCCTCGATCGCTCTGCGACGGCGCGAAATCCCTGCGCGTCCCTTTCGGTGCCAACCTCGGGAAAGGTGGTAAAAACCTTGGCGTTGCCAAGATCGCACACCTCAGAGGTCCGCAGCGCCGCGTCGCCCAGGGGGCCGGTCATCATGGCACGGCCAAATCCGCCCTCGAACCGCTCGCCGATATAGGGCTGGTCGATCACGCCATAGATCGGACCCGAGCTATCAGACAAGGCAATCAGAACCCCCCAAGTCGGGGCCCCGGCGATAAAGGCACGGGTACCGTCAATCGGATCCAGCACCCAGGTCAGGCCGCTGGTGCCGGAAGTGGCACCCATTTCCTCGCCCAGAATAGCGTCGTTGGGACGGCGGCGAGCCAGAACCTCCCGCATAGCGGCTTCGGCCTCGCGGTCGGCAATCGTAACCGGATCGAATCCCGTCGCCCACTTATTCTCGGCCACCAGGCCTTCTGCACGGAAATACGGAAGGATCACCGCGCGGGCCGCATCGGCGAGTTCATGCGCTGTGTCGATTATATCTCGCTGGTCCATTCGCGCCCCTTTTCTTTGCGATCCTATAGACAATGGGCAATGCAAATGAAAAGGGCGCCGACGGCGCCCGATGCCTCACTAAATTGTGAATTGATCAGGCGACGTCGCTCAATACGCGGGCGAGTTCAAATAGGCGACGACGCTGTGCCTCGGGAATCGCATAATAGGAGCGGACGAGGTCCAGGGCTTCCTTATCGGCAAGAATATCGGCGGGGATCTTGCTGTTCGGCTTGGGTTCGTCCTCGCTCAACCCTTCAAAGAAAAATCCGACCGACACGTCCAGAGCATCCGCTATGTCCCATAGCCGGGATGCGCTGACACGGTTGGCGCCCGTCTCGTATTTCTGAATTTGCTGGAATTTGATGCCCACGCTTTCCGCAAGCTGCTGCTGAGTCATGCCGACAAGCCAGCGCCGGTGACGGATACGTTTTCCGACATGAACATCAACAGGGTGCGTCATCGCGCGGCTCCTCTAAGCTAACAAGGTGGATAGAGGTGTTGGCCTGCCGAGCAATGTTAGTTGCAACCCAGAGCTGACTTGACTTCTCCCACAACCCTTGAAGGGTTACGGAAGGTTAGCAGTTAAACTCTATTGCGCAAGTAAATTGGCCAGTTGCCCCAGAAGTTGACGTTAGGGTAAATCCACTCAACCTTGCCGGAACGTCAACAATCTATGGGTAATCGAGACATTGCGTCCATTTCGAATACTTGTTCAAATTTCGCTCATGACAGTAACAAGCTGTCGAATCATATGAAAAAGGAACTGAATGCGCGCCTTTATCGTCGGAGAAATCGACCACCCTCCCGCATTAACTACTATCTCAGATTGTACGCCCGGCCCTGGCGAACTGCTCGTCCGCAACAAGGCGTGTGGCCTGAATTTTGCCGACCTGCTGATGATACGGGGCAAATATCAGGATACGCCGACCGCTCCATTCACGCTCGGCATGGAGGTCGGCGGCATTGTCGAGGCTTTGGGCCCCGGCGTGACTGGCCCCGCCCCCGGAACCCGCGTCGCCGTCTTCGGCGGATCGGGCGGGTTGGCGGACCTCGGCGTTTATCCGGCTGATCGCGCGGTCGTGTTGCCTGACCCGGTCGATTTCGAGACAGCCGCCGCGCTGCAAATCGCCTACGGCACCAGTCACGTCGCGCTGGAACACAAGGCCCGTCTCAAACCCGGCGAAACCCTCGTCGTGCTGGGCGCTGCCGGGGGCGTCGGACTGACGGCCGTGGAACTGGGCCATCTGATGGGGGCGACAGTTATCGCGGTTGCGCGCGGCGAGGACAAGCTCGCCATCGCCGGTGCTGCCGGGGCGGATCACCTGATCGACGCCGATGCACCCGACCTGCGCGATCAAATCCGCGCGCTCGGCAGTGCAGATGTGGTCTACGACGCGGTTGGCGGAGATCTCTTCCGCGCCGCCTTCCGCGCGATGAAACCCGAGGGGCGCATCCTCGTGATCGGACATGCCTCCGGCGACGTGCCGCAGATCCCCGCCAACCATCTGCTGGTCAAGAATATCGATGTGCTCGGATTTTACTGGGGCGGTTACCTGAAGTTCCGCCCCGAAATCGTGACGCAGAGTCTCACGACTCTGTTCAGATGGGCCGCCGAGGGCCGAATTAAGCCCCATATCAGCCACGTCCTGCCACTGGAGCGCGCGCAGGAGGGGCTGGATCTGCTGAAGACCAGAGCCTCGACCGGCAAGGTGGTGATTACGCTGTAACCAGATCGGATGTCTGGTGTGCGGTGCGGCCCAGCGCTTCGCCACCGGTATAACTGGCCCGCAACATCCCGGTCAGCCGTTCCAGCACCTGCCCGGCCCCGCGATCCTGCGCATACATGCAGATCTTCTGCATCCCCAGCTTAGGCAATTCACCGTGGTGTTCGATCTGGGTTAATTGCGCAGGCTCCGTCCCCTCGATCATCGCGCCGATGGCGAGGTCGGCGGAAATGGTCGCTTCAACGGTGCGGTCCTGCTCGGTCTCGACCGCATTTTCCCAATCGATACCTTCGGCCTCCATCGCCCGGATTACATCGCCCCGGAAAATACAGGTGCGCGCAGAGGCAAAGCGCAGGGGCCGCTGACGGAACGCCGTGCCCCCCGGCGCGCCGACCCAGCACATGCGGCGGATATCCAGCACCTCGCCCTCCGCATCCGGAGACGCCTCGGTGGTCAGGATGACATCCGCCATCCCGCGATTGAAATCCGCTTTCAGCTTGGATGTATAGGCCGAGACCAGTTGAACCTTCATCCTCGGAAATTCGGCGTTGAACCGTTGCAGGACACGGGGGATCACGGGATAAACAATGTCGTGCGGAACACCGATGACGATCTCGCCCTCAAAGATCTCACTGGTCAGCCGCGACATCGCCTCGTCATTCATGTCTATGATCCGACGAGCGTAGCCCAGCAACTGCTCGCCACTCGCGGTCAGCGCGATCTTGCGGTTGGAGCGGTTCAAAAGCACCACGTCGAGCATCTCCTCCAGTCGTTTCAGCTGCATGGACACCGCAGATTGCGTGAAATTCAGCACACCGGCGGCGCGCGTCACACCTCCGTGATCTGCAACGGCCACAAAGCTCCGAAGGGCGGTCATGTCGAGATTTCTCATTCATCAAATCCTGTGATGCAAGTCGTCAGAAACATTCATTTCCAATAATGAACACAGTCAGCCATATACATCAACATATATCATCAACACGGGCATTTAGCATCACCGAATCGAAAGGCACCTCTCATGTCGACCCTGTCTCAACGCATCGCCATCACCTCATCACGCCCCCTCTCACTGATCGGCGCGACCTTCTCTCTTCTCGCGCTGGGCCGGTCGCGTCAGGCGCTGGCCGACCTGGATGATCGCGCCCTGGAAGATATCGGCGTGACCGAGGCTCAAGCCCGCCGCGAAGCCGCCCGACCGGTCTGGGATGTTCCCAGCAACTGGCTAAAGTAATTTTTCTGACTTATCCGGCCACTGCGCCATCTTGAAAAGACCGCCAAGCTAGCCAATATTGGACCCGAGCGTCCCTTTCGGGACAGGGTTCAATCTATCGGAGGCTTCAATGGCTGACTTTAACACGATGCGCGCGACGGCCGGCACCCGGTCGGCGGCCATCGACGCAGGGCTTCGCGCCCATATGAACAAGGTTTACGGCACCATGTCCGTAGGCATGGCGCTGACATTCCTGGTGGCCTGGGCCGTCGGGACCAGCCCGGCCTTGCTCTCGATCTTCCGTGACCCCGCGACATTGCAGCCCAACATTCTGGGCTGGATCGTCATGTTCGCCCCGCTGATCATGGTCTTTGCCTTCAGCGCAATGATCAACAAGCTCTCGGCAGCCAGCGCGCAACTGTTCTTTTACGCCTTCGCGGCTGTGATGGGCCTGTCGCTGTCGTGGATCTTTGTCGCCTTCACCGGCTTTTCCATCGCGCAGGTCTTCCTCGTCACCTCAATCGCATTTGCGGGTCTGTCGCTTTATGGCTACGTGACCAAAAAGGACCTGTCCGGCATGGGCTCCTTCCTGATCATGGGCGTGATCGGGCTGGTCGTCGCGATGATCATCAACATGTTCATCGCCTCCTCGGCGCTGCAATTCGCGATCACGATCATCGGCGTGCTGATCTTTGCCGGGCTGACCGCCTATGACACGCAAAAGATCAAGACGACCTACCTCCAGCACGCGCACAACGGTGACAGCGAATGGTTGGGCAAGGCGGCCATCATGGGCGCGCTGAACCTCTACCTCGACTTCATCAACATGTTCATGTTCCTGCTGCAACTCATGGGCAACCGCGAGTAAACAGCCAGGCACCAACTCAAAAAGGGCCGGTCCGTGTGACCGGCCCTTTTTCGTTACGGGGCTGCTATTCTCTATGAGGTCTGGGGCGCCCTCAATCGCCGTCGTCCAACCAACGCATCTGAACCGCCGGGAACAGCACGCCCGTCGGAAGGCGTACGTCGATCTCACCCACAACCGTGAACCCGTGTGCGGCATGAAACGGCACGGCTGTCAGCGTGCTTTGACACCTGAGATCGGTGATCCCGGCGGCCCGCGCCGATTGGATCACCTGGCCCAATAGGCGCGAGCCATACCCGCAACGCGCAACCAATGGATCCGTTGCGAGATGACGCAGATGCCCCACACCGGCGCGGCCCGGCGCCCCGTGGGGCGATACGTCCGTCCAACCGCCAGCGGCCAAAACGCGGTCCTCCTGTTCGATCAGGTAATAGGTGCCACAACTAATCAGGCCGGGGCGCGCGACGGAAATCAGCGGCAGCGCCTCACGCAGCAAGGCCGGTTCGTAGTCATCGGCCAGCAGGGCGCGGTAGGATCGCGCAAGCATCCGGCCGACCGCTTCGGTATCCGCAGGCATCGCCGGGCGCAGGGCTGTATCCATCGCTCCGGCATTCGGCGGCGGTAATTGGCGTTCGTGGGGGATAAGCATCGGTCGGTCCTCGTCACTGCGATCTGGTGGCTGAGGCAGAGGCGGACCGGCAAAATGAAAAGGCCGCGCTCTGCGGCGCGGCCTTTCATGTCTGTCTGAAGGGTTTTGATCTTACTTGATCTTGCCTTCCTTGTACTCGACATGCTTCCGCACCACGGGGTCGTATTTACGGACCGCCATCTTTTCGGTCATGGTACGCGCGTTCTTTTTGGTCACGTAGAAATGGCCCGTGCCCGCGGTCGAGTTCAAACGGATTTTGATGGTCGTCGGCTTCGCCATTTTCAGTCTCCTGCACCGGACGCACCGCGCCCGCGAAATATCTTGAAGCTGCCTTTTACCTAGACGCCACCCTGAGTCAACACCCAACCCGACGCAAAACGCCATCGCATCGCCGTATATCGCGGTATAAGGACAATTAGCCGAGGCGGCGGTGGTACCCACGCCGCCGAGGGCCGGATTGCGAAACATTGCAGTATACGCACGGAAGGCCTGTAAGCCGGATTCTGTTCCCCGACTTGCGCCGGTTCGATGACCATTCCTCTAAACGCCGGATTACCCCGGCGCCTCTAGCTGCCAACCCGAACCTCCGGGCCAAGGTGGCCCTGCGGCGGTATCGCCCCGAAGGGGACCGGACCCGCGCGAGGTTCCTATTCGGCATTGCTCCCGGTGGGGCTTGCCTTGCCGGTCCGGTTGCCCGTCCCGCGGTGCGCTCTTACCGCACCGTTTCACCCTGACCACGCAAGCGTGGCGGTCTGTTCTCTGTGGCGCTTTCCCTGGGGTTGCCCCCGCCGGGCGTTACCCGGCACCGTTACCTTGTGGAGTCCGGACTTTCCTCGGGCCGAGGCCCGCGGCCATCCGGCCTTCCGTGCGTGCCAGCCGTTAGCCCGGTCGCGCCACTGACGTCAACCGAACAATCTTGTCCGACCTCAGGCAATTTATTTCGACAATGGACGTGCCCATCCCCATCCGCCATAATTTCCGACGAACAGGAGTGTGCAATGCGTAAATTTCTCGTCATTCTCGATGACAGCCGCGAATGCCTGAACGCCATGCGGTTCGCCGCCATGCGGGCCGCCAAAACCGGCGGCGGCGTGGCGATCCTGTCGATCATTCCGCCCGAGGAATTTCAACACTGGATCGGCGTCGCCGACATCATGCGCGAAGAAGCGCGTGAGCGGATTGTGGTCCATTACGAGGTCTTCGCGAAATGGATGCGGGACCGCCAGGGACTCGATCCCGAGTTGGTGATCCGGGAAGGGGCTGCGGTGACCGAAATCCTCGCTCAGATCAAGGACGACCCGGAGATCGGCGTTCTGGTCTTGGGCGCAGGCAGCGAAAAGGGCGGCCCGGGTCCGCTGGTCAGCCAATTGGTGCGCGCCTCCAGCTCGCTGCCGGTCCCGATCACCATCGTTCCCGGCGACCTGTCCAAGGAAAAGCTGGAAGCGATCACGTAACACCCCGGATCGCACGTCTTGGGCATGGGCGTGGACACGGGCGACCGGTCGCCATCACCAAGGAACGGACCCGCCGCTGCGGTTGCTCCGAACCGTTTCGCCAGCCGCCGGCGCGACATCACCGACCAATTAGAACCGTTCTAAATCTTGACTCTCCGCACCGCGAGGCGCATATCAGTAACCTGACCAACGAGGGAGCCGCAGATGTTCATTCAGACAGAATCCACGCCGAACCCGGCGACACTGAAGTTCCTGCCCGGTCAAACCGTGCTGGAGGCGGGCACCGCGGACTTCCCCACGGCCGACACAGCCGAAAAATCGCCTCTCGCCGCCCGCATCTTTGCGGTCGATGGTGTCTCGGGGGTCTTTTTCGGTACCGATTTCGTCACCGTGACCAAGGCCGACGCGGTGCAGTGGGATCACATAAAGCCCGCCCTGCTCGGCGCCATCATGGAGCATTTCCAGTCCGGCCAGCCGGTCATGGAATCTGGTGATCAACCGGCATCCGGTCATGCGGAACATACTGGCGAGGACGGCGAAATCGTCGGCCAGATCAAGGAATTGCTCGACACGCGGGTGCGTCCGGCAGTGGCGCAGGACGGGGGCGATATTACCTTTCACGGTTTTGATCGCGGCGTCGTCTATCTGCATATGCAGGGGGCCTGCGCGGGCTGCCCGTCCTCCACTCTGACCCTGAAGATGGGGATCGAGAACCTGTTGCGCCACTACATTCCCGAGGTGACAGAGGTGCGTCCGGTTGCCGTCTGACGGCACTCTGCGTCTCGTCCCGAGGATGGAAGCCGTTCCTTTCAGCCTGACCGAAAAGAGCCATCCTGACACATGGCCCTGATCCTCGCCTTTGATACCTCGGCCGGTCATTGCGCCGCTGCCGTCCTCGACGGTGACGAGGTTCTGGCCGCACAGGCCGAAGAAATGACACGCGGCCAGGCGGAACGGCTGTTCCCGCTGCTGCAGGCGGTTCTCGACAAGGCGGGCCGACCGCTTAGCGACATGACGCGCATCGGTGTCGGCACTGGCCCCGGCAATTTTACCGGCACCCGTATCGCCGTCGCCGCCGCCCGTGGGTTGTCGCTGTCCCGTGACATTCCTGCGATCGGCGTCTCGACCTTTGAGGTCATTCGCCTCCTTTGGCCCGGCGCGGCAGCGGCTGTTCCGGCCCCTCGCGGCACGCTTCACCTGCTGCGGCCCGGCGCGTCCGAGCCGGAAGCCATCGCGGCGGATGCAGCCCCCGAAGTCAAGCTGCCGCCCCCCCCGGTCGAGCTGGCGATCACAATCGCGCGGCTTGCCGCACGGGTCGACCCCGCCACCTGTGCACCCCCCGCACCTTTGTATCTACGTCCCGCGGACGCCGCCCCGCCCCGTGACGCCCCGCCAGAGATCGTGGCGTGACCCCGGCAGAGCTTGCAGCCCTGCACGCCGCCACCTTTAGCTGGCCCAGACCCTGGAGCGAGAACGAATTCGGCGCATTCCTCGCGTCACCGCATGTCTTCCTGGTTACCCAACGCTCGGCGTTTGCCCTCGGGCGCGCCATAGCCGGAGAGGCCGAGTTACTGACCATCGCGACCCACCCCGATCATCGCCGCGCCGGATTGGGCCAGCGGTGCCTCGCCGCCTTTGATGAGGCGGCCCGGCGCCGCGCGGCAGACGTCGCGTTTCTCGAAGTGGCCGCCACCAACGCGCCGGCGATGGCGCTTTACAAGGCAAACGGCTGGGTCATCGCAGGGCAACGGCGCGGTTATTATCAAGGGCCGGACAATGCTCGGATTGATGCTCAAATTCTCAGCAAACGCTTGACGTGACGTGATCCAATATTCAGGCTTTGCGCGAGCTTAAAGCTGGATTCACCCTTGACCCGTGACTGGGGCGCGGCCTTAATCCCGAGTGATCAACACCGATCCGCCGTCTGCCGGACGGAGATATTTGTCCCCTGCCAACTGGGAGAACACCATGACACTGATGACCAAATTCCTCGGCGCTGCCGCCGTCCTCGCGCTGAGCGCAGGCGCTTCGCTGGCCGAACCTGCTCTGATCTTCGATCTGGGCGGCAAGTTCGACAAATCGTTTAACGAAGCCGCCTTTACCGGTGCAAGCCGTTGGGCTGAGGAAACCGGCAACTCCTTCCGCGAAATCGAGCTGCAGTCCGAGGCACAGCGCGAACAGGCCCTGCGCCGCTTTGCCGACAATGGGAACAATCCGATCATCATGACCGGCTTTGCCTTTGGCAACGTGCTCTCCGAGGTCGCGCCGGATTACCCCGATACGAAGTTTGCGCTGATTGATATGGTGGTGGACGCCCCCAATGTGCGCTCGGTCGTCTTCAATGAACACGAAGGCTCCTACCTGGTGGGCATGATGGCGGCGATGGCGTCGGAAACCGACACCGTCGGCTTTATCGGCGGCATGGACATTCCGCTGATCCGCAAATTTGCCTGCGGCTATGCCCAGGGCGTGCAGGCGGTGAACCCTGACGCCAAGATCGTCGCCAATATGACTGGCACCACCCCCGCCGCCTGGAACGATCCGGTGAAGGGGTCCGAGTTGACCAAGGCGCAGATTTCCCAAGGCGCTGACGTTGTCTATGCGGCTGCCGGTGGCACCGGGGTCGGCGTGCTGCAAACGGCTGCCGATGAGGACATCCTGTCGATCGGCGTGGACAGCAACCAGAACTACATGCATCCGGGCCAGGTCCTGACGTCGATGCTCAAACGGGTCGACAACGCGGTCTACGACGCGATGAGTTCGGGCACTGATCTGGAAACCGGCATCAATGTCATGGGCATCGCCAATGGCGGCATCGACTACGCGCTGGATGACGACAACGCCTCCCTCGTCTCGGACGAGATGAAGGCGGCGGTGGAAAAGGCCAAGGAAGAGATCGGCTCCGGTGAGCTGACGGTGCATGACTACATGTCCGACAACACCTGTCCCGCGCTGGACTTTTGAGACCTTAAGACATGCGATCGGGCCGCCCCCTTCGGGGTGCGGCCTATGCCAATCTGGCGAAGGCCAGCGACAAAGAGGCCAGCGATGACCGGACCCGCGCCCGCAATTGAACTGAAGGGCATCTCCAAAGCCTTCGGCCCGGTTCAGGCGAACAAGGACATCTCGATCCGCGTCATGCCGGGGACGATCCACGGCATCATCGGCGAAAACGGGGCAGGCAAATCGACGCTGATGTCGATCCTCTACGGGTTTTACAAGGCCGACAAGGGCGAGGTCTTTATCAACGGGACCAAGACCGAAATTCCCGACAGTCAGGCCGCCATCGCCGCCGGGATCGGCATGGTGTTCCAGCATTTCAAGCTAGTGGAGAATTTCACCGTCGTTGAGAACGTGATCCTGGGGGCGGAGGACGGCGCCTTGCTGCGCCCCTCAATCGCCAAGGCGCGAAAGTCGCTGAAGAAACTGGCCGAAGAGTACGAATTGAACGTCGATCCAGACGCATTGGTGCAGGATCTGTCGGTCGGTCATCAACAGCGAGTCGAGATCCTCAAGGCGCTCTATCGTCAGGCCGATATCCTGATCCTCGACGAACCGACCGGCGTTCTCACGCCCGCCGAGGCCGACCACCTGTTCCGCATCCTCGACAACCTGCGCAAAGAGGGCAAAACCATCATCCTGATCACGCACAAGTTGCGGGAAATCATGGAATATACCGACACCGTGTCGGTCATGCGGCGCGGCGAGATGACCGCCACCGTCAAGACCGCCGAAACCAGTGCAGAGCAACTCGCCGAGTTGATGGTGGGCCGCAAGGTCCTGCTGCGCGTCGACAAGAAACCGGCCAATCCCGGTGATGTTGTCCTGTCGGTCAAGGATTTGCAGGTCATGGATTCCTCCGGTGTCGAGCGGGTCAAGGGCATCAGCTTTGAGGTCCGGGCCGGGGAAATCTACGGCATTGCCGGGGTCGCAGGGAATGGCCAGTCGGAACTGCTGGAGGTTCTGGGCGGCATGCGTCCGGGCACCGGCACGATCATGATGAACGGCGATCAGATCGACCTGACCGGCAACCGGTCCAACGGGCAGTCCCGCCGTGCGCGCGGCATCGGTCACGTGCCCGAAGATCGCCATGACGAAGGTCTGATCCTCGATTTCACCGCTTGGGAAAACATGGTCTTTGGCTATCACAGAGACCCTGAATGGTCCGCCGGGCCGTTGATGAACAATGCCGCCATCGTCTCGGAATCCGCCGCCAAGATGGAGCGTTTTGACGTCCGCCCGCCCATTCCCACCCTCAGGGCCAAGAATTTCTCGGGCGGGAACCAACAAAAAATCGTTCTGGCGCGCGAGATCGAAAAGAACCCTGACCTGCTGCTGATCGGGCAGCCGACGCGCGGCGTCGATATCGGGGCCATCGAATTCATCCATCAGGAGATCATCCGCCTGCGCGATGAGGGCAAGGCGATCCTTCTGGTCTCGGTCGAGCTGGACGAGGTCCGCTCCCTCTCGGACCGCATTGCGGTGATGTTCGACGGGCAGCTCATGGGCGAACGCGATCCGGCTGTAGCTGACGAGCGCGAACTGGGCTTGATGATGGCCGGTATTTCCGAAGCGCCGGACAAGCCCGACTGGCAGGCGGTCGAGGAAAACCTCGCCGCGGTCGAACACGGAGAGAGGCCCAAGCATGGATAAGATGCCCGCATGGGCCGATGTGGTCCTGATCCCCTTGATCTCCCTGCTGCTGGCGGCCTTCCTGTCCGCGCTCGTCATCCTCGCCATCGGGGAAAGCCCGGTCGAGGCGTTCAAGCTGATGGTCGAAGGCGCGCTGATGCGTTCGGCCGGCTGGGGCTACACGCTTTATTACGCGACGAACTTCATCTTTACCGGGCTGGCCGTCGCGGTGGCCTTTCATGCGCGCATGTTCAACATCGGGGGGGAAGGTCAGGCGATGATCGGCGGGCTCGGCGTGGCGCTGGTCTGCTTATACATCCCCTGGCCGCATTGGTCGCTGGCGATCCTCGGCTCCTCCATCGGGGCGGCGCTGTTCGGCGCGGCCTGGGCGTTGATCCCGGCCTATCTGCAGGCGAAACGCGGTAGCCACATCGTCATCACGACGATCATGTTCAACTTCATCGCCGCTGCGCTACTGAACTACGTGCTGGTCAATATCCTGCGCCCTGTCGGCGCGATGGACCCGGCCACGGCCAAGTTTCCCGAACCGACGCATCTACCGACATTTCAGGATATGTTCGCCACGGCCACCACCCCGCTGTTCCGGGGCGCACCGGCAAATGTCAGCTTCTTCCTCGCCGTCATCGCCTGCGTACTCGTCTGGCTGTTGATCTGGCGCAGCCGTCTCGGGTACGAAATTCGCGCCTTTGGCTATTCCGAGACCGGCGCGTGCTATGCCGGGATCAACGGGACCAAGATCATCGTGATCTCCATGCTGATCTCGGGTGCGCTGGCGGGCATGATGGCGGTCAACACCACGCAGGGCGAGGCCGAGCGGCTGATCCTCAACATGACCGAAGGAGCGGGCTTCATCGGGATCGCGGTGGCCCTGATGGGGCGCAATCATCCGTTCGGCGTCTTTGTCGCGGCCATGCTCTTTGGGTTCCTCTATCAGGGTGGCGCCGAACTGGCGCTCTGGACAAACATCCCTCGCGAATTGATCGTGGTCATCCAAGCGCTGGTGATCCTCTTCACCGGGGCGCTCGACAACATGGTGCGGATGCCGCTGGAGCGGTTGTTCCTCGCCCTCAGAAAGTCGGAGGGCTGAGCATGCTGGCGCACCTGCCCTTCATCGTATTCAACCTCGCGACCTGCCGGAGCTGAGCCATGGATTTCCTCACCATCCTTCAGGTTCTCGACTCCACCGTCCGACTGGCCACCCCATTGTTGCTAGCCTGTCTCGCGGGGCTGTTTTCTGAACGCGCGGGCATCTTCGACATCGGGCTGGAAGGCAAGATGCTGATCGCAGCGTTCTTTTCGGCGGCGGCGGCCTATCTCACAGGGTCCGTCTGGGTCGGGTTACTGGCGGGGATCGCCAGCTCCATGGCCCTCTCGGCGCTGCACGGGGTCGCTTCCATCACCTTCCGCGGTAACCAGCTGATTTCTGGCGTGGCGATCAACTTCCTTGCCGCGGGCATGACCGTGCTGATTGCGCAGGACTGGTTCCGGCAAGGTGGGCGCACACCGTCTCTGACGGGGGACGGACGCTTTGGCCCTGTCACCCTGCCCTTCGCGGAAAGCCTGCGCGATGTCCCCCTGCTTGGACCGATCTACTACGAGTTGATCTCGGGGCATACGATCCTGGTCTACGTCGCCTTCCTGATGGTGCCGCTGACGTGGTTTATCCTGTTCCGCACGCGCTTTGGGTTGCGCCTGCGTGCCGTCGGCGAAAACCCTGCCGCCGTGGATACCGCCGGCGTTTCGGTTGTCGGGATGCGCTACGCCGCAATCGGGATCTGCGGGATCCTCTGCGGTGTGGCGGGCGCCTACCTCGCCACTGCGCTACAGGCGGGCTTTGTCAAGGATATGTCCGCCGGGCGCGGCTTCATCGCTCTGGCGGCACTGATTTTCGCCAAGTGGCGGCCCTGGTACGCGCTCTATTCCACGATGCTCTTCGGGTTTCTGCAGGCCATCGCGCTGCGTCCCGACCTGATTCAGACGGCCATCGGCATCAAGGTCCAGGTACAGTTGCTGGACGCCCTGCCCTATATCCTGACCGTGATCATTCTGGCTGGCTTTGTCGGCAAGGCGATCCCGCCGCGCGCGGGCGGTCAACCCTATGTGAAAGAGCGCTGATAAAAATCGTCACCAGCAACTTGCGCCAGTGTTTCATCGCGGCTTAGGAATGCGCATGCAAATCTACCTGCCCATAGCCGAAGTCTCGGTGAACATATTCCTGTTGTTCGGGATCGGCGGGCTCGTCGGGATCCTCTCGGGCATGTTCGGGGTCGGTGGCGGATTTCTCATCACGCCACTGCTGTTCTTTGTCGGCATACCGCCCGCCGTGGCTGTGGCGACCTCGGCCAATCAGATCGTGGCCTCGTCGATTTCAGCTGTTTTGGCCCATCTCAGGCGCAAGACCGTCGATCTGAAGATGGGCAGCGTTTTGCTGGTCGGGGGTCTCATTGGGTCGGCGATAGGCATCGTCGTTTTCAACTATCTCCGCAGTCAGGGACAAGTCGATCTGTTGGTCAACCTGTGCTACGTGATCTTCCTCGGCACGGTAGGCATGTTGATGTTCGTCGAAAGCCTGCGCGCCCTACGCAAGAGCAAGCGCAAGCCGGGTACAGCCGGATCCGTCAAGAAGCGGCGTCAGAGGGGCTGGATCTACGCCCTGCCCTTCAAGATGCGGTTTCGCACCTCAGGGCTTTATATTTCGGTCATCCCGCCGATCCTCGTTGGCATGGCCGTTGGCGTGTTGGCGGCGATCATGGGGGTCGGCGGCGGATTCATCATGGTCCCGGCGATGATCTACCTGCTCAACATGCCCACCAAGGTCGTGATCGGGACCTCGCTGTTTCAGATCATATTCGTCACCGCCTTTACCACCCTGCTGCACGCGGTCACCAACCAGACCGTCGATATGCCGCTGGCGGTGGTGCTGTTGCTCGGCGGTGTCATCGGGGCGCAATTCGGCACCAGCATCGGCGCAAAGCTAAACGCAGAGCAGCTGCGCATCTTGCTGGCAATCCTGGTCCTGGCCGTTTGCGGAAAACTCGCCTTTGATCTGTTGCTTCCGCCGGACGAAATGTTCGAGATCGCGACAAGCTCATGAAACGCTGGATCGCGATATTTCTCTTCCTGGCGACACGTTTGGCGGCGCAGGAAGAAGTCGTGCTCGGCCTCAGTCAGGACCGGGTGCATATCACAGCGGATTTCAATGGCTCCGAACTGCTGGTCTTTGGCGCGGTCAAGCGTGAGAGCCCCATAACCGAGCCGCCGCTCGACGTCATCGTAACCCTCGCGGGCCCGGCAGAGCCGCTGACAATGCACCTCAAGGATCGCCGCCTGGGCATCTGGGTCAACGTCGAAACCGTGGACATTCAGGCCGCCCCCAGTTTTTACGCCGTAGCCACGACCGGACCCCTGAAAGATATTCTTCGCAGCACCGAGGATTTACGCCATTCAATCACCGTTCCGCGTGCGATCCGGACGGTCGGCGCAGCCTCGATGACCGAAAACCCTGCCGATTACATCGAAGCGCTCTTGCGCATTCGGGCCGAAAGCGGGGCCTACCAAAGCCTTGAGAACGCCGTGCAACTGGACCAACAAACGCTGTTCAGGACCCGGATAACCCTGCCCTCAAACCTGACCGAGGGCAGCTATGATGCGCGCGTGTTCCTGATGCGAGAAGGGCATGTCGTCTCGCGCTTTGACACTGCGATCGACGTGCGCAAGGTCGGGTTGGAACGCTGGCTCTATGTGCTCTCACGGGAAAACCCGTTGAGCTATGGCATCCTGTCGCTTTCCATCGCGATCCTCGCAGGCTGGCTGGCATCGACGCTGTTCCGGGCGATCCGCGGAACTTAGGCCGGTCGGGTCTGTCCCAGGGCCAGCGTATGATCGCGCAGCCAGGCCATGAACCCGCGAGGATCGGTGCTGAGGGAGGCCATCTGATCATCGCTCAGCGGCGCCCCGACAATCGGTGATTGGGGACGATTGCAGCTATGCACGATCTCATGCAGCAACATTGCCTGCCGCAGGATGGGACTGACCCGATTGGCCATCTGGTACCAGCGACTGTTCGAACCGGGAAAAAAGATCGGCACCACCCGTGCACCGGAGCGGCGGATCAATTGCGCGGTAAAGACGTTCCACTCAGCCTCGATCGCCGGGCCGAACATGGAGTCGGACGCCGCAACCACACCGGAGGGGAACAGCGTGACAAGCCCGCCTTCCTTCAAATGGGCCATCGCCTTTGCGCGCATCTCGACCGATTTTCGCTGCGCGTCTGCGTCATGCGGAAAGGGCACCGGAATCATGTAGCTTGAAGCGACTTCGTCTATGCCGGTCAGCAATTGACGCGTCAGGATCTTGTAGTCGTTGCGCACCCGCCCGATCAGATCGGCGAGGATCATGCCATCGACCATGCCGTGAGGGTGGTTTGCTACCACGACGACCGGCCCTTGGGTCGGAATGCGCTGCAATTGCTCGGCTGGCGTCATCAAGTCGATGCCCATGACATCCAGCGTCGCCCGCCAGAACGCCTGTCCCTGCGGCGCACCCTGCTTCTCGAACTTTCGGATCATGCGGATGATGGAGATCTTGCCGGTCATCCACTCGATCACGCGGATCACATTACGTCGCCAGGGATCCTCGAAAGAGGTCGAATAAGTCAGGGACTCGCGATCATATTTGGTAAAGGAAATCGCCGCGGCTTCGGCGTCAGCGGGGGATCCCGCGCGCCGTGCGGGTTTGCTTTGGTTCTGCGTGGTATTCACCAAGGGTCGTCCCCCAGCCTTCCTGTCGCGGGGCCCGGCCCCTTCGATCACATGTCTTCGCCAAACCGATCTGCAACCAACGACTGAAGCGCGTCGGCCAAGGCTTCCGCATCTGGTCCCGAGGTTTCGACCTCAATAGTGCTTCCGTTGGAGGCTGCCAACATCAAAAGCCCCATGATGCTGTCTCCGCCGGCGCTCAGCCCATCGCGGCTGATCTCGGCGCGGGCGTCGAATCCTTCGACAACCTCGACCAGTTTGGCGGAGGCACGGGCATGCAGCCCTTTTACATTCACGATCTTATGCGTGCGGGTCACTGTCTGGGTCATAGTGGGATCAGGCCGTACTGACGTTCTGGCTGTCAATATATTTGCGCCCGGCTTCCGTCGCGGCACGCACTGCATCGCCCAAAGGTTTCTGGCGGCATTTGGCAAGCTTGATCAGCAAAGGCAGGTTCGCGCCGTATAGGATCCGGCGATCATCGGGGCGGCACGCCATCATCGACAGGTTGGAGGGTGAGCCGCCGAACATGTCCACCACGACCACGACTCCACCACCCTGATCGACACTGTTCGCCGCGTCACAGATTTCCGCCTGCTTGCTGGCGCGATCGTGGTTGGCATCAATCGCGACGGTGCGGATACCTTCCTGGGTCCCGACAACGTGTTCGACCGCCAAGAGGTATTCCCGCGCCAATCCACCATGTGCCACGATTACGATCCCAATCACAGGCAGATGTCCTTCCTGATGCGTGTCCGCCCGAATGGCAGTCAAATCATTCATTCCCATCCCTCAGGCCCTCGCCGCACTGCGGCGCTCAAGCTCTCGGTGCCTAATTGACACTTGCCAGCCGCCTTCTGCAAGGGCCATCGCCACCCGTTCGGTCATAGTGACCGAGCGGTGTTGCCCCCCGGTACATCCGAACCCGATAGCCAGATAGCTTTTGCCCTCCTCCACATAGGCAGGCAGCAGCATCAGCATCAATTCCACGATCCGCTGAAAGAACCCGTCAAACCGCGGGTCGGCGGCGACATAGTCTTGCACAGCCTTGTCCAGACCGCTGAAGCCGCGCAATTTGCCATCCCAGTAAGGGTTGTTAAGAAAGCGCGTGTCAAAGACCATATCCAGCCCGCGCGGCAAGCCCCGCTTGTAGCTGAAACTATGGACCGACACAGCCAGAGCGCGCTGGGCGACGGTTGCGAACAAGCGCTCTATCTCAGCGCGCAGATCGTGGGGCGACATCTCGGTCGTGTCGATCAGCATGTCGGCGCGGGCGCGCACCGCCTCCAGCAGATCGAATTCCCGCACGATACCGTCCCGCGGGGTCTCGGCCGGGGCCATTGGGTGACGTCGCCGCGTTTCGGAAAAGCGGTTCATCAGGACGTCGGGGCTGCAATCGAGGTAAAGGACCTCAAGCGGGCGATTACGGTCCGCGCCCCATGTGTCGATCATCTCGATCAGGGCGGCCGTCGAAAAATCGCGGTTTCGCGCATCAATGCCCAACGCCATCGGCCGATCGACCGACGAGGCACCAAGCAGTAGCGGCGTCAGTGACAACGGCAGGTTGTCGATCGCCTCATAACCAAGGTCCTCCAGTGCACGGATCGCCGTCGTGCGCCCGGCACCGGATGGTCCAGTGACGAGCACGCGGCGGCTCGCGGTCGGTTTTTCGATCTGTTGGCTCTCGTTGGTCATATACGTCACTTTGGCTCAGGCATGGCGCCCGCCCTTAAGATACTGAATAATCGCCGGAGCAAAATATGCAGTCCCGATATTGTGAAGCACCGGGATGTCGAGCCCCAGCATGGATCGGCTACGACGTGGCGGCAACCTCTTGACCTCTGGCGCGTCGAGATCGACGATCAGGGCGACGGGCACATCCATAACATGCGCCGCGCCGAGGATTCCGACACCGCGCGCCTCGATTCGACCCGCAATAGCCTGCGGCGGCGAGGCGAGGAGGAGGTCGTCCGAGCGACGCAGCACCACACGGTCATCCGCCACCAAGCTCGCCCCAAGCGCCATTAGCGTCAGGGCAAGCCCGGATTTACCGCTGCCGGAGCTGCCCTCGAACAGCACCGCCGCCTCGCCAATGGCGACCGCGCTGGCGTGCAGGGTGAGCGTCTCGGGAGGGTGTGCCATCCCGACCCCGCCCCTAGATCGGCAGACCCACGACGAACCGCGCGCCCAGCGGGTCCGAGGTGATGTCGGCGTCCGTCGGGCGGATATTCTCAGCCCAGATGACGCCGCCGTGCGCTTCGACGATTTGTTTGGATATCGCGAGCCCGAGACCGGAGTTATTGCCGAAATCAGTTGCCGGGCGATGCGAATAGAACCGCTTGAAAATCTTCTGTAGCGACTGGTCCGGGATGCCCGGACCGGTGTCCTCGACCACGACCAGCACCCTGTTTTCGCGGCGCCGGGCCCAGACACGGATCGCGTCGCCATCCTCGCAGAAACTGGTCGCATTGGTGATCAGGTTCACAAAGACCTGCGCCAGCCGAGCTTCCAGCCCGCGCAACACAATCGAGTCCGCGGGCAGGTCAGAAATGAAATCGACGCCCTTATCAGAGGCTTGCTCACCCAGAAACTCACTGAGGTTTCTCAGCATTTTGACCAGATCGAAGGGCTCCTGCTCTTCCTTCACGAGTTCGCTGTCGAGCCGCGAGGCGTTGGAAATATCCGTCACCAACCGGTCCAACCGGCGCACGTCGTGGTCGATCACATCCAGCAGTTGGATCCGCTGATCCTCACGCTTGGCCATGCGCAGCGTCACCACGGCGGAGCGGAGCGAGGCGAGGGGGTTCTTCAACTCATGCGCCACGTCGGCGGCAAATTGTTCATTTGCGTCGATCCGCTCGTAAAGTGCCGCGACCATGCCACGCAACGCGCCCGAAAGCCGCCCGATCTCGTCAGGACGGGCGGTTAGGTCGGGGATGCGGACACGCGCCGGCGAGCGTGACTTGCTATCCTTGTCGCGACCAACCTCCGCAGCGGCGGCCAGATCGGCCAGCGGATTGGCGATCGTCGAGGCGAGAACGAGGCTCAGCCCGATCGAAACCAGCGTGGCGATCACGAACATCTCCAGCACACGCTCGCGTTCGTTGCGCACCACAGCGTCAATCTGCCCGGCGGAAGAGGCCAGCGCAACGGTCCCGACCGTTACACCCTGGTATATCACAGGCGAGGCCACGGCGAGGAAACTGCCCGCATCGCCACGCCCGATGCTGATCTGCGTCTGTCCGTTGAGAGAACCGGCGACGAGGGCACGCGCCTGATCCTCTACTGGGACCTGCGGCAGGTCACGTTTGCCGGAGGAAAAGATTGACGTCATCCCGTCCCACAACATGGTCAGGAAATTGATGATGATCGTCTTGTCTTCGGCCGGGTCGCCGGCCTTGACCAAGGCGTTGTCGGTATTGCCCGACATTCGGCCAACCAGATCGCCGCCGGTGTCAAAGATATAGAGGTCGATCCCCCGGCGCAGATCCAGCCCGGCCAACGTTTGCGCGACATTCACCCCTTCACCGGCAGAGAAATCGACGGTCACACCATCAGGCAACTGGGCTTCGAATACGTCGGCGATCAGCTCCGCCTCGCTCACCAAACTGGCGGCGCGTTGCGTCACGAGACTGTCGCGCGAGGCCGACAGATAGAGGATCCCGGCGACCAGCACGTTCAGCGCGATGAGGTTGAAGATAATGATCTTGCGGGTCAGTGGCGACGCCTTGAGCGAGAACAGGCCGCGCCGTTCCCGGCGCGCCCGCAGCTCTTCGTCTACTGTGGCGTTCGGCGCGACAAAGTCGTCGCCAAGCACCACATCGCCGCTGGTGTCTGGCGTCTCGTTGCGCAAACTGATCCTTTCAGCGAGTGCCATCACTCTTCGTTGTATCTGTACCCGATACCATACAGCGTCTCAATCGCGGAGAAATCCGGATCGACGCTGCGCATCTTCTTACGCAACCGCTTGATGTGGCTGTCGATCGTACGGTCATCGACATAGACCTGATCGTCATAGGCGACGTCCATCAGTTGATCGCGCGACTTCACAAAGCCCGGACGCTGCGCCAAGGCCTGCAACAACAGGAACTCGGTCACGGTCAGGGACACATCCATCCCCTTCCACGCCACCGCGTGACGCAGCGGGTCCATCCGCAGTTCCCCACGCTCCATGACCTTGGTTTCTTCGGTTTCGGGGATGACTTCGCCGCCGATGGCATCCTGACGACGCAACAGGGCACGGATACGTTCGACCAGCAAACGTTGGCTGAACGGCTTCTTCACATAGTCGTCGGCACCCATTCGAAGGCCGAGAACTTCGTCGATCTCATCATCCTTGGAGGTCAGGAAAATCACTGGCATGGAGGTTTTCTGACGAAGCCGCTGAAGCAGATCCATCCCGTCCATGCGCGGCATCTTTATGTCGAGCACGGCCATATCCGGCAGTTTCTTGTTAAAGGCGTCCAGTGCCGCCTGACCATCGTTGTAGGTTTCCACCTCGAAGCCTTCGGCTTCGAGCGTGATTGCGACGGACGTCAGGATATTCCTGTCGTCGTCGACGAGGGCGATCTTAGACATCGCTGATTTCCTTATGCTGCTCGGCGTTATTGCCTGTTTTTTCTAACTATTCGCCATTTCAACCTTTACATTCAATCCCTAAACGCGAATCGCCCCTGCCCTCAGGGCAAGATTGTGGCGAAAATGTCTTAGAATTGTCTAAATTTCTGGTGGCGTCTTGCAGAACACGGACGTTGACACACTGCTGGTTGCGTTAAACGCCGATTGATGGCGCTAACTGCAACAAAGCGACCTGTTCATCTTTGCGAGCGGCATGTTAAGAGGCCAGCTATCGGCGGCCTGGCCGGTCCAAATTCATTGAGACCGGACCAGAGAGGACCCACCGCATCAGCGTAGCGACAGGAGCTTGGCAAATGACATTTGGACGGGTGAACCCCCAATTCCGCCTCGAAGATCAAGGGATCGAAGGGCTGGGAGATGTCTATTACAACCTGATGGAGCCCGCGCTGGTCGAGGCCGCCGTGAAGAACGGCGAGGGTCGCCTCGGCAAAGGTGGCGCCTTTCTCGTGACAACGGGCAAGTTTACCGGCCGCTCTCCCAAGGACAAGCACGTGGTCAAGACGGACGATGTGGTCGATACGATCTGGTGGGAGAACAACGCCTCCATGTCGCCCGAAGGGTTCGACGCGCTCTACGCCGACATGACTGCCCATATGAAGGGCAAATCCTACTACGTTCAGGACCTCGTCGGCGGCGCCGATCCGACCTATGCGATCAACGTGCGTATGGTGTCGGAACTGGCCTGGCACAACCTGTTCATCCGCCATCTTCTGCGGCGCCCCGAGCAGGAAGCGCTGGATGGTTTCATCGCCGATTTCACGGTCATCAACTGCCCGACGTTCAAGGCGGATCCTGCCCGTCATGACTGCCGCACCGAGACCGTGATCGCGATGAACTTCGAGAAAAAGATCATTCTGATTGGCGGCACGGAATATGCTGGCGAGAACAAGAAATCAGTCTTTACCCTGCTCAACTACCTGCTCCCGGAAAAGGGCGTCATGCCGATGCATTGCTCGGCCAACCACGCCAAGGACAATCCGGTCGACGCGGCAATCTTCTTTGGCCTCTCTGGCACTGGCAAGACCACGCTTTCGGCCGACCCGAACCGAACGTTGATCGGCGACGACGAGCACGGTTGGTCGGATCGCGGCACGTTCAACTTCGAGGGTGGCTGCTACGCCAAGACGATCAACCTCAGCGCCGAGGCGGAACCCGAAATCTACGCGACCTGTTCAATGTTCGGCACCGTGATCGAGAACATGGTCTACGACGAGGAAACCTTCGAGCTGGATTTCGAGGACAGCTCCCTCACCGAGAACATGCGCTGCGCCTACCCGCTGGACTATATCTCCAACGCGTCGGACACCGCGCTTGGCGGACACCCAAAGAATATCATCCTGCTGACCTGTGATGCCTACGGTGTGCTGCCGCCGATCTCGCGGTTGACCCCGGCGCAGGCGATGTATCATTTCCTGTCGGGCTTCACCTCCAAGACGCCCGGCACCGAACGTGGCGTGGTCGAACCCGAGCCGACCTTCTCGACCTGTTTCGGCGCGCCCTTCATGCCACGCCGACCCGAGGCCTACGGCAACCTGCTGCGTGAAAAGATCGCCAAGCATGGCGCGACCTGCTGGCTGGTCAATACCGGCTGGACCGGCGGCTCCTATGGCACCGGCACGCGGATGCCGATCAAGGCGACGCGCGCGCTGCTGACCGCGGCGCTCGACGGATCGCTGAATGAATCGACCTTCCGCAAGGACCCGAACTTTGGCTTTGAAGTGCCGGTGACGGTACCCGGCGTCGATGCGACCTTGCTCGATCCGCGCGCGACCTGGTCCGACAAGGCCGCCTATGACGCGCAGGCGCAGAAGCTGGTGCGCATGTTCTCTGACAATTTCGAGCAGTACCTGCCCTATATCGACGAAGACGTCAAAGCCGCCGCAATCGGCTGATCGTGCCTGAATCGATCCATCCTACACTGCGCCTCGCCCTGTTTGGCGGGGCGCTTTGCCTTGGCCTGTCCTCGATGGCAACGCAAAGCCGGGCAGCGACGCAGACCGAACACCCTGTGGAATCCTTTGAGTACGGCTATATCTGCGATTTCATCCCGCAAGGCCGCGAGTCCGAAGCCCCCGACACCAATGCCGGCAGAGTGCGACGCGGCGGCGGAACACTGGAATTCGACGTGCAGGGCGATCAAATTCCCGGCCTGCCCGGCGTCGCTTTTGGCATACAGTTTGTTACGGACCCCGCGATCGGTGAACAGATGGTGACGATGGTGACGCACCATCCGTCCTTCGGGCCAGGGTATCTGGAATCCGAAAGCTGGCCATCGCTGGTGACCGGGGGCACCGTCAGCGCGCGATATTTCTATTTCGAATACGACTACGAACTTGTGCCCGGCCCCTGGACGATGGAGGTCTTTCTCGGCGACGAGTTGATCGTGCGTCAGGATTTCACAGTCTTTGATGGTCCAGCCGCGAGGGCCCTGATGAATGCCTGTCCTGCCGACGGCATGCTGTCCTGATTTGCGATGCCTGAAAGGTTGCGAGGAAGCGCGATCGGTCGTGGCGGAAAGCGCGAGTAGACCCACCGCATAATGGCCGCAGGCACTTCGCTCGGCCACTCAGCCTCCAAGCTCCGCTCCCTGCCGCTATACCAGAGGGCTTAGCCCCAGTATCGGTCGAAATACCTCAGATCGACTGAACAGAACCAACGGCAAGAACTTCACCCGTGGGCTGACCCGTTGGCGATCCGCCCTCCGGCTCATCCGAAATCGCCAGCACGGCGTTTGGCAGTTGGGCCGCGAGATCGGCGGGCAGCATCACTGCTTCGGTCGTCCCCCCCGCAGGCCAGACCATGACCGAGACCGGGGCCGCATCGCCCGCGATCAGCCAGAATTCGAACGATCGCCCCGGCGCATGCGTGCCGGACTGGTGCTGCAATTCGAGAGTGCCGGTATCGACGTCATAGGCGGCTGCAAACACGAGGCCGTTGTCCTCGGCCGCGATCCGCGCCTGATATTCCGGCGCGGCAGGCGTCATCAGGCCGGATGTCATGACGACCCAGGCCAGTCCCGCAGCCACAAGGCCGCCCAAAGCATAGCCAAAAATTCCGATCCCGCGACGCCGCCGCGGAGCGGTCAGAACCGGCGTGTCCAGCGCAGCCTCAATCCGGGGCCAGATCACAGCGGGAGGCGTGACTTCGGGAAACGCATCGGTCAGGGACACAAAATCCTCAGCCCAGGCCGCAACGTCGGCGCGCAGGGCCGCATCCCCGCCCAACCGATCTTCAAAGGCGCGTCGGTCAGCAGCGGGCATCAACCCAAGGACGTATTCCGCCGCGAGTACGCGATCGTCACCATCCCCTATGTCGTGCGCATCACTCATTCCGACAGACATTCCTTTAGTTTTTGTAGACTGCGGCGCAGCCAGGTTCGCATTGTGTTCAACGGGACCTCAAAGCGGGCCGCCAGTTCAGCATAGGTTTCGCCTTCGAGATAGGCACGGCGGACGGCTTCTGCACGGTCCATCGGCAGGCGCGCGAAGCAAGCGACAATCCGGCCCCGGTCCGATGTCGCGATTGCCAGCGCCTCGGGTCCCGGCGTGGTATCGGGTAGTGTATCAGCCTCGTCCATCCCTCCCGATCCGGCACGGCGCGCGCGCAACCTGTCGATCGCATGATTGCGTGCGATCGTGATCAACCAGGTCATCGGGCTGTATCCACCAGCCCGGTACCGGTCGGCATTGCGCCAGACTTTAATGTAAATCTCCTGTACGGCTTCTTCTGTTTCTGCCTCTGTTTTCAATATACGCAGGACAGTCCCGAAGAGTTTCGCCGACGTAAATTGGTATAATTGAGCAAAAGCTGCGCGGTCTCCGCTGGCGGTCGCGTCAATCAGTCGCTCTATGTCCTCGCGTGTGCTCATCATGCTCCTTGGCGGGGTACGCGGTCCGAATTGGACGCAGGGCAACCCAATTTTGCCCTTTCCCTCACATTAGGCTTCGATATGTTGCGGGTTGGGCCACGAACAAGCCCGTGTCAGGAAAGGACAAAGCGACCATGGCCGAGGGAATGACCGATATCAACGCAAAACCGACCGAGGAAATTTCGGTGCGCGAAGTCTTCGGCATCGACACAGACATGATCGTCAAGGGCTTTGACTCCGTGACCGAGCGGGTGCCTGTTGTCGATCAGACCTACAAATTCGACCCGGATACGACACTCGCGATCCTCGCCGGCTTTAGTCACAACCGGCGCGTCATGATCCAGGGCTATCACGGGACGGGGAAGTCGACCCACATTGAACAGGTCGCCGCGCGGCTGAACTGGCCCTGTGTGCGGGTGAACCTCGACAGTCACATTTCCCGCATCGATCTGATTGGCAAGGACGCGATCAAGCTGAAGGACGGTAAGCAGGTCACGGAATTCCACGAAGGGATCCTACCCTGGGCGCTGCGTAATCCGACCGCAATCGTCTTTGATGAATATGACGCAGGCCGTGCGGACGTGATGTTCGTCATCCAGCGCGTGCTGGAGCATGACGGCAAGCTGACCCTGCTGGATCAGAACGAGGTCATCACCCCGAACAAGTACTTCCGCCTGTTCGCGACCTCGAACACCGTCGGACTGGGCGATACGACCGGGCTCTATCACGGTACGCAGCAGATCAACCAAGCCCAGATGGACCGCTGGTCCCTGGTCGCGACGCTGAATTACCTCAGCCATGACGCCGAGGCCGCCATCGTCCTGGCCAAGGCGCCGCATTATAACAACGAGAAAGGTCGCAAGCAGATCAACCAGATGGTCCGCCTGGCCGATCTGACGCGGACGGCGTTCATGAGTGGCGATCTCTCGACTGTGATGTCGCCGCGGACGGTCATCACCTGGGCGCAGAATGCCGAGATCTTCCGCAATATCGGCTATGCCTTCCGCCTGACCTTTTTGAACAAATGCGATGAGCTGGAGCGTCAGACCGTGGCGGAATTCTACCAGCGGTGTTTTGACGAGGAATTGCCGGAGAGCGCGGCCTCCTCGGCCGCCTGAGCGGCGGGCTAAGGCAGGACCGGGGGCATCGCCCCCGGACCCCCGGATATTTAAAAAACCAAAGTGATCAGGCCGCAGCCCCGGCGGTATCTTGGGCACGGGCAGCCATCGTCGCCTTGGCCCACCAGACCAGATCGTCGAACGCGCCCTCGGCAGCGGGCAGGATGTTGGCCTCGATCTCCTTGATCGGCTTGCCGGAGCCGAGCGGATGCACCGTGAAGAAATCGGCGCCGCCGATATGCACCGTATTGCGAACCGGAACCATCTGAAGTTCGATTGCGATGCTGCGCAGATGCTCCAGCGCGCGCGTACCGCCGGTTCCGCCGTAGGCGATCGCGGTCATCGGTTTGCGGTTCCATTCGTTGTAAGCCTGATCGAGCGCGTTTTTCAGCGCGCCGGTGATCGAATGATTGTATTCGGCCACGGCAAAGATAAATCCGTCGAATTCCCCAATTTTTTCCTGCCACGCCACGGCCTTTGGGTCCGAGGAGGGCATCCAGAGGTTCGAGGCCTGCTCATTGAAGAGGGGTAGATCAAACGACTTCAGGTCGACCAATTCAACGTCGAGATCGGTGCGCGCCTGCGCCTTTTCAAGCATCCACTGGGCGGGCGCGTCAGCATAGCGGCTGTCGCGAGTGGACCCGACAATGAGGGCGATCTTGGGTTTGCGGGACATGGGGGTCCTCCTTTTTTGTGTATAACGGGTGGGCATGATATCTGCCTGAGCGGCTGGGTAGAAAAGAGCATCTGCCGCACATGCGATGTGCGGTGGCGAAGGTCGGGCCGTGTGCGACGGGCTGGCAATGCCGCCAGTGTTTCGCATTTCGGGTCGAGAGGCGCATCGTTATGGGTGCGCGGACGCCCGTGCATCGCCCGTGAGGATCGCGCAGGGGATTGCCCAGCGGGTCGCGGGATGCTTTATCTCTGCCATGAGCAAAACCAGCGACAATCCCGCCGATCCGTTCAAGAAGGCTCTTGCCGAGGCCACGAAGGTCATGGCCGACGATCCTGACCTGAGCGTCAGCTATACCGTCGATCCAGCCGGCACCTCGGGCGACAACATGCGGTTGCCCCAGGTCAGCCGCCGTCTGACCCGCGACGAAGTCATGCTGGCGCGCGGCACGGCTGATGCCCTGGCGATGCACCGCCGCTATCACGACGAATCGACCCATGCGAAATATGCCCCCGGCGGGCAGATGGCGCGCGACCTATACGAAGCGATGGAAACCGCCCGCTGCGAGGCCATGGGCGCGCGCGACATGCCCGGCACCGCGGGCAACATCGACGCCAAGATCGGCGCGGAAGCCAAGCGCGCCGGATACGAGGGGATCACCCAGGCCGCCGACGCCCCCCTGCCCGTCGCCGCTGGTTACCTGATCCGCCACCTCGCGACGGGGCGCGACATGCCTGAAGGCGCGCAGAACGTCATGGACCTGTGGCGCGGATTTATCGAAAATCAGGCTGGCGGAACGTTGGAGGACCTTTCCGAGACCCTCTCGGATCAGACGGAATTTGCCCGCTTTGCCCGCCGCATCATCGAAGACCTTGGCTACGGCGATCAGCTGGGTGAGGATCCCGACGCCGGTGAGGATGACGACGACGAGGCCAGTGAGGAGGGTCAGGACGAAGACGAGCAGCCCGATTCCACCGGCCAATCCGACGAGGATGATGAAGCGGACGCCGCGCCGGACGACTCCCAGGACGACCAGCAGGATCAGACCGAAGCCACGGTTTCGATGGATGACATGGCCGAGGACGAGATGGGCGAAGAGGCCGAGATGCCGGAAGGCGACGCCCCCCTCGAACCGCCGCCCCCCGCCTATTCCGACGCCGATCCCAACTACAACGTTTATGCCGCCGACTTTGACGAGGAGGTCAACGCCGATGAACTGGCCGATCCGGTCGAGCTGGAGCGCCTTCGCGCTTACCTCGACCAACAGCTTGAACCACTGAAAGGCGCGGTCGGTCGGCTGGCAAACAAATTGCAGCGCCGCCTGCAAGCGCAGCAAAACCGCAGTTGGGAATTCGACCTTGAGGAAGGGATCCTCGACGCCGGACGTCTGGCCCGTGTCGTGGCCAACCCCACGACCCCCCTGTCGTTCAAAATCGAGAAGGACACGGAGTTCCGCGATACCGTCGTGACGCTGCTGCTGGACAACTCCGGCTCCATGCGGGGTCGACCGATCTCTATCGCGGCGATCTGCGCAGATGTGCTGGCGCGCACCCTGGAACGGTGTTCGGTCAAAGTGGAGATCCTTGGCTTTACCACCCGTGCGTGGAAAGGCGGGCAAAGCCGCGAACGCTGGCTGAACGATGGTCGCCCGCAGCAACCCGGCCGGCTGAATGACCTGCGCCACATCATCTACAAATCGGCCGATGCGCCCTGGCGGCGGGCGCGTCAGAACCTCGGCCTTATGATGAAGGAAGGTCTGCTGAAGGAAAACATCGACGGCGAAGCGCTGGAATGGGCGCACCGCCGGATGGCGAACCGGCGCGAGGCGCGCAAGATCCTGATGGTGATATCCGACGGCGCACCTGTGGACGATTCGACCCTCTCGGTGAACCCGGCAAACTACCTCGAAAAGCATCTGCGCGACGTGATCACCATGGTCGAAAAACGCCGGATGGTGGAATTGCTGGCTATCGGGATCGGCCATGATGTGACGCGGTATTATAATCGCGCCGTTACCATCACGGATGTCGATCAACTGGCCGGCGCGATGACGGAACAACTGGCGGCACTCTTTGACAGCGACCCCCGGGCGCGGGCGCGCATGGTCGGGATCAAGAAGGCCTCGTGATGTTTCAGACCTTCGACAGCGCGACACGCCCGGAACAGGGGCCACCCCGGCTAAGTGACCTGCGCGAGGTGATGGCAGAGGTCGGCGTCGACGCCTACCTCATTCCGCGCGCCGACAGGTTTCAGGGCGAATATGTGGCCGCGCGCGATGACCGGCTGGCCTGGCTGACCGGGTTCACCGGCTCGGCCGGTTTTGCGGTGGTGACGCGCGACAAGGCGGGCGTCTTTGTCGATGGTCGCTACCGGGTGCAGGTGCGGGCGCAGGTCGCGGAAGTCTTCACCCCGCTCGACTGGCCGGCGATCACGCATGCGGATTGGTTGGCCGAGGAATTGCCAAAGGGGGGCACGGTCGGCTTTGATCCCTGGCTGCACACCATGGAGGAGATCGACCGCCTGCGCAGCGCCTTGCCTGCACACAGCTTTCGCGCCATGGAGAACCTGATCGACCGTGTTTGGTCGGACCAGCCGGAGCCTCCGGCGGCGCCGATCACCGCGCATCCCCTCGAATTCGCAGGTGAGCTGCATGAGGCCAAGCGCCGCCGCCTCGCCAAAGAGCTGAAGGTTGATGGCGACGCCGCCGCGCTGATCACCCTGCCCGACAGCGTGGCCTGGCTATTTAACATCCGTGGCGCGGACATTCCGCGCAACCCGATTGCCCATGCCTTTGCGCTGTTACGCGCCGACGGCACGGCAAACCTGCTTACGGACCCCGAAAAATGCGACGCGGTGCGCGACCATCTGGGCCCCGAGGTCGCGATCCTGCCCGAGTCCGAACTTCCAGCGTTGCTCGCGACGCTCAGGGGACGGGTCCGCATTGACCCGCAGTCCACGCCCCAGGCCATTGCGGATCTGCTGCGTGAGGCGGAGGTCGAAACACGGCACGGCACAGATCCCTGCCGTCTGCCCAAAGCGATCAAGAACGAAGGCGAGATGGCCGGCATGCGGGACGCGCATCTTCGCGATGCAACGGCGATGTGCCGCTTTCTGGCCTGGTTCGACCGGGCCGATCAGACTTCCCTGAGCGAGATTGATCTGGTGCAGTCGCTAGAAGCATTTCGGCGTGACACCGGAATGCTGCGCGAGATTTCCTTTGATACGATCGCAGGCGCGGGCCCGAACGGCGCACTGCCGCACTACCGGGTGACGACGGACTCCAACCGCGACCTGATCGAAGGTGACCTGATTGTTCTCGACAGCGGCGGGCAATATCCGGACGGGACGACGGACATCACCCGAACGCTGGTCGTCGGGACACCTGGCCTGGAAGAGGCGCGCGCCTACACCCTCGTCCTCAAGGGTATGATCGCGATCTCGCGCGCCCGCTTTCCGCGCGGCGTGGCCGGAACGCATCTTGACGTGCTCGCGCGATATCATCTGTGGTTGGCCGGGATGGATTATGACCATGGCACGGGTCACGGTGTCGGGGCTTACCTGTGCGTGCACGAGGGGCCGCAACGTCTGGCGCGCGGAGGCGATGTCGCACTGCAACCCGGCATGATCCTGTCGAATGAACCGGGCTATTACCGCGACGGTGCCTTTGGAATCCGCATCGAGAACCTGATCGCCGTGCAACCCGCTGACCCCTTGTCGGGTGGCGATGCGCGTGACATGCTGTGCTTTGAGACCCTGACCTGGGTACCAATCGACCGTAACCTGATCGACCTGTCGCTGCTGGACCCTGAGGAACGCAGCTGGATCGACGGGTATCATGAAAATTGCCGCGACAAGATCGGCCCACTTCTCCCCGATGATTGTGGAGAATGGTTCGAGGCCGCGACGGAAAAGCTCTGACGTGACGCCAGAATGGCAATCGATCTTCACCGGATCAAGTCAAGGCAGTCGCGTCCCGAATGAGGGTAGGACATGACCGATATTACCATTCGCAAGGCCGAAGGCACCTGGACCGTCCGCTCGGGCGGTGCCGTGCTGGGCGAAAGCCGCAACGCGCTGGAACTGACCGAAGGGGATTACCCGGCGGTGATCTATTTCCCGCGTGAGGATATCGCGATGGCCTTCCTCGATCAGACCGAACACACAACCCATTGCCCGAAAAAAGGCGACGCGACTTATTATTCAATCGTCACGAAAAGCACGACGCATGAGAACGCGGCCTGGTCCTACGAAAAGCCGATTGCCGGCATGGAAAGGATCGAGAAATATCTCGCCTTTTACGCCACGGACGTGGTCACGATCGAGCGGGTCTGAGACCGCCACGCCATTGTCGACAGCCGAATATGGCCTCGCTTCGGCGCCCCACGCCGCCGGGTCGAAGCGGGGGACCGCGCACGTCGCATCACAGGCGCTATCGGAACGAGCGGCGCGACATTCCTTCAATCTCGACACATTTGCCTGTCACAGCCCCCGATCAGCGATCCCATCGGCGGTTAATGTTTCAGACGCCGCGCGATCTGCCCTTCGCGTTGAAATCTATGAACCACATACGAGGCCTGCAGCCCTGATAGCAGGGGCTGCGCGATCAATGACGCTTCACGTTGGGTCACGCGGGGTAACGCAAGTGTGCTTGACGGGGTCGTGAGTAGATGACGAAGGACTAGGAAACTACCCTTGACCTACCGCATCGATGGGATGCGCGATAATTTCAGGGAGACTTTCATGTCCAATAAAAAGCTCGCCATTGCCGGCGCATTCATCGCAGCCGTTTCGACCACCACTGCGACAACCGCAATCGCGGCCGATGCGGTCAAATGCTACGGTGTCTCGCTCGCTGGGGAAAACGATTGCGCCGCGGGACCGGGTACGACTTGCGCCGGGACCTCTAAGGTCGACTATCAGGGCAACGCCTGGACGCTGGTCGAGGATGGCACCTGCGAAAGCGCTATGCCGGTTCTGGCCGATGGCGACAAGGTCGAATTGCCCGACGACAAGATGGGCAGCCTCGAAGCGCTGGAGCGTGACCTGCCGATGGATAGCTGACCGAACGACTGCGCAGGGTGGTTTGTTCCGCTCTGCGCGAAACACGGCAGGGCTGGTGCCGCCCGCCTTGTCGCGACGTCTCGGGTGATGCTCCTCTCGGGTTAAGCCATGGACGTGAGCGGTGACAGATCACCCGTGATCTGCGCAGACTGACGGTGGCGACCGTCAACTCTTGCATGCGGGCAAGTGGCCTTTGGCGGATCGTTCATCAATCGGGGAGGCAACGATGACCCAGAGACCCACCCTGCCCGCCGGTCCCGGCGTCGGCTACAAACCCCAGCATTATAGCGCGATCATGTCCGATCCCGGATCGGTGGACTGGCTGGAAATTCACGCCGAGAATTATATGGGCGCGGGCGGGCGGCCCATCGCACAGCTTCGCCACCTCGCGGAACGCTTTCCCGTTTCCGTGCATGGCGTCGGCCTCTCGATCGGCGGTGAGGGGCGGCTGGACGCCGACCATCTCGACCGGCTCAAGCATCTGTGCGACTGGCTGAACCCGGCGAGCTTTTCCGAACATCTGGCCTGGTCCACCCATGACGGCGCATTCCTCAACGACCTGCTGCCGCTGCCCTACACGCAAGCCACCCTGCAACGGGTGGCCGATCATATCGACGAGGTGCAGACCACCCTCGGGCGGCAGATGCTGCTGGAAAACCCGTCCTCCTACCTCGCCTTTGCCGAGAGCGAGATGAGCGAGACCGCCTTTCTGCGCGACCTCACGCGGCGAACGGGCTGCGGGCTGCTATTGGACGTGAACAACGTCTTTGTCTCCGCCACCAACCTCAACATGGATGCGCAGGCCTATGTCGCGGATTTCCCAATGGAGAGCGTCGGGGAGCTCCATCTTGGCGGGCATGACGAGGATCACGACGACCACGGCGCACCGTTGTTGATCGACAGCCACGGACGCGAGGTCGCCGATCCGGTCTGGGCCTTGCTCGATGACGTCCTCGCGCGCACCGGCCCGGCGCCGCTGCTCATCGAATGGGACACCGAGGTACCGGAGTGGCCGATTCTCGCGGCAGAGGCTGCACGCGCGCGCCGCGCCCTCAGCCGTGCGCCGAGACGGGTCGCGGCATGACCATCACCGACCAAACCCAGTTTCGCACCGCGCTGTTGCAACCCGATGCGCCCACCCCGGAGACACTGCTAGACGGTCTGGGGCGGCCCGCCGGGCGACGGTTTTCGGTCTATCGCAACAATGTGGCCGTCGCGCTGACCGAGGCGTTGATCGACGGCTTTCCGGCCTGTCACATCCTGCTCGGCGATCAGACCTTTCGCGCCATGGCCGGGCAGTTCCTGCGTCAGCATCCCCCCGACTCTCCGGTCATGGCGCAGTTTGGCGCAGCCCTGCCCGCGTTTCTCGACACGGCTCCGCAACTGGCGCGGATGCGCTGGATCGGGGATCTCGCACGGCTGGAGATGGCTTTGCGCGACAGCTACCACGCTGCGGACGCCACCCCCCTGTCTGGTGAGGCACTGGCGGCGATCCCACCAGCCGAGCTTGGCGAGACCCGGTTCGGACTTGCGCCCGCGCTGCGGTTGGTGACCTCCGACTGGCCGATCCTGTCGATCTGGCGGCGTGCGCTCGATCCCTCCCGTCCCGTGGCTGCGCGGAGACCGGAGGCGGTTCTCATCGCGCGCCCCGACTTCGATCCCGTACCGCACCTGCTAGCCCCCGGTGACGACGTTTTTGTGACCTCCCTTTGCGACGGTGCAACCCTCGGCGATGCGGCAGAGGTCGCCGCAAAAGCCACGCCCGAGCATGACCCGACGGCGATTCTGACACTGTTGATGCAGACCCGCAGCCTGACCGGCCCGAAGGATACAACATGACCGACCCGACCGCCCCTCTAGTCCGAATGACGCCCTTGCTGCCGATCTTGTCGCGGTTCGTCTTCGCGGCGGTGCTTCTGCCCTACTTCTGGGCCTCTGCGATAACCAAGCTGGGCAGCGGCATCTTCGGGATTTTCTCGCCCGCCCTCGGAGCCTACGCGCAGATTTTCCCACGGGCAACTGAGGCGGCGGGCTACAACCTCGACAACCTCAACCTGTTTCACTGGGCGGTCGTGACGGCCGGCATGTGGGCAGAGTTCATCTTGCCGCTGATGATCGTGGTCGGCCTGCTGACGCGGCTCTCTGCCCTTGGCATGATCGGCTTTGTCGTGTTGCAGAGCTTGACGGACCTTTACGGCCACCGCGCGATTGAACATCCCGAAACGCTCGGCGCGTGGTTCGACCGCGCGCCGGATGCGCTGATCCTCGATCAGCGGGCGTTCTGGATCACGCTGCTGGTCACGCTAGTGGTGCTTGGCGGAGGGGCGCTGTCGTTGGATCGGCTGTTCTTTAGAAATGCGCCTTCGGCTCGTCCGGCTGACCCGCAGCCAGCGCCATGATCCCGGCGAGGCCGCAGAACGCCATCGGCCACATCGTAAAAAAACCGAAGCCGAGGCCGAGGTACATCCCCAGAACCGAGATCAGCAAAAGCGCACCACCCCACAACGCCTGAACCTTGGCCATGCCGGCCCCGGCAAGGGCGAGCAGGGGCGAAACGACAGCCGCCACGCGGATCGCATTGATGTTGGCGACCTGTTCGAACAGGCCCTCGACCTCGCCAAATTGCTCGATCGCGGTGGTATAGCCATAGCTGAAGAGGCCGACCAAGAGGCCCATCAGCCCGCCGATGAGACCAAGGATAAGGGCGGCATTTCTCATCTCTCAGACCCCCAGTTCGGCTTTGGCCGCCGGAGTCCAGCCTAGCACCATGCGATCCCCGTCCACGATCAGCGGACGCTTCATCAAGGCGGGATGGCGCGACAGCAGGTCCAGCGGAGCCTCCGCGCGCTCCTCCTCGGAGAGACCCCGCCATGTGGTGGAGCGACGGTTGACCAGCGCCTCACCGAACTGGCTATGCGCCTTTTCCAGCAGCTTCGGATCCATGGGCGAATCCCGGATGTCGACAAACTCCGCCTCTGGCAGAGATTTACGGGCAGCGCGACAGGTATCGCAATTTTTCAGGCCGAAGAGCTTCATCCCGTTCCTTCCCTTGGGCGATTGAGAAGACATAGGTAACAAATCGCAAAGATTCACCCCGGTTTTGCTTGCTTTTTACATCTTTCCTGCATTTTCCTAGGTCCATGGCACCAGCTTCCGGACCTTTCATACCAAATCGGAGACCGAGTTGGGGTTGGGCTTGATACCCCGCAATTCCGCGGGCGACGACAGAAGGAGACGCGGCATGCCGGTTGGCACCGTAAAGTGGTTCAATACAACCAAGGGCTACGGGTTTATCGAACCCGAGGGCGGCGGAAAAGACATCTTTGTTCATATTTCCGCGGTCGAGAGGTCCGGCCTCACGGGATTGGCCGATGATCAGAAGGTCGAGTTCGAGCTTGAGGACGGACGTGATGGCCGTCAGATGGCGAGCGACCTTAAGCCGCTGTGATTAAGGACAAGGCACGGCCCGGTGCACATCCTGGCCGTGGCGATCCGGGAGCGGACGGTCGAAACGCTAGCCGCGCCCTTGGCCGCGGTTGCGCTGGTCGCGCGCCCCGCACTGATGACTTCGCATAACAATTTGCTCGGTTCGCGAAAAAGGCGCGCCATCGGCACGCCTTTTATTCGCTTGCAAGGACGTTGCGCGCAGGCGCTAGGCCTCAATATTGCGGGGACTTCGATCCATCCCAGGTGCGGGGCGATTTGGAACCGTAATCCACGTGGCGCGCCTTGGGCTTGTAGCTCCGGCGCTGTGCCACGGGGTGGCGCATGTAGTCGTTATACGTCCCGGCCTGGTTCGGCACGCCGCAACAGATCACGCCGCCGATCTGGATCGGCTGGAGGCCCGTCGGGCAATAGTTCGCTGCGGGGTAAGCAAACAGTTTAGCATCCGCCGCCGCTGGCGCGGACATGGCGATCAGGCCGAAACCTGCGCTCAACAACAATTTCTTCATCTGGATGACCTCGTCAAACTAACGCCTTCTGGCTTTATCTATCGCAGCTTAACACTTTGACGTGAAAACGCAAAAGGAGAATGGCGCCAAGTCATCCGGTTTGATCGAAGATCGCAGCAGTGATCCAGACCCCGAGGGCCGCCGACACGCCCGTCAGCACCGTTCCCCACGCGAGGTCGAGGGCGACCATCTTGGGGGCCCAATCCTTGAGCGTCGCGTAGTTGGTGAATTCATAAGTGCCATAGGCCATCGCGCCGATCAAAGCCCCGCTCAACAGCGCCTGCCCCGGCGCATTCTCACGCAGGCTGGGCAGAGAGACGAACCAGACCACCCCGCCGACGTAAAAGAGATAAAAGATCGCCGCCGGAAGCAGCCGCAGGTCCTCTAGCAACAGGTCCGAGATCCGGGTCTCGAAGACCGGTCGCATGACATTTTTAAGCATGAGAGCATCGAGGCCGAGAAAGATCAGGGCCGTGGACAGATAGAGCGTGACGATTTGCATGATGAACCTCCGTTTGAGAGGTCTACGCTGCATCCCGTGAATTGGATCAGTCGCCGCCCCGCATGATCTTCGGCATGCGCATTCGCGACGGTCCCGCGCTTACCGCACCAGTTCACGTACGACGTAACCGATATCGCCCTCTCCATCGCGGCGCGAAAGCTCGCGCCAATCGTTTTCCGCGAAATCCGGGAAGTAGGTATCGGCGTCCTCCACCACGCAATCGACCTCGGTCAGCATCAGCCGATCCGCGAGCGGCAGCATCTCTTTGTAGATGCGCGCGCCCCCGATACCATAGAGCCTGTGATACCCCTCACGATAGGCGAGCGAGATTGCCTCCTCCACGCTGCCGCAGACCTGATCCGCGATGTCTGCGTCCCGCGACACGACGATATTCATACGGTTCTTCAACGGCTTGACTGGCAGGCTCTGCCAAGTGGCGCGGCCCATGATGACGGCGCCGCCAGTTGTCTCGCGCTGAAACATCTTCAGATCGCCGGGCAGATGCCATGGGATATCGCCATTGCGGCCAATCGCGCCGTTCCGAGCGCGTGCAACGATAAGTGTCAGCATATCAGGGTCCTCGGGCGGCGAAGGGTGCTTTGATCGCGGGATCAGCGCGTTCTTCAGGACATCGCATTCCCCGAATTGGAAATCAACGGAGGGGACCGCACTGCGCGGCGGCGGCGGCAGGGGGGCTGACGTAGGGTGGGCATGGGCCCGCCTCGAACCAAGCTCTTGCCCTGCGCCGAGCATAGACTGACCTGCACCGAAAGATTCGCATCCGACTTGCCGCGCAATCGTAACTTTCGCCCCACGGCCCGGGGGCTCGTGAGGCGCGATTCAGCGTCAGATTCGGGCCTCAGATGAGCGTCACCGAGGCATTCCATCACATATGTGATGCCTCGGGCCTTTCAGGCTTTACGCAAGGACACCTTCGTTGACAGGAAAGCCATTGGAACGTTTCAATCCATTAACAGAAAGAAACGCAATTGCAGCCACAGCTGACAATACTTGCATTCTTTCGACCAGACTTCCCGCGCAGGCGGGATCCGAATTTTTGCTGGCCGGCAATAGATGGCATTCCAATGGAGTGACCGTAATGTCGCCTATTGGCCTGAGTTAAAAGATGCAAGGTGTCCGAATGACCGAACAATATTCCTATATTCAAAGAAAGCTCTTTATTGGGGGCGAATGGGTCGATCCCATTGACGGAGAGCTCGTTCCGTCGATCAACCCTGCGACAGGTGCCCCTTGGGCATTAACCGCATTCGGGGGCGTCAAGGACATCGACAGGGCGGTCGCTGCCGCCAACGAAGCGATGCGTGGCCCATGGCGCACCATGCCCCCCTCACAGCGGGCTGGGCTTATCCGTAAATTAGGTGAGCTTCTTGAAGCCAATGCGCCGAGGTTGGCCGAGCTTGAAACCCGCGATAACGGTCGCCCATTGCGCGAGACCCGCGCCAATATCACCGCCGAGGCACAGTGGTATTATTATTTCGCTGGATATGCCGACAAGATGGATGGGCGCGTCCTTGAGATTAATCCGGATGTGATGGCCTATACAAATCGCATTCCTATCGGAGTTGTCGGGGCAATTGTGCCTTGGAATGCGCCAACGCTTGTCACCACCATGAAACTGGCCCCCGCACTGGCTGCCGGTTGCGCGATGGTTATCAAGGTGGCCGAACATACGACGGTTACGACATTCGAACTCGCCAAGCTCATCGAAGAGGCGGGCTTCCCGCCGGGCGTGGTCAACATCGTGCCGGGCTATGGGCAGACGGCGGGCGCGCATCTGGCCGGCCACCCGGACGTGAACAAGCTGAGCTTCACCGGCGAGCACCGGACCGCGCGCGAAATCATGCGCGCCGGGGCGACAAACCTCAAACGTGTTTCGTTCGAATGCGGTGGAAAGTCCCCCCATATTATTTTTGACGATGCTAATATGGAACAGGCCATAAATGCGGTCACGCACGCAGGCTTCATGGCCTGCGGACAAAGCTGCGCTTTGGGATCGCGCATTCTGGTCCAACGGTCGATGTATGACCGGGTCGTTGAAGAGGTCCAGCGCCGTGCGAAGGACGTCCGGGTCGGCGATCCAATGAATGAGACGACCCATGTCGGGCCGCAAACTCATCAGGCCCAGTATGAAAAGACGCTCGGCTATTTTGACATCGGCAAGGCCGAAGGCGCGCGGCTGTTGGCCGGCGGGACAGCCGTGTCCCCAAGCGGTTTGGAAAATGGCTACTTTGTCTCGCCGACGGTTTTTGCCGACGTGGATCCCGGAATGCGCATTGCCCAGGAAGAGATCTTTGGCCCCGTCGTATCGATGATCCCATTCGAAACCGAAGACGATGCCATCGAGATTGCAAACGGCGTTCGGTATGGTCTGACGGCCGGGCTTTGGACCCAGGATCTGGGCCGCGCACACCGCGTCTCGCGCGAAATCATGGCCGGCACCGTCTGGGTGAACACCTACCGGATCCTGCATCCTGGCCTGCCGTACGGCGGTTTCAAGATAAGCGGCATCGGGCGTGAAAACGGCCCCGACGCGCTTGAGGCCTATACTGAACCGAAGTCAACCATGATCAATCTCAGCGGCGAGTATCCTTATCCGTACGGCTGAGATGAACCGGAGTTCTGTCCGCATGCGCCCTCTTTCGGCGCACAGCGGGCCGACACGACGACACGTCCATAAAAAAATTACCAACTAGGGAGAAAAAGGTGATTACCACATTGTTCAAATCAACTTCCGGCAAGAGCCTCGTCGGACGCTTTGCCATGTTGGCCGGGGGTATCGCTGCGATGTCTCTCTCGGCTTTTTCCGCGCAAGCCGCAGACGACCCGATTGTCATGAAGCTGTCGCACCCATATCCGACCGTAACCCAGCACCATAAGAACGTCTCCAAATTCAAGGAAGAGGTCGAGAAGCGCACCGAAGGACGTCTGGTCATCGATGTCTTTCCGGCGCAGCAGTTGATGCCGATCACCCAGGAATTCAATGGGATGCTGTCTGGCCAGATCGACGCCGCCTATAGCCTGAATACAATTGCAGCCACCCTCGACCCTCTCTGGGGTGTTCTGGAGCTGCCTTTCCTTTTCGACATCACCGCCAGCGACCAGACTCATCTGCGTGAATTCGTGCAGAGCGAAAAAGGTGGCGGTGCATTGAAGGCGAGCATGAAGGAAAAAGGCATCACCGTCGTCGCAATCGCGCCGACCGACTATGTTGGCGCGACGATCAACACCAAACGTCCGATCAAAGCGATGTCGGATTTCGAAGGGCTGAAAATCCGCATTCCGGGCGGGAAATACCTTTCGCAAAGCCTGAAAGAGCTCGGTGCGTCGCCGATTTCCATGGCCTACGCAGAATTCAGCACCGCCATTGCGCAGGGGACAGTCGACGGGACCATCACGGGTGTCCTTTTCACCTATGACAACAAGATTCCGATCAACTACCTCAGCCAGGTTCCTCTCTGGTACGCTGGCCTTCCGCTAGTCGTCTCCAACCGCTTCTTCGACAAGCTGCCGGAAGATATTCAGCAAATTGTTTTGGAAGTCGGCGCTGAGATCGAGATCATGGGCTTTGATGTGACCGAACAGACGGTGTCCAGCACCCTGGAAAAGATTGCCACCGAGATGGACGTTCAGGTTGAGCCGCCGCTCACTCCGGAAGTGGCAGCGGCCATGCGGGAGAAGACGTTACCTGTCCTCGACGCCTTCATCAGCGACAACCCAGCCGGTCAAGCGCTTATCGATGAGGCGAACCGCCTGCGCGATCAATAACGTTCCAAGGGGGCGGCACCTCCAACAAAGGGTCGCGCCGCCCTCACAATCCAATTTTCCTGGCCCGCAGCTAAAGTAGCTGCAGGTCAAAGGGGCTCGACAATGGCTAATACCGCGTGGAACGCCGATCAATTTCGTTATTTCTTCAGCCCGCGAGGGCATTACCAATGAAATCATTGGCAATCAAAATTGACCGCATCGCAGGCCGTCTTACCGTTATCATTGATTGGGTGGGCATCGCATTGCTCATCGTTAGTGCGCTCGTCGCCTTTGCCAGCGTCATCTTCAGGTACGGGTTCGGAGAATCCGACCAGATGATCGAAGCGATCTCGCGCTATACGGTGCTATACGCCTGTTTTTTACTTGTCGGCCCAGCGCTGTTTCGAAAACAGCATATTGCCGTAGATGTCCTGTCCAATGCCCTGCCCGAAAAAACGCACCGCTATTGGGAGCTATTGCAGCGGGTTGTCTTCCTCGTGGTGGTCTGCGTGCTCTTTTGGTCCGGCATAGTCTGGGTTTCAGATCAATACCGCTTTGGGCTGACCATCTTTGGCAGTTCCACACCCGCTTGGATTCCCGCGACCTCGGTGCCGCTGGGCATGGGGGTGGCCGTATTGTTCGGCATTAGCGAAGTCATCACCTCACTCTACGTCGCGGTTACCGGAAATTCGGTAAACGAGCGTCCAAACGACCCTGTGTCGACCAATTAACGCTGGAGACTGCAACGTGGTTATTGGCCTATCTCTCTTCGCCCTGTTCCTGGTCCTGGGCATGCCGGTTTTCGTCGCGCTCACCGCATCGGGCGCCTACATGGGTCTGTTCGTGCTGGGTTTGCCAGTCTCGACGTTCGCCCAGCAATTCTACGTCTCGATGGACGTGTTCGTGCTGATGGCGGTGCCGTATTTCATCTTTTCCGGCAACATCATGCTGCACTGCGGACCCAGCGCCTACCTGTTCCGGTTCCTGGACGCCATGGTCGGCCACCTGCCGGGTGGCATCGCCGCAGCGGCGGTGATGGCTTGCATGATTTTTGGCGCCCTCTCTGGGTCCGGCATTGCCACGGTGGCCGCGGTCGGCGCCATCGCCATCCCCGAGATGTTACGTCAGGGGTACGACAAAAAGGGCAGTATGGGGTTGATCGTCTGTTCCGGCACTCTGGGCCAGATGATCCCACCAAGCATTTACATGGTTCTCTTCGCCACGCTGGTGCAGGGCGACGTGTCGACCTATTTCGTGGCCGGCGTCATTCCGGGCATCCTGGTCGGCGTGTTCCTGATCGTGGTCGCCGTCGTACGGGCACGGCGTCTGGGCATGCAGGTCAAACCCGCCGCCAGCTGGGCGGAGCGATTTACCACGTTCAAAAAGGCCTTCCCGGTTCTGCTGATGCCCCCCGTCGTTCTGGGCGGCATCTATGGTGGGATTTTCACCCCGACCGAAGCCGCCGCCGTCTCAATCGTTTATTCGCTGCTGGTGAGCAAATTTCTCTTCCGCACGCTGACGATGGAGAACTTTCTGCTGAGCGCGCGAGACGCCATCATCAGCACCGCAGTCATCTTCATCATTCTTGGCGGAGCGACCATGATGGCGGTCATGGTGACCTACCTCAAGGTGCCACAGGCGCTGATGGCCGGGATCACCGAACTGGGGCTTAGCCCACTCATGTTGCTGCTGGCGATCATTGCCCTGTTTTTCGTGCTGGGCATGGTCATGGACCCGGTCCCGATCATGTATATCACCATCCCGATCCTGCTGCCGGTACTGATCGAAGCCCAGATCAACCTCCTGCATTTCAGCGTCATAACCGTCGCTGCGATGATGGTGGCGCAAGCGACGCCGCCGTTCGGCATGGCCTTGTTTGCGATGTCCGGCATGTTCCGCGAACCGATTTCGGCCGTGGTCAGGGGAACTCTGCCCTTTCTGGTGGTGCTGATGATCTGCACGCTGATCATCGTCTTTATACCAGAGCTCAGCCTTTTCCTGCCCGACTTGATGAATGCCCGTTGAGGGAAAGTGTAACCTAGTAGAGGAGACTAAAAAATGAACAGACTTCAGGACAAAGTGGCCGTCATCACGGGTTCAGGATCCGGCATGGGCGCATCGGCGGCCAAGCTGTTTTCCCGCGAAGGTGCTAAAGTCGTCGTTGTGGACCTGAATGCCGATGCAGGACAATCTGTCGCCGATGACATCAACAAAAGTGGCGGCGAGGCGATTTTCGTTCAGGTCGACACCGGCAAAGAGGCCGACCTCAAGCGTATGGTCGATGAATCGATCAAGGCGTTCGGTCGCGTGGATGCGTATTGGCACAATGCCGGCATTGCCGGTGCCGGCGCCATTTCGGAGACCAGCGAAGAAGAATACGACCTTCAGCTTTCAATTCACCTCAAAGGCGGGTTCTTTGGCTTCAAACACCTCTTGCCGCATATGATCAAAAACGGCGGCGGCTCGGTGCTGTTCACCAGCTCCGTTTCCGGTTTGAAGCCCTCGCCGGCATCCCCCAGCTATTCGATTGCCAAATCGGGGCTGAATATTCTGGCCCAATGTATCGCGCTGGGTCATGGCAAGGATAACATCCGCGCCAATACCATCTGCCCCGGCCCGGTCGAAACGCCGCTTTGGCCATCGTTTATGAACCGGAACCCGGACATCATCTCGCCAGAGGTGCTGACGCAGAAATTCATCGAACGGGTTCCGCTTGGCCGTCTTATCCAGCCAGAAGAGATCGCCGATGCCGCTCTGTTCCTCTGCTCGGACGATGCCAAGATGATCTCGGGCGTTCTGCTGCCTGTCGACGGAGGGCTGGTCGTTGCCTGATACGTCCATGTCCTTCCGCCTGTCAGCGCGTCAGGAAGAATTCCGTCAAACCGCCGAGAAATTCGCGCGCGACGAACTTAGGGCTGTGGCCGTCGAGTGCGAAAGCACCGGCGCGCCCGTGTCGGCGGCAACGCGCCGCCGCATGGGCGAGCTGGGCTTTCTGGGCGTCAACATCCCAGAGGAATATGGCGGTCTGGGGGTCGGCAAGGTCGACGCGTTGATCGTGCTCGAAGAGCTTGCGAAAATCTCACCTGCCTCGGCCTTTCCGGTGTTCGAATCCAACTGCGGTCCAACGCAGACCATTCTTTATGCCGCCCCTGAGTGGTTAAAGAAAAAGGTTCTGCCCCAGGTCTGTTCGGGGGATTATATGGTTTCGGTTGCCATGTCCGAACCCGACACCGGCACCGCAATGACCGACCTGACGACCCGCGCCGAGCGCAAGGGCGACAAGCTGGTGATCAACGGCACCAAACGTTGGTGCAGCGGTGCGGGCTATTCCGAGGGCTACGTTTTGTATTGCCGGCTTGAGGACAAGCCCGGCGGGGCTGGCGTGGGGGCCGTCTTTTTCGAAAAGGACACCCCCGGTGTCAGTTTCGGGCGCCCAGAAAGGTTCATGGGCGTTCACGGGTTTCACAACGCCGAAATCTATCTTGATAACGTCGAAATCCCTGTCGAGAACATCATCGTTCCCGCGGGGGGCGTAAGCGATCTGATGCAGACCTTCAACATGGAGCGTTTGGGCAATGCGACCTGCTCGCTGGGCATCGCTGCCTCGGCATTGGAGGTCGCACTGGAATATACGCAGGAACGCACTCAGTTCGGCAAACCCCTCGTCGATTTCCAGGCGGTTCAACTGCGGCTTGCCGAGATGAAGGTGGATGTCGATGCCACCCGTCTCTTGATTCACCGCGCAGCGGTCGAAGCGGGCGATGGCCTTCCCTCTATGATGGATACCAGCGTCGCCAAGTGTTTCGCCAACGAAGCCGTCCGTCGCGTCGTCGCCAACGGCATGCAGGTCATGGGCGCTTGCGGCTATTCGTCCGATTATCCGATGGAGCAAAAGGTGCGCGACTCCTGGGTCTGGGGCATCGGCGGTGGCCACATTGACATGCAGAAGACCAATATTGCCAGCGATCTGGTTGGCCGCCGGTTTTCACAACGTTGATAAGGGGATAAACGATGTATACGGATCGAGATTTCGGCTTCACTGAAGAACAAATGTTGCTGCGCGATTCCGTCCGCGATTTTGTGCGCAACGAAGTTCCCGAAGACTACGTCCGCCACTGCGACCAGAACAAGATCCCGCCGCTGGACACCTATGACAAGATGGCCGACCTCGGCTGGCTCGGCGTGGCGATCCCCGAAGAATATGGTGGGTCGGGCCTGGGCTTTGTCGAACTGGGTATCATCCAGGAAGAGCTGTCCTATGGATTTCTTGAACTGGCCGTGCTGTTTTATCGCGCCACAGTGCACGGCGCACATTCGCTTCTGACTTACGGTAGCGAGGAACAGCGGCGCAAGTACCTGCCGCTGATCGTGGAGGGCAAGTTCAAATCCTCGATGAGTTTGACCGAACCGAACGCAGGCTCGGATGCCTCGGCCGTGCAGACCCGTGCTGTCGCTGACGGGGATCACTTCATCATCAATGGGGCCAAGGTCTTCAATTCCCAGATCGACCTGGCCGACCGTACCGTGCTGGTAACGCGCACCGATACGGAGGTGCCAAACCACAAGGGTATCAGCCTCTTTTTTGTCGACCCCAAGACTCCAGGCGTCACCATCGAGCGCCTCGAGACGCTTTGTTTCCGCTCGGTCGGCACCAACCGGGTGACCTACGAGGATGTGCGGGTGCATCGCGACGACCTCTTGGGCGATCTGAATGGCGGCTGGAAACACCTGATGACCAATCTTAACAAGGAACGGTTTTCGTTGGCCGCACAAGTGACCGGGGCATCGCAGGCCGCGCTGGACTGCGCGTTGAACTACGCCAAGGAACGAGTTCAATTCGGTCAGCCGATCGGCAAGTTTCAGGCAATTCAGCACAAGCTGGCCGACATGCAGGTGGCGGTGCACACTTCACGCCTGTTGACCTACGATCTGGCACGTCGCCTGGATGCGGGGCTGGCCTGTCGCAAGGAGGCCTCTATCGCAAAGGTTTATACCACCGAGGCCTATTCCCGCGTCGCTGATGAGGGCATGCAAATCCTCGGCGGCTATTCCCTAACGCCTGACTTTCCGATGGAGCGGCATTTCCGCGACGCGCGCCTCATGCGGATCGGCGGCGGCAGCAACGAGGTCATGCGCAATTCAATTGCCAAGGATTTGGGCTTGTAAACCGTCGCTTTTGCGATGGCTCACAGCAAAAAAACCCGCCGCGAGGCGGGTTTTTCATTCACGATTACGGCCTCTCTTAGGGAACCAGAACCGCGCGGCCGATGATCTTACCTTCTTCCAGCTGGTCGAGAAGTTCGCTCGCCTTTTCCAATTCATGGGTCTGGGTCGGCAGGGCCGGCACCTTGCCATCCACCGCGAGGGCCATCAATTCACCGAATTCCTTCAACGATCCGACATAGCTGCCCAGGATCGTCACCGCCTTGACCGGGATCAGCGGCAGCGGCCAGCTGGCTGCCCCGCCAAACAGGCCGACCATGACGATCTTGCCGCCCTTGCCGACAGCATCGAACGCAAGGCCCGCGCTGCTTTCGGCCCCGACCAGATCGATCGCTGCCAGGGCCGGGCCGCCCACCGCTGCCTGCACCTGCGCCACGGCATCATCCGCGGCACCGTCAATCGCCTGGGCCGCGCCCGCTGCCAGGGCCGCCTTCCGCTTGGCCGGGTCGAGATCGACCACCACGGGCGCAAGCCCGCCCATCGCCTGAACCAACCCGATCGCCATCAGGCCAAGCCCGCCGGCCCCGATGATGACCACCGGCGCTTCCTTTATCGTGTCCTCGACCTTTTTCAGCGCGGAAAACGTAGTCAGGCCCGAACAGGCCAGCGGCGCGGCAATTTCGGGGCTGAGCGTGCCCATGTCGAACAAGTAACGCGGATGTGGGATCTTGATCGTGTCGGCATAACCGCCATCCACATTCAGCCCAAGATACTGCGGCGACGCACAATAGTTTTCACGCCCCATATTACACTGGAAACAATCGCCGCAACCTTGCCAAGGATAGATGACGTAATCTTTGCTGGTATCGACCTCGCCAGCGTCCGGACCCAGGGCCAGGACCCGCCCGGTCGGCTCGTGCCCCATGACCAGCGGCAGCTTCAATCCGCGATCGCCAAAGCTGAGAGTTCGCCCCTGACCCAGGTTATACGACCCCTCGCGGATGTGCAGATCGCTGTGACAAATGCCGTTTGCCGTCACGCGCAACAGGACTTCTGTCCCCGAGACGGTCGGATCGGGCCGGGTCTCGCTCGTGAGGGGCTTTTTAAAGTCGGTCAGGCTTTGGCATTTCATGATCATATCCCTTGAGATGTATCTATTTCATTATCAACCGGCGCATTGAGAGCTATTTAGGCATTCCGCCATTCTCACCCCTCTTCGGGAGTTTTTCGCCGGTCTTTGGCCCAGTGCAGAGAACCATAGGTTTTGACTATTATACTTAGATGATCCCGTCATCCAATTGGCAATAGCTTATCACATGGGTGATCATTCGCATCGCAAAGCAACGAGCACTTTGCGTGGGCCCGCCTTCAATGCCAGCCGCAGGATGAAAAAGGCGGTCACAGACCAAGTCGTTCGCAAAGCCGAACCGGAGACCGTCGTTCATTTCAAGCCAATTCCGACAAAACTGCGCCGATAGGTCGAATTGTGGAATTGCAAACTGCGGGCCTGCCCCTTTTTTGCGTCGGGCAATCAAAGTCATGACGCCCGAGGCGATCATACTGCCCGACCTTATCAACTTGCTAAGACAACAAGCCGCGCCGCACGAGGTTGCCGCCCGCCAGCAATAGCACGACCAGCGTTGCCTTGCGGAACGCCTGTTGGTCGATCCGGTCCTGCACCTGAAACCCCAGCCACATTCCGGACAACGCCGGCACAAGAAGGGCCACCGCGAATGGCAAGGTATGCCATCGCACAACGCCGCTGGCGATATGCGCCACCAGCAGCGCGGCCGCCCCGAGACCGTAGATCACGCCCTGCACCCGGACGTGCTCTTTCTTGGGCGTCTTGAGCGCCGTCAGGTAAGCCACCGTCGGCGGCCCCCAGACCCCGGAGATACCCCCGATGGCCCCGGCGAAGGCGGCGGTCAACACTTCGATCCAGCGGGGTGGATGCTCCGCGAGTGTCAGCTGAACGCCCATGAGCTGCGTCACCGCGAAAAGCACTATTGGCACGCCGATCATCAGCAACATGGCGTCCACGGGCAGGATACGGACCATTTGCGCCGAGATGATCAGCGTCAGAAACCCGATCATAAGGAACATCCTGAACCGCTTGACGGACGCCCAAGCCGGGGCAACCCCCTGTCGCAGCGCCTGCCACCCGTTGGTGGCCAGCGTCGGCAGGATGAGACCCGCCAGCGCCAATTCCGGCGAGACGAGAGAGCCCATGCCCGAGATCATGATCATCGGCATGGCAAAGCCGACCATGCCCTTGACCACCCCGGCGACGAAACCGATAAACAGGCAGCCAAGCAAGGCGGGAACAGGCACGATGTCGGTCAGAAATTCCATCCCGGCGCAATACGCCTCCCACCCGACCTACGCTACTGCAAAATATGGTGCGCAACAAAGCGTCATATCACGGCCTTTCCACGCATATTTGTTGCGCTGCGCATGCAAAGTGGATATGGCCGTCTGAAACCGAAAAGGGGATGACCAATGCCGCATGATGGACAGGACCTGACCGATACCAAGAACTGCCAGCTACCGGATCTTCTGTCGCTGACGGGCGCTACGATCGCACCGCTCGAAGACCTGCTGAGCAAGGCTCAGGCGCATGTTCGCAAGACGGTGCTGGAAGGTGGAGACCGGATCACGACGACCGCAGTCGAACGCCACCAAACCGCGACCCATGGCCTCGCCTGGCTGGCCACCTATGTAGAATCCCTGCGCCAGATGCAAAAGTGGGCGGAGAGGTTGACGGCGGATGGCAAATTCTCAGAGCTTGAGCAACTGATCCACCAGATCGCCTTTGGGGAATACCTTTGGCAGATCGCGGGCGGCATTCAGATGTCCCAGAACGAGATCGTGCGCCTCCAAGACATCGGCCTCGCCCCGGCCGATCAGGAGGCGCTGAATTCCGACGCCATCCGCACCCTGCGCGAAGGCGGCAATACGCAGGCCGCGCGCAGCCGTCTGGCCGAGCTAATTGTAGAACAACAGGGCGCGACCCTCTACGGTGCCTCGGGCCTCGACGAAGAGCTGGAAATGATCCGCGACCAGTTCCGCCGCTATGCCGCTGATAAAGTCGAGCCCTTTGCGCATGACTGGCACCTCAAAGACGAGTTCATCCCGATGGAGGTCATCGAGGAGCTTTCAGGTCTCGGGGTCTTTGGCCTGACAATCCCGGAGGACTTCGGCGGGTTCGGCCTTTCCAAGGCGTCAATGGTCGTCGTCTCCGAAGAGCTTTCGCGCGGCTACATCGGTGTCGGATCGCTTGCCACCCGATCGGAAATCGCGGCTGAACTGATCCTCGGCAGTGGTACGGACGCGCAGAAATCCCACTGGTTGCCCAAGCTTGCCAGCGGAGAGATCCTGCCAACGGCTGTGTTCACCGAACCCAATACCGGCTCGGACCTCGCGTCCTTGCGCACACGCGCGCTCAAGGACGGCGATGACTACCGGATCACCGGCAACAAGACCTGGATCACGCATGCCGCGCGGACCCATGTGATGACCGTGCTGGCCCGGACCGATCCCGATTCGACCGATCACAACGGCCTGTCGATGTTCCTTGCGGAAAAGACGCCGGGCACCGATGCCGATCCATTCCCGAGCGAAGGCATGACCGGTGGCGAGATCGAGGTGCTGGGGTATCGCGGCATGAAGGAGTACGAGCTGGGCTTCGACAATTTCCACGTGAAGGGCGAGAACCTTCTGGGCAGTGTTGAAGGTCAGGGGTTCCGGCAATTGATGCGAACCTTTGAAGCGGCCCGCATCCAAACCGCCGCACGCGCCATCGGCGTGGCGCAGTCGGCCATGGACCTTGGCCTGCAATATGCGCTGGACCGCAAGGCGTTCGGCCAACAGCTGGCCGATTTCCCGCGTGTCTCGGGCAAGCTGGCAATGATGGCTGTGGAAATCGCCGTCGCGCGCCAGCTCACTTACTTCTCGGCTTACGAAAAGGATAACGACCGGCGGTGTGACCTCGAAGCGGGGATGGCAAAACTGCTCGGCGCTCGGGTGGCCTGGGCCTGCGCGGACAACGCGTTGCAGATCCACGGCGGCAACGGATTCGCGCTGGAATACAAGATCAGCCGGATCCTCTGCGACGCCCGGATCCTGAACATCTTTGAAGGCGCGGCCGAGATCCAGGCGCAGGTGATCGCGCGGCGGCTTCTCGGCTGAACCCCTTCGACTAATCGCCGGATAATTTTAGGCCTGCCCGTTGCAGCAGGCCTTTTCCATTTGCGCCGGGCAACCGAATTTTTGATTCCCGGTGAAACTCGTATCCCCCAGTCCTCGTGGTTGAAGGCATGACAGGCCTGAGTGAAGGCCGCACAACAACCGGAGGATATACTCATGAAAACGAAAATTATTGCCGCCATCGCCGCAGCAGGCATCGCCACCGTCGCAAGCGCACAAAGCAACCCGACCGTCGGCGGCGCGCCGATGATGGCCGACATGACCATCGCTGAGAATGCCTCGGCAGCCCCGAACCTCACGACGCTGGTCTCGGCCGTCAAGGCCGCAGGCCTGGTCGACACGCTGATGAGCGATGGCCCCTTCACCGTCTTCGCACCGACCAACACCGCCTTTGGCATGATTTCCGAAGCTTCGCTGAATCAGCTGATGGCTGAAGGCAACCAGAAGCAATTGCAGCAGATCCTGACTTGCCACGTCGTCGCAGCCGAAGCGTTTTCGACCGATATCGTTGGCATGATCAACGATGACGGCGGGATGCATGTTGTGCCGACAGTCGGCGGCTGCGAATTGCAAGCCTACATGGAAGGCGGCAAGGTCAAGCTGAAGGATGAGAACGGGCGCATCGCGACCGTGACAACTGCCGATGTGGACCAGTCGAACGGTGTCGTGCACGTCATCGATCGCGTTCTCTTGCCGGCTGGCCAGGCTGGCTGAGTCGAGGACCGGAAAAGCTGATTTTCATTCGCAACGCGCGGATGACCCTTGGGGCGGTTGCAGGACCGCCCCTTTTTGTTGCCTCTTGGCTCGATCCCGACCAAGATTTCTCCAGCCTCACTCACAGCCCGGACCCGGTATTGCGCGCGGCGTTTGGGTTCGCCCTGAGTTTAATTGACGTTGACAACTAAAAGGGCCGCGCATTAACTGCCTCCATGTCACAAAATCCTTGCATCATATGTGTCGCCATCACGGGCTCTGTTCCGCAAAAGGCCGACAATCCCGCCGTTCCGATCACCGTATCCGAACAGGTCGAATCCACTCATGAGGCATTCGAAGCCGGTGCCTCCATCTGCCACGCGCATGTGCGCAACGATGATGGCTCCCCCTCCTCCGACCCGGAGAAATTCGCCCGCCTCAAGGAAGGTCTGGAAACCCATTGCCCCGGCATGATCCTGCAGTTTTCGACAGGTGGACGGTCCGGCGCAGGCAAGGAGCGTGGAGGCCATCTGCCCCTGTCCCCAGATATGGCCTCTCTTTCCGTGGGGTCGAACAACTTCCCCAGCCGGGTTTATGAGAATCCGCCGGACTTGGTGGATTGGCTGGCGCAGGAAATGCTGACCTATGACGTCAAACCCGAGATCGAAGCCTTTGATCTATCCCACATTCATCAGGCAGCGGCGATGTTTGCCAAGGGCAAGATCGCCCAGACCCCCTACGTGCAGTTTGTCATGGGCGTGAAGAACGCGATGCCGGTGGACCGTGAAACCTTTGATTTTTACATCCAGACCATGGCGCGCCTCTTGCCCGAGAGCCCGTGGTGCGCCGCCGGGATCGGCGCAGGTCAGTTGACGATCAACGAATGGGCCGTTGCCGCCGGAGGTCACGCACGCTGCGGGCTTGAAGACAACGTTCGTCTCGACAAGACCACGCTCGCCCCGTCGAACGCAGCCCTCGTCACCCGCGTGGTCGATATCTGTGCCAAACATGACCGCACCGTCGCCAGCACCGCCGAGGCGCGCAAAATCCTGGGCCTGCGTCCGGCGGCCTGATCACTGCCATCACATGCCTTCCTAAAGCATAAGGAACGCCGCGCCCGGTACTGGGTGCGGCGTTCTGGTTTTCCGACTCCGGACCCGCGAACGCGCTCAGTAGAGCAGTCGCACCAACACCAGTGAAATCCCCGGAAACAGCACCAGCAATGCGACCCTAAGGACGTCGGAGCCGACGAAATACATCACGGCCCCATAGGTTCGCGCGATTGGCGTTTCGCGGTCCATCGAATTGATCACAAAGAGGTTCAGCCCGACCGGTGGCGTGATTAGCCCCACTTCGACCACGATCAGGACGATGATTCCGAACCAGATCGCGAAGTCCTCCGGACCCATGCCGAAATCCAGCACGGATACGATGGGAAAGAAGATCGGGATCGTCAGCAGGATCATCGACAGGCTGTCCATCAGGCATCCAAAGACAAGGTAAAGCGAGAGGATCAGCGCCAGCACCATCCACGGATTGAACGCCCGCGCGACGACCCAGGCCGCAAGCTCCTGCGGAACCTGCGTCAGCGCGAGAAAACCATTGTAGAATGCCGCACCCAGCACGATGAAAAAGATCATCGCCGTGCTTTTCGCAGTGGCGTAGAAACTGTCGAGCCAAACTTTTCCTCGCAGACCGCCGTTGAAAAAAGCGATCAACCCAGTCGCGGCCGCCCCCACGGCGGCACCCTCGGTCGGCGTGAAGAGACCCAGGTAAATCCCGCCGACGACGACAAGGAAGACCACCAAAACCGGCAGCACTGGCACCAGCGCCCCAAGGCGCTGTCGCGTCGATGCCCGCGGCCGCACCCCCGCTGCCTCGGGATGCAGACGGACATAGATTGAAACCGTGATCATGTAACCAACCGCGGCGAGGATGCCGGGAATGAGTGCCGCAAGGAATAGCTTGGCAATGTTCTGTTCGGCCAGGATCGCGTAGATCACCAGGATCACCGAAGGCGGGATGAGGATCCCCAGGGTCCCGCCCGCCGCCAGCGTCGCCGAGGAAAACCCGCCCGAGTAACCGTAACGCTTCATCTCCGGCAAGGCGACCTGCCCCATGGTCGCTGCTGTCGCAAGGGAGGATCCGCAGATCGCTCCGAACCCGGCACAGGCGCCAATCGCGGCCATCGCCACCCCGCCGCGCAAATGGCCCAGCCAACTCTGAGCCGCCTTGAACAACGCCTGGCTCATCCCGCCGTGGGTCGCGAACTGTCCCATCAGCAGGAACATCGGAATGATCGACAGCGAATAGGACGAGAAGGTCGAGTATGTCTCGGATTTCAGCCGGGCAAGCGCGAAGGTGGCATCCCCGTTGATGAGGTAGAGCCCGCCGAAACCGACACTGAACATCGCCAGACCGATCGGCATCCGCAAGAAGATCGCCACCATCAGCACCGCAAAGGACGCCAGCCCGATGTCGAAATTGCTCATCCCGGCGCGCCTTGGTCACTGGGCAGGATGCTCCGTCCGGCCGCGATCTCGACGATCCGCACCATCGCCACATAGGCCGCGACGATGGCTGCGACACATGCGCCGATAAGCGACACGGCATAGGCCCACCAAACGGGGAACTGCAGCAACATCGTCGTCTCGTTGTAACGCATCTTGCCCAGCATCCCGCCCCAAAGCCGCCAGGCGATGACCACCAGCACCACGGCAAACAGCAGGTCCCATGCCAGATCCAACGTCCGGTTGAACGCGGGCGGTAACCGCGACGACAAGACATCGACCCGTGCGTGCGCGCCAGTGATCTGCGCCAGCGGTAGAAAGGCAAAAATAGCAAAGGCGACACCGGCCTCGACCAGTTCGAAATCGCCCGTCACAGGGCCGACACCGGCCTCCAGGAGGGATCGCGCCAGCCCGATCAAAAATCCCGCGGCGATCAATTCGTGCATCAGCGTGTTGAGGCCCCGTCCGGCGACCGACACCACGATCAAGAGGATCAGCGCGGATAAGACAAAACCGCCCAGAATGGCCGAAAAGCGCGCCAGTTTCACGAAAAATGCCGTCAAGATGCCTTGCGCCCTGTTATGGGAGATGACCGAGCGTAACTCGTGCTGGGCCACCGATGTACCTGTAGCAAAGCGCGCCGCCTAGTCGCTCTGCATTGCGATCAATGCACGCGCCTTCTCAAGCAAGGCCGTGCCATCTATGCCGCCCGCCTCCATCTCGGCCACCCACCAGGCCTCGATCGGGGCGGCGGCGGTTTTCCACGTTTCAATCTGCGCCTCGGTCAGCTCGATGATGGTGTTGCCTCTGTCGCGGGCAATGGCAAGCCCCGGCGCATCCGCCGCCTGCATGACACGACCGGCGAAGGCCGAAAACTCTTCGCCCGAATTGGCGTTTATCACGGCCTTGAGGTCATCGGGCAGGGCGGCGTAGCGGTCCTTGTTCATCGCGAACATGAAGGTCGCTGTATAGAGCGCGCTGTCCCCAAAGGTGGTGTGGTTCGTCACCAATTCGGGAACCTTCAGGACGGTCGTGACCTCCCACGGGATCGCCGTGGCGTCGATGACACCTTTGGAGAGGGCTTCGGGCACCGCCGGCACCGGCATGCCGATGGTGGTCGCGCCGAGGGTCGTGAACATCTTGTTTGTCACGCGGGTCGGCGCGCGTAGCTTCACACCGTTCAGATCGCCGACCTCGGTGATGGGGGATTTGGAATGGATCACGCCGGGTCCGTGCACCCAGAGGCCGAGCATCTTGTAGTCGGCAAAATCCTTGTCCATCATTTCGGCCTCGGCATATTGCCAGAAGGCCCGACTGGTCGCCTCGCCCGTCGTCATCGTGAACGGCAGCTCAAAAGCCTCCGAGCGGGGAAACCGCCCTGGCGTATATCCGGGCAACGTCCAGATGATGTCGGCAACGCCATCGAGAACCTGATCGACCAGCTCCGGTGGGCGGCCGCCAAGTTGCATCGAGGGGTAGCGCTCAATCTCGATCCGCCCGCCGCTGTCCTGCTCGACCTTGTCGGCCCAGACGTCCAGCACCTGTGCGGGGATAACCGATTGTGCCGGCAGGAATTGATGCATCCGCAGGGTGATGTCCTGCGCAAACGCGGCAGCACCGGGCGCTGCCAGCGCCACGACGCAAGCAACTCCGCGCAATATGGATAATGTGAGTGACATGTAACGCTCCTGTCATTCGGCTGTATCTCGTGCCACCTCGCGAGGAGGGAGACGTTCGCCGGTACCGCCGGGTCGCGCCCGTGATAACCGCCAGAGAAAGTGACGCAAGGTCAATTATCCTGGTTTTATCGAAAAGCACGCAAGGAAACGGGCTCAGACGTCGCGCGATCCGTCTAAACGCACAGGCATCATCCGCCTCAAAACACTGCCCCGAACAAACCGCATCATGGCGCGCGGCACAGAGGACACGCCCGTTTAGCTGGATGTCAAATATCCTGCGGGTGCATTCGCCTGCTTTACGAAATCCAGCGCCGGACCGGTCAGGGCGGCGGTCTGCTGTTTGAACTCATAGTGCATTTCGCCGTCATCTTCTGACGCAGCGACGATCAAGCAATGCCACAGCATCCGGCTGCCCTCATAAACGTCGACGATACCACGCAACGGGGGGACATCCGTACTCGAAACGACGAACCCCTGCCGGTGCAGGTGCAAGATCGGATAAGTCTTGTCACCGGCAACGACATGCAGGCGGGCAGACTTGCGAAGCGCCAATTTCCGGGCCGCTTCCAGACCTTCGTAGAGATCCTTGGACAGATAGGTTGTCATGAACGCTCCTCCAGGTCCCAGCATGGACCCAAATATGTAAGCGTCAAGTTAACTGATCAGTTCCATGAGGATTGTGGAAATGTGGTGTTAAACATCCACAGCGCGGACACGCGGTCGCAACACATGCGGAATCGCGGCGTCATAGAGAGCGGAGTCCTTGAATTCGCGTATCTCGCCCAACACTGGCCCGACGAGGATCAGCGCGGTCCGGGTGATCTTTTCCGCCCTGACCTTGCCCTGAATATCCGCCAGCGTGCCGCGAATGAACATCTGATCCGGCCAGCCGACGCGATAGGCAACAACCACCGGGCACTCGGCCCCGTAGTGCGGCGCGAGCTGCCGCTCGATCTCGCGCAGATTGCGCACCCCGAGGTGGATCGCCAGCGTCGCCCCGGTACGCGCGAAATTCTCCAGCGTCTCACCCGATGGCATGGCCGTCGATTTCATCGACACGCGCGTCAGCACGATGGATTGCGCCACTTCCGGCACGGTCAATTCCTGCCCGAGCGCGGCAGCAGCAGCAGCATAGGCCGGCACGCCGGGAATGATCTCGTAAGGGATGCCATCGGCACGCAGGCGCCGGATCTGTTCCGCGATTGCCCCATATAGCGACGGATCGCCCGAATGCACCCGTGCCACGTCCTGCCCGCGCTGATGCGCCGCGACGATCTCCGCATGCGTCTCGTCCAGCGTCATCGGCGCGGTGTCCATCACACATGCGCCCGCAGGTGCGCCCGCGACGACCTCCTCCGGCACCAGTGACCCGGCATAAAGGCAGACCGGACAGGCCCCGATCAACCGCTGCGCCTTCAGGGTCAGCAGTTCCGGGTCACCCGGCCCGGCCCCGATGAAATAGACGGTCATGCGCGCACCCCCTTCTTATTGCTCGAAATATCATTGTAGGTCTGGAGGGGCGCGCCCTTCAGATGTCGATTGCCGACCTCACGCAGGTCGCCGTCGATGCGGCGCGCATAGCCACGCGGCGTGAACATGCGCGGCCCCTCGCCCAGTTGGGCCAGCCGCGAGTTGGACGACCCGACCAGAACCACCGTCAGCATATCCACCTCGTCCACCTGCAATTCGTCCAATCGGCGATAGCGCACCAACTCTTCGGGCCGCCCGAGGTTCGAGGCGAGCATGACCGGCGTATCCGCAGGCCGGTGCCGTAACAGGATGTCGCGCGCCTCGGCCAGCAGGGTGCGCCGGCTGCGCGACACCGGGTTGTAGAATGCGATCACAAAATCGCCCTCGGCCGCTGCGTTCAACCGGCGGACGATATCCGCGCGCGGCGTCAGCAGATCGCTGAGCGATATGGCGCAGAAATCGTGCCCGAGCGGCGCCCCGGCCCGTGCCGCCGCGCCCTGCAAGGCACTGACACCGGGGGAGCAGACCACCTCCACCCGACGCGCATCCGCGCTCACGCCGCCCTCGCCTGAACCTCGGTCAAGCAATTCGAACACCAGCGCACCCATGGCGTAGATCCCCGCGTCACCCGAACAGACGAGCGCCACGTCGCGCCCCTCGCTCGCGCACTCCAGCGCGTAGCGGCAGCGGTCTTCCTCTCCACCCAAGGGGAAATCCGATCGCGTCTTGCCGGTCGCGAGAGGACCGAGCAGGTCGATGTAGAGCCCATAGCCCACCAATTCCTCGGACTCCGACACCAGCCGCGAGACCTCGGGTGTGCGCCAGCTCGCCTGACCGGGGCCGATCCCGACGATGGACAGGCGTCCGCGCCGCCGCCCGCGCGGCACTTCGATCACACCGGGAACCATTGCAAGCGCGCAGGTCGCGTTGGCTGTCTTGCGTTTGGGGCTGACCAGCTTGCCCTCGGCTCCGGTCCCGGCGAGCGCCGCGCCCTCGGAGACGCCGTGACAGCCGACCTCGGCAAAGACCACCTCGGACGGGCTTTCCAGTCGGTCCGCTTCGGCTTCCAATTCGGCCGCAGAGAACAGGCGCAACGGCAGGTCGAGCGCTTGGGCAAGGTCGATTACCGCCGGTTCGTCGGCCTTCACGTCGATGGAATGCACCGCGACCAGCGCACCCGGCGCAACATCCGCTTCCGCCAGCATGTCGCTGACCAGTGCGGCCAGCTCCTCCGGCGGGCAATCACGTGAACAGCCGACACCGAGGGAATAGCGCTGCGGATGAAAGGTCAGCGTCGCGCCCTCAGCAGGGCGCGTCGTGGCATGTATCGTGACGATCTCCGCATCGCCGCCACCCGCAGCCGGAAGGTCGGCCAACCACGTCGCATCCCCCGCAGCATCGCCCGTCACCTCGGCCCGCGCGCCCGACAAAAGACGCGCCATCGCGTCCTGCGCCAGCCCCGGCGTGCCAAGCCGCCATCCGGCAGGCGGCTCATCCAGCGAGACGCCAAGCGCCACATCGCCCCCCGTGGTCACAGCCGCCGTCGCGCCCAGACCGTCGGCGATTTGCCGCGCCAGCCGGTTCGCGCCCCGATGTCCGCCAAGCAGAGGCACCACGACCGCGCCGTCGTCCGAGATCGAGATCACCGCAGGCTCCGCCCGCTTGTCCGCCAGCAATGGGGCGACCGCGCGGATCAGGATACCACTGGCGCAGACCCCGATCACGGGACGGCCCGCCGCGAACATCTCGCGCGCGAAATCCAGCGCGTTGGCAAAGACTTCGTCCGCGCCTGTCACCCGCCCTTCGCGGCCGAACATCGGCACTTCGAGCGCATCCGCCACCCGGCGCGCGACCTCCGCCCCCGATCCCGAGACCGCCATCACCACAGGTTTCACAGCCATGGGTCTTCTCCCTTGTTCATCAGGATCATCGAAAAATACGGCGCGGTTTCCGGCGCGTCGGCCAGTGGGCAGACCACCTCATCCGGTAGGCCTACGCGGGCGACATAGACCGCCCGGTCGAGCAGGCCGAGCGCGTCGAACACACCGCGTAACTTGGCCATGTGGCGACCGACCTTCATGATCGCGACGGCCTCTGCCCCGGCGATGCGGTCGCGCAACTCGGGCTCTGGCAAGGGGCCGGGCAGCACGGTCAGGCGTTCATTGCGCGCCACCAGTGGCTGGCCTGCGCGCGCGGCACATGCGCTGATCGAGGTCACGCCGGGCACGACCTCCACCTCGTAGCGATCCGCCAGTCGGGCAAAGACATACATGAAGGAGCCATAGAAGAACGGATCGCCCTCGCAGAGGCAGACGACATCCTCACCCGCATCCAGAACGGCGGCGATCTCATCCGCGCCCCTGTCGTAGGCCGCCTGGGCCGGTGCACGCGCGACGCTCATCGGCACATCCATGACGATTTCGCGGGTGTTCGGCCCGATCAGATCGGCGGCAATCGCACGGGCAAAGCTATCGCCGCCCGCAAGTGCCGGGTAAGCGACGACACGCGCCGCGCCGATCAGCCGCGCGGCCTTCAGGGTCAAAAGATCCGGATCGCCCGGCCCCAGACCAACACCATAGAGCTTGCCCGTCATCGCTTGATCAGGCTCCACTGCGTGACCGGCATCGCGGGTTTCCACCCCGAAAGACGGCCTATCGCCTCGGCCCGCGCCACAGAGATCTTGCACAGCTCCCCCCCGTGGCGCGCATGAAGGCCCAGCATCACTTGCTCACTCTCGATGGTGACGGCATTGACGACCAGCCGGCCCAGCGGTTTCAGCACGGACCAGGCGGCATCGAAGGCCGCCTCGCTCAGACCGCCGCCGATAAAGACGGCGTCGGGGCGCGCCAACCCGTCCAGCGCCGCCGGCGCCTCGCCTTCGATCAATTGCAACCCCGGCACGCCGAGCGCCAGCGCATTCGCCGCCGCCATGGCCCGCCGGTCCGCGCGCGGCTCGATCCCGATGGCGCGAGCGTAGCGCGCACCGCGCATCCATTCGACCGCCACAGACCCGCAGCCAGTCCCGATGTCCCACAACAGCGCGCCGCGCATCGGCATCAGCTTGGCCAGCGTGACCGCGCGGACCTCGCGTTTCGTCATCGTGCCGTCGGATTGGAACAGCGCGTCCGCCAGACCGGGCACCCGAGGCAAGAGCGCCGCATCCGGCGCGGCCACACACTCCACGGCTAGGGTATTAAAGGCCGGCACCTCGTGATCCCAGCTTTCCGCGTCACCGTCAAAACGCACCTCGTCCGGCCCGCCCATGTTCCCCAGAACCGTCAGGCGCGACCGCCCAAAGCCGCGTTCGCTCAGGAAAGCGGCGATTTGTCCCGGCGTCTGCGCGCCCGTGGTCAGGATCAGCAGCCGTGCGTCGGGCTGGATAAAGGCGATCATCTGCTCGACGGGGCGACCATGCACCGTCAACGTCTCAAGGTCCGCCATCGACCAGCCCATGCGGGCGGCGGCCAGTTGGAACGCGGAGAGCTGCGGGTGATAGACGATCTCGCCCGGCGGGATACCCCGCCCGATCCGTGCCCCGACCGAGAACCACAAGGGATCCCCGGTGGCGAGCACGACGACCCGGCGGCCGCGATAGCCCTGCAAGACCTCGATCAGCGCGTCAAAGGGCGAGGGCCAGGCGACACGCTCCGCCCCGACCGCATCCGACAGGGTGTGGTGACGATCCCCGCCGACAATGACCTCGGCCGCCTCGACCACCGCGCGCGTGGCGGGCAGGAGGCCGTCCAGACCGTCTTCGCCGATGCCGACGATATGCAGCCAGGGGGCGGTCATATGGCTGAGGCCTGAGCCGGGCGCGCGCGATGGAGAGGCACAGGACTGACCATCACGCCCCCTCCCCCGGTAGACCGGCAGCGAGCGCGTTGACGGCGGCAGATGCAATGGCCGATCCACCCCGCCGGCCCCGCAGGGCGACGAAATCGCAGCCACGCGGCCGGTCCGCCAGTTCCGCCTTGCTCTCCGCCGCGCCGACAAACCCGACGGGAAAGCCGAGGATGACGGCGGGGCGCGGCGCGCCGGCCTCGATCAATTCCAGCAGATGAAACAGGGCGGTCGGCGCATTGCCGATCGCCACCACAGCGCCCGCCAGATGCGGCACCCAAAGGTCGACCGCTGCCGCCGAGCGGGTCGTGGCGAGCTGTTGTGCACGGTCCGGCACTTCGGGGGCGTTCAGGGTGACGATGACATCGTTTGCAGCCGGAAGGGTGCGGCGGATGATGCCGGCGGCGACCATCTCGCAATCACAAAGCACGGGTTGACCGGCCAACAACGCCGCGCGCCCCGCTGTCCATGCCCCGGCGGAAAACGCGAGCCTGTCAGCCACGTCCACCATGCCGCAAGCGTGGATCAGCCGGATCGCGAGAGACTGCATGCCCGCCGGAAACCGTTCGAGCCGCGCCTCGCGGCGAACGGTCGCAAAGCTTTCGGCGTAGATCGCGGCAGGGTCTTTCTCGTAGGGGCGCAAGGGCGGGTCTTTCAGGGTCGGGGCCGGATGGGTCCGGCGTGTGATGATGTTCGCGGGGCGCGAGGATCAGTCGCGCTGCTTGCGCGCGCTTTCGGGTCCATGCGGATGCTGGGCGTGGGGGTATTCCGGGTGATGGTGCCCGTGGTCATGGTCGTGATGGTGGGAATGATCGTGATGATGGCCATGCGCGTGACTATGCCCATGATCGTGGTGGTGGTGGTCATGCCCCTCACTCTCCAACCGGCACTCACCGGTACAAAACGTCTCGCACAGCGCGCAATCCTCCACGTTCGAACCGGGCGCGGAAGCACCCTGCCCCTCGACGTGGTGATGGTGGCTTTCCTGCGGCGCGCCGACCTCACCCTCGAAGCCCAGAACCTGCACGCGGTATTTGCAGACCGCGCAATTGGGCGGCGGCACCTCTCCGACCTGTTCGGTGACACGTTCGGCAAAGGTTTCCAGCACCTTGGGGTGATCGTTGAGGTATCCGGCCTTGACGAACTGGATGTCGGGATGGGCCGCCGCAACCTGATCGGTAAACCCGTAGATACGGTCGATCAGAATGCCGGTGAACAGGAAGTAGGGAAAGACGACGACGCGTTTGTACCCCAGTTTCGTCACGTGGTTGAGGCAGGGCTCGACCAGCGGGAAGGTCACGCCGGAATAGCCGATTTCGCACCAGCCGAAACCGAGGCCCTCGTGCAGCATCCGCGCCACCTTGGCGACATTGCCATTGGCGTCGGGGTCCGAGGCACCGCGCCCGATCACGACGAGGCAGGTCTCCTCCAGCGGGACATCGCCGGGGGCTGACGCCACGGCCTCGCGGATGCGGTCGGCTGCGGCGGCGATCATCTTGGGATCAACGCCCAGCTCGCGCCCGTAGGTCACGTCGATCCCATGCTTGGCGGCGTAGGTGTTCAGCACCGTCGGGATGTCGTTCTTGGCATGCATCGCGGCGAACAGCATACTTGGCACCGCCAGAATACGCTCGCACCCCGCCTCGCGCAGACGGTCGAGACCGTCGCGGATCACGGGGTTCGCAAATTCGAGATAACCGTAATCGACCGGCCAGTCGGGCGGCAGCAGCGCCGGCAGCTTTTGCGCCAGTACGGCGAATTCGTCCACCGCCGCCTGGCTGCGCGAACCGTGGCCGCAAATCATCACACCGGTCTTTGTCATGGCTCAGGCCTCCTGCGGTTCTTCTTCCGCGGTCTCGATGTCCTCGGCCTCGACCGTGTCACTATCGCTTTGCGAGCGCGCGCCCTTGGCCCGCAATCCCTGCCACAGACCGATGGCAATAGCGCCTCCCAGGGCTGCGGCCCCCAACCAATGGCCGTGCCCGGCAACCTCACCGAGATGGCCGACATGCGCGGTCGCAGGAGCGGCGAAAATCGTCAGGAGAATGGCAAAAGCAATGCGCATGGTCTGTCCTTTCCAGTTGTGCGGAAAGGCTACGGTGGCCGCGACCGCGACCTCCGACGATCTGGCCCCTGCATCCCCTGTCTGGGTCAATGCGGATGGCCTGCACCTCTCCGGCCCCGTCGGGGCATCGTCGTGACCTCTATAGGCAGGACGGCGCGCAACGGCAATCGCCTTTCCCGGCATGACGCGAACTGATCGCGACGCCAATCCAGACGAGCAGGCTGTGCATCAGCGCAGAGACACTCTGCGGACACTGCGTTGGTCTCCTCCGTCCGGCGAATTATCTCCTGTGGTGAAAGGGAGAAGACGCATGGGTCAGTTGATCGACGGAACATGGAAGACGCAGCCTCTGAACACCCTGTCCAAGGACGGAGAGTTCGAACGCAAAGCCAGCAGCTATCGCAACTGGGTCACGGCCGATGGCAGCCCCGGCCCCACGGGCGAAGGCGGCTTCGCGGCTGAAAGCAGGCGCTATCACCTCTACGTCTCCTACGCGTGCCCATGGGCGCATCGGGCGCTGGTGTTTCGCCAACTGAAAGAGCTGACGCATCACGTCAGCGTCTCGGTCGTGCACCCTGAGATGCTCGATAACGGCTGGACCTTCGCACGCGATTTCCCCGGCGCGACCGGCGATACGCTACTGGGTAAGGGCTATCTGCACGAGGTCTATACCACCGCCGATCCGCAGGCGACGACCCGTGTGACCGTACCAGTGCTCTGGGACAAGACGCGCGAGATCATTGTGTCCAACGAATCCTCCGAGATCATCCGCATGTTCAATTCAGCCTTTAATACGATCAGCGGCAACAGCGACGATTATTACCCCGAGGACCTGCGCACCCGGATCGACGACATCAACGACCGGGTCTACGACACGATCAATAACGGGGTCTACAAGTGCGGGTTTGCCTCATCGCAATCCGCCTATGATGCCGCTGTTAAGGCGTTGTTCGATAGCCTGGACTGGGTCGAAGGCATCCTGGGCGACAACCGCTACCTCGCCGGAGAGCAGGTGACCGAAGCGGACTGGCGGCTCTTCACCACACTGATCCGGTTCGACAAGGTCTATCACACGCATTTCAAGTGTAACCGCAACCGGATCGTCGATTTTCCCAATCTATGGGGCTATCTGAGAGAGCTTTATCAGTGGCCGGGCGTGGCCGAGACGGTGAACTTTGCCCATATCACACGGCACTATTACTATAGTCACGATCACATCAACCCGACGCGGATCGTCCCGATTGGCCCCGATCTGGACCTGATGGCGCCGCACGGGCGCTGAAGGGCAACCCGGCCTACGGGGCGGCAGACGAACGAAGCAACGTCCGAGCCACGCAGGGCAGACGTCACCGCCGAGCGCTGAAGATCAACTGAACAGCCGGAAATAGAGCCATCCCGGCAGAAACCGCGCGCTGCGAAAGACCATCGAGAACCACGTCGGGAAGGCGCGAGAGAAGCTGTCGGAATTCATATGTTCAAAGTAAATGCGCGCGGCCTCTTCGGGCTCCATCAAACCGGGCATGGCAAAATCGTTCTTGTCCGTCAGCCGCGTGCGAATGTATCCGGGATTGAGAAGCTGCACCTTGATGCCCTTGCCTTGCAGGTCACATCTCAGACTCTCCGCGAGCGCCATGATCCCGGCCTTGGTTGCCACATAAGGTGCCGCACCCGGCAACCCGCCGTAGGCTGTCAGTGAGCCGGTCAGAACAATGTGCCCCCGCCCACGCGCCGTCATTCCGGGCAGCACCGCCCCGACACAACGCATCGCACCGCCAAAGTTGACGTCCGCCATGGTCTGGGCTTTTTCGCTATCCCACTCGTTCGCACCAAAAGGCCAGTAGGCCCCGGCGAGGTAAACCATACCGTCAATTTCCCCAACCTCGTCAGCAGCAGCCGTAACGGCCTCGGGGTCCGTGACATCCAGGGGCAGGACGCGGGCCTGACCAGGCAGGTCATCGGCGAGGTCTTGCAATGCCTCGCGATTGCGGGCGGACAGGATCACGCGGATACCGACGCGGCTCAGCTGGCGGGCCAATGCGGCGCCCAGCCCCTCGCTTGCGCCAATCAACCAGTAGGTGCGCCCTTGCCATTCGATCATCAGATGTCTCCTTGTCCGCTCATTTGTCCGCCAACGCCATGCTGCGTTCCCATGCAAAACCAACGGGTGCGACGCTGTGCGGTTCCCTAGCGCGAGACTTCGTGTCGCGGCGGGTTGGGGCGGCTGCGATAGCCCGCCCCTTTGAGCCAGAGCTTCAGCGCCTGCCAATGGATCAGCGCCAAGACCCGGCGTGACCCGAAGGGACGGCGCGCCATCGCGGCGATCAGACTGCGATTGGTAAGCGGCGCAAGCGGACCGGTCAAGGTAGCGATCACGCCGTTCTCGCCGGCCGAATAGTCGATCCGAATGCCGACATGGTCCGCCCTGATGTCAAAGTGAAAGCGATACTCCCCCTCGGTCGCCTGAAAGGGCGAGACATGCATCACCTTGCGCGCACGCAGGGTCACGTCGCCGGTGATCGGGGCCAGATCATCGCGGTGACAAAGGTAGCTATGGCGGTCGCCAAAGGTGTTCGTCACCTCAGCGATAACGCAATTCAGGCGATCCTCGGCATCCTCGCAGAGCCAGAAGGCAACGGGGTTAAAAACATGGCCCAGGATGCGGGGCTGCGTCAGCAGGCGAATGCGCGTCGGCCGGGGCAAATCGGCTTGCGTCAGCACCTCGCGCACCCAAGGCGCCCCCCGGCCCTGTTTCGGCGCGCCGCCGTGGTCGCTGTCGTGAAGAGAGACAAAGCCGGTCCGGTTGCGTGCAAAAAGCGTCGGAGCGTCCGGGACGCCCTCCGCATCGAGGAGGACATAATCGACGCCGTATCGAAACCGGTTGGTGACCGCCCCCTTGCGCCCGTGCCATGTATGTCCGCGCAGATGCAAAACGGGGGTTTCGCGGGCGCGAGACTGACGCGGAACAGCCTCCCCTTTATCCACGAGGCCGACAGCGCCATCGCGATCGGCGGAGACGGTCCCCATCACACCGCCACCCGCAGCGGACCGCCGGCAGCGGCCGCAGCGGCGGCGTCAAGGCGGGTGGCGACCTCCATCGCGCTGGCCAGCCCGTCCTCGTGAAATCCGTTGCGCATCCACGCGCCGCAGAACCACGTGTTATTGCGACCGTTGATATGGCGCATCTCTTCCTGGGCACGCAGGGCGGCAAGATCGTAGACCGGGTGGCGCAGGGTGACCTCGTTATAGATCTTGGCCGGGTCGATCCGCCGGGTCGGGTTGAGGGTCACGAACATCGGATCATCCTTGGGTATCGGCTGCAGGCGGTTCATCCAATAAGTGAGGTCGATGGAATCTCCGGCCTCTCCCGCCGCTTCGCGCCCTTCGGCCTCGCGGTAGTTCCACGAGGCCCATGCCAGTCGGTTGCGCGGCATCGCCGCGTCATCCGCGTGCAGAACCACCTGGTTGGGCTGGTAGCGAATGTCAGAAAGGGCACTCGCCTCGTCAACCGACGGGTCGACCAGCAGCCGGAGCGTGTCGTCCGAATGGGTGGCAAAGATCACCTCGTCGAACCCCTCCCACCCATGGCCGGCGGTTTTCACATCCGCGCCGATCAGGGTGCGCCGGACTCCTTGCACCGGAGTGTTGCGCCGGATCGTCACGCCGTCGCGCCGCAACGCCTCGGTCAAACGGTCGACATATTGAACAGAGCCGCCCTCGACTGTGTACCACTGGTGTTGCCCGGTATGGTTGAGCAGCGCGTGATTTTCAAAGAACTGGATCATCGCACGGGCTGGAAAATCGAGAATTTTGTCCTTGGGTGTCGACCAGATCGCACCCGAAAGTGGCAGCAGGTAGTAGTCGCGGAACCAGACCCCGGTGCCAAGCGCATCGAGTAGCTCGCCAATGGTCAGCCCCGGTTCCTGCGACATCTCCAGCGCGCGGGCGTTGAACCGCATCACGTCGCGCAGCATGCCGATAAATCGGGGGCTGGCGATATTGCGCATCTGGGCAAAGATCGCGCGCAGGTTGGTCAGACCATACTCCACCCGACCGCCGCGCACCGAAGCGCCAAAGCTCATATCGCTTTTCACCACCGGCACGTCGAGGTCGTCAAAGAGCCGCGTCAGCAGGGGATAGTTCGCGTAGTTAAACACGATGAACCCGGTGTCGACCGGCTGATCGCCGGCCTTTCCGGCCAGCACGGTGCGAGCATGTCCGCCAAGGCGCGGCGCGGCCTCGATCAGGGTAACGTCGTTATCCCTGGACAACATCCGCGCGGCCCCCATGCCGGAAATCCCTGCGCCGATGACGGCAATGCGGCGACGTTGGATCGCGACGGCTTCGAATGGCATGGATGGTATCCTTCAGATCAGGTTTGAAGGGGATACGGTGCAGAGGTGAAAATGGATGAAACTGCGATGAATTATTTTTCCCCGCCGTGAATGATCCGTCCGGGGGTCACGTGCGTAACCCTGTCATGATGCAGCAACGTGCCGTCCCCACTGCCCCCTCGTCCGGTCCGCCCGCGCATGTTATGCGTGGGGTCATAGCAATGGGGTCATGGCGTTTGAACGATAAGAAATCGGCAATCGAGGTCGAAAAGGCCGGCCTGAGCCGTGACATGGCCCTGATCCGCGAGGCACGGGACCGCGCGGCCTTTGCCCGCCTGTTCGGCCATTTCGCGCCGCGTATCAAAGGCTTTCTCATAAAGTCCGGGACCGAACCCTCGGTCGCCGAGGATTGTGCGCAGGACGTGATGGTGACGGTCTGGAAAAAGGCGCATCTCTTCGATCCGGCCCGCGCCAGCGTGGCCACTTGGGTCTTTACCATCGCGCGGAACCGCCGGATTGATCTGGCGCGGCGCGAGAAACGTCCCGAACCCGAGGATCTCGGCTGGGGTCCCGAACCCGATCAGACGCAGGACGAGACGCTGGTGATGCAGCAGGACAGCGAGAGGCTGGGCACCGCCCTCGCAGCCCTACCGGATGCGCAGCGCCTCCTGATCGAGCAATGTTATTTCGGCGAACTGTCGCATCGCGATATCGCGGATGTCACCGGGCTACCGCTCGGGACGATCAAATCACGCATCAGGCTGGCGCTGGACAAGCTGCGCCATGCCATGGGATCAACGCCATGACGATCAAACACCACCTGACCGAAAGCCTGCTGATGGGCTACGCTGCCGGGTCCCTGCCCGAGGCGTTCAACCTCGTCGTCGCCAGCCACGTCTCGCTTTGCGATGACTGCCGCGCGGCGGTGGAAAGCTACGAGGCGCTTGGCGGCGCGGTGCTGGACGACGCACAGGTTGCCATGGCCGAGGATGGGCTGGCCGATTGCCTTGCCCGGCTGGAGACCGCAGCGGCGGAGGTCGAAACGGCACCACCTGCGCCGCGCTCCGCCAATCAGGCCCACAGCTTGCCTGCGCCGTTGCGCGACTACGTCGGCGGCGACATGGATGCGATCCGCTGGCGCCCCGTGGGTGGAGGGGTCAAGCAGGCGATCCTTCGAACGTCAGAGAGCGCCTCGGCGCGGCTATTGTTCATCCCCGCCGGGTCAGCAGTGCCGGATCACGGCCATCGCGGGGTGGAATTGACGATGGTGTTGCAAGGCGCTTTTGCCGATGCGACCGACCGCTTCGCGCGCGGCGACGTCGAGATCGCCGATGAGGATCTGGAGCATACGCCGATCGCCGATATCGGGGCCGATTGCATCTGCCTCGCCGCGACAGACGCACCCTTGCGGTTCCGATCGCTGATCCCGCGCCTCTTGCAGCCGTTTCTGAAAATCTAGTCGCGCCGGGTCAACCGGGCGACCGAGGCGCTGGCATCCTCGATCTCTGGCGTGAGTTCTTCGAAATCAAAGTTGTCCAAACGTGCAGCGCGTTTCCCGGCACGTTCGGCAGCGGTGCCGATGCCATCGAGATCGGCCCGCGCCTGATTGAAATGGGTGTCGAGCTTCTGAACCCGCGTGACCACCAGTTCCACGTCGCGATGCAGCAGCTTGAGCGTGCTGCGAATGGCCCCGGCCTGTTCGCGCATCCGGGCATCCTTTAGGATCGCGCGCATGGTGTTCAGCGTCGCCATGCAGGTGGTCGGTGAGACGATCCAGACACGTGCAGCAAAGCCATCGCGCACCACCTCCGGGAAATTGGCGTGCAGCTCGGCATAGACCGCCTCCGAGGGCAGGAACATCAGCGCGCCATCGGCGGTTTCCCCGTCGAGGATGTATTTCTCGGAGATCGCCTTGATGTGCGCGCGGACCGAGGTGCGGAACGCCTGCGTGGCGGCGCGAACCTCCGGCTCGGATTTGGCGGCGCGCAGGGCCTCGTAGGCCTCCAGCGGGAATTTCGCGTCAATGACGATCGGCCCCGGCGGGTTCGGCAGATGGATCAGACAATCCGCGCGCTTGCCATTTGAAAGCGTCGATTGCAGCGAATAACTGTCCTTGGGCAGCGCCTTGGAGACGATGTCGTTGAGCTGAATCTCACCAAAGGCACCGCGCGTCTGCTTGTTAGACAGGATGTCCTGCAACGACAGCACATCGCCCGACAGCTTGGTGATATTTTCCTGCGCCCGGTCGATGGTGGCGAGGCGGGCCTGCAGTTCCGTCAGGCTCTTGGTGGTCTTTTCCGATCCGCCCAGCAACTGCTTGTTCACCTGCTCCTGCATGTCGGACATGGCGCGCGCGGTCTTCATCGCGTTGTCGTGCAGCCGGTCGGTCATCTGCTGCTGCACGGCGGCGAGGCGCGTTTCCATGGATTGCAGCACCTGCGTCTGTCCCACGGCCTGCGCGTTGGAGACAGAGGTAATCCCCCCCGTCAACTGCTCCTGCCCCCGCCCGAGCGAGTCAACGGCCCGCCCCAGTTGGTCCATCTGGTAGATCAGCGGCTCCGCAGCGCGCGCGGACCGCGCAACGCCGCGCAGCGCGAGGATCAGCAGAATCACGATCAGCACGGCCAGCGCCGCGCCGATGGCCAGCGCCAGCGTTACCGGATCGCTGAGGTCGAAGGGAAGGTTGCCAAGGTCCATCAGGTCCGCCCGAATAGCCGCTCAATATCGGAAAGTTTCAGCTCCACATAAGTGGGGCGCCCATGGTTGCACTGCCCCGACATGGGCGTCGCCTCCATCTCGCGCAGCAGGGCGTTCATCTCTTCGACCCGCATGCGACGCCCCGACCGGATGGAGCCATGGCAGGCGACACGGCTGAGGATCGCGTCGATCCGCGCTTTCAGGGTCGCGCTGTCCCCCGCATCGGCCAGTTCATCGAGAATGTCGAGCACCAGCGCGCGGGCATCGACTTCGCCCAGGATCGCCGGGGTCTCGCGCACGGCGACGGCGGTGCCGCCGAAAGGTTCGATGGTGAGGCCAAGGCCCTGCAGGTCTTCGGCGAATTCTTCCAGCCGGGCGCATTCCCCTGCGCTCAACTCAACGATCTCGGGGATCAGCAGCACCTGTGCGGCGACGCCTGTATCGGCCATCTGACGCTTGAGCCTTTCATAGACCAGACGTTCATGCGCGGCGTGCTGATCGACCAGGATCATCCCGGTTTCGGTCTGCGCGACGATGTAATTCTCGTGCAATTGCGCGCGCGCGGCCCCGAGGGGGAAGCTCTCCGCCTGCTCTGCCACCTCGACCACGGGCGCCGGGTCGAACCGTGCCGATGGTACCTCACCAAAGCCGTCAAAGGCCGCCGGGGCCTGTCCCTGATATGCGGCGGCACGCGCCTCGGGCGTCGGGCGGTCCATCTGATAGACGCGCGCCAGTCCCGAGGGTTCGGGCCGCATCGCCCCCAGGGTCGCGCCGGCGACGGTTGATGACGCGCGATGCCCCGCCTCGGCCAGCGCATGGCGCAGGCCCGACACGACCAGCCCCCGCGCGATGGCGGGATCGCGGAACCGGACTTCGGATTTCGCCGGATGCACGTTGACATCGACGAGCACCGGGTCGCATTCGATGAACAGCGCCGCCGCCGGATGACGGTCGCGCGACAGCACGTCCATATATGCCGCCCGCAGCGCGCCGGTCAGCAACTTGTCCCGTACCGGGCGACCATTGACGAACAGGAACTGCGTCACCGCTGCACCCCGCGAATAGGTCGGCAGCGCGGCATAGCCGGTCATATGCAACCCCTCGCGCGTGGCGTCGATCCGCAGCGCGTTTTCGGCGAACTCTCGTCCGATCACCGAGGCGAGCCGCCGATGCATCGCGTCGAACAGATCGCCGCTTTCGGGATCGGCGCGGAAGACGACACGCCCGTGGCCGCCGCCGCTGACATCGCGCAGGGTAAAGCCGACATAGGGTTCCGCCATCGCCAGCCGCTTGACCACGTCCGTGACAGCCTGCCCCTCGGCTCGGTCACTGCGCAGGAACTTTAGCCGTGCGGGCGTGGCGTAGAACAGATCGCGCAATTCGACAACCGTACCGGCGGACAAGGCGGCGGGACGCACCGGCTCTGCCCGCCCGCCGCTGACGGCGATCTCACCCGCCGCCTGCCCGGCGACGCGTGACGTGATGCGCAATCGCCCGACCGCGCCGAGCGAGGGCAGCGCCTCACCACGGAAACCAAACGTGTGGATGTTCAAAAGGTCCGAGCCGTCGATTTTGGAGGTCGCATGCCGGCAAAGCGCCAGCGGCAGCGTCTCCGGTGCCATGCCGCAACCGTCATCGCGGACCCGGATCAGGGACTTGCCGCCATCGCTGACCGTCACCTCGATGCGCAAGGCCCCGGCGTCGAGCGCGTTCTCCACCAGTTCCTTGACGGCCGAGGCTGGGCGCTCCACCACCTCACCGGCCGCAATCCGGTTGACGGCAGCCTCATCCAACTGACGGATGACGGGGTGAGCATCGCTTATCTTGGGGTCCGGTCGCAACATGCCGCTAGACCTAGCATGGCGTAAGCGATTCGCCTATGGGCTGCGCCACGGCGAGCAAGGCAAAACGGGGTCGGGCCAACAGTGCGTAAAACCGTCATCAAAACCAGAACTGCCCCCCTTTCCACGCCGCTCGACACAACATATAGTCAGAATAGGCAAAAACCGGCCCATAGCCGGTCAAAAGGGGTCGCGGGCATGGCACATATCATCGTTGTGGGGAACGAAAAGGGCGGCGCGGGAAAATCCACCGTTTCGATGCATGTTGCCACCGCGCTCAGCCGCATGGGGCACCGGGTGGCAACGCTGGACCTCGACCTGCGGCAAAAAACTCTTGGCCGTTACATCGACAACCGCAAGCGCTACCTCGCCAAAGAGGGGCTGACCCTGCCGACGCCGGAATACATCGACCTTCCAGATATCGACAAATCGGACCTCCAGCCCGGCGAAAACCCCTATGATCATCGCCTGTCCGCCGCGGTTTCGCAGCTCGAAGTCGCTGCCGACTTCATCCTGATCGACTGCCCCGGATCGCACACCCGGCTCAGCCAGGTGGCGCATTCGCTGGCCGATACGCTGGTGACTCCGCTGAACGACAGCTTTGTCGATTTCGACCTGCTGGCGCATATCGACAACGACGGGGAAAAAATCCTTGGCCCCTCGGTCTATTCCGAGATGGTCTGGAATGCCCGCCAGTTGCGTGCGCAGGCCGGGTTGAAACCGATCGACTGGGTGGTCCTGCGCAACCGGCTTGGCGCGCAACAAATGGTCAATAAGGTCAAAATGGAAAAGGCGCTGGAACGGCTCTCCAAACGGATCGGTTTTCGCGTTGTGCCTGGCTTTAACGAGCGGGTGATCTTCCGCGAGCTTTTCCCGCGCGGCCTGACATTGCTGGACCTCAAGGACATTGGCGTGCAGCAGCTCAACATCTCCAACGTCGCCGCGCGGCAGGAGTTGCGCGACCTGATCAAGTCGCTGAACCTGCCCGGTGTCACCGTCAACTTCTAGACGGTTCCAGCGCGCGCGGATGTCACCTGACTTCCCGCTTCATCTCGTTAAAAATACTCATATTGACGGCGCCACCCGCGTCAACGCCTGCTCAGACGAGGAGCGATAAGCATGAGCACGACCGCCTGCGTCACCCTCATTCTCCAAGGCGTGATCTTCGCGGCCTGGGCGGCACTTATGTTCCGCACGCTGTTTCGCCTGAACACCATCGCGGAGAGGCCTCGGCGTGCTCTGGGGCAAAGCCCACTGCCCTTCCGACAGACGATCGCCACCTTCGCCGATTTCGCAAAGGGGCGGACCCTGCGCACGGATAGGAACCGGCTGATCTGGCTGACGCTTCTATTGTTCGCCTCAATCGCCCTCGGCGAGGCGGCGCGCTAAGCGGCGGATGCGGGGCGCAGAACGAGATCCGCGTCGCGGCTTTCCTCGCTGACGGTTCGGCCATTGGGAATGTCGTTCCGGTCCAGCTTGCGCGCGATCTCTGCCTCGCTCAATCCGTGCTCCTGCCAACGCAGGGTCAGGCGTCGCCGCAATTCTGCCTCCGGCACGTCGATCATTACCGTGAGGTCAAACAGTGAGGCGAGGCTTTGCCACGGCGTCCGATCCAGCAGGAGGTAGTTCCCTTCCACAAGGACCAGACGCGCCCGCGCCGGGATCAGCCGGGCCGCAGCGTGGCTTATTTCGCTCGCACGGTCAAAGACCGGCACCGCTACCGTATCTTCACCCGCCCGGATGCGTTTCAACGTGGACCACAGCCCAGCGGCATCGAAGGTGTCCGGTGCGCCCTTGCGCTCATGCCTGCCGAGGTCGCGCAGCACCGCGTCGTCCAGATGAAAGCCATCCATCGGCAGCAGAGCCGCGCCGCCCTGGCTGGCCACCAGCGACTCCGCGAGGGTCGATTTCCCCGCCCCCGGTGCTCCGACAATGGCGACAATACTGCGATGAGGAAGCGCGGAGAGCCGCACTGCCAGGTCT
>PAPR01000047.1 GCA_002709085.1 Pseudooceanicola sp. | reverse complement strand
GATCGAGAGAAGCTAAAGATGTTCTGGGGTTATCCCTGACGCGCTCCGACCTTGCGTCTTATCGATCTGCATCAGCAACTTAGGAGATCGACATGACCGATATCGTGACGCTCAAGGCCATCTGCGACGAACTGAAGATCGACCCGCGCGAGGCCCGCGAACGCCTGCGCGCCGCCGCCAGCGACGCCAAAGCGAACCCCGAACTGGCGAAGGCGAGGAAGCCGCGTGCACCGTGGCAATGGGTGAAGGGTTCCGCAGCCGAGAAGGAAGCCCGGCGCGCTTTGCAGCCGAAGAAACCTGCGTAGGGCTACCCAACACCTCAGTGAACAACGAGAGGGGCGCACATCGCGCCCCTTTCCTCGGTCAACACTGGCGTCCGAGCCGCTCACCGCATCGTTCCCGAACAGTTCGGTGTGGCAGATATCGTCAGCCAATCCTAACCTCACGACAGTTCGCTCGTGACTTTTGCGGCTAAGACCGCTACACTCGCTGCATGTATGACTGCTGGGAAGATATTGTAAGCGACGTGCCTTCCAAGGCTCCATTTTGTGCAACTTTTGGGATGCTGGATCCTTGGAACCGACTTTTTCGAGCAAGCTCATGAGGGACTTGGCAACAGAACCCAAGAAAGCCTACCGTCACCTCGGAAGTGAAAACGGTCAGGCGTTCATTGGTTTGGTGGCGGATTTCAGGGCGGCGTTCTTTGCCGGTGACGTACCTATGGGACCGCTTTCGGCGACGAAAGTCGAAGGCACCTTTGAGCTGGACTGGTTCGTATCCACTGGCTGCACACTTAAGACGGTGATATCTGCATCCGGCGTTGGAGACGAAGCGTGGAAAGATGCTCATCGAATCCACCTGAAAGCTATCGTAATTGAAGGGGAGGTGTTTGCTTGATGTTTGAACCAAACTGGGCTTCCCCACCGGGCGACACAATCGCACGGCTGGCTGCGGCTGGAAAAACATCAATTCACGATTTGGCCGAACGCATTGGGTTCGAAGAAGACTTGTTTTCTGGAATAATGGAAGGGCGCGTTGTGATTTCCGATGAAATCGCAGACGCCCTATCTTCGGAGCTTGGTGCATCACGCCAGTTCTGGATCGAACGCTATAACCAGTTTCTGGGCGATAGAGCGCGGCTTGCAGGTTCTGCGCCAACCGAAGCGCTGTCTAGTTGGGGGCAGTCGTTTCCAGCTCGAGCCCTCCGAGAACTCGGCTGGCTGCCGAAAGGCTCTCGCGGTGAGCGTCTATCCGAGGACATCCTAAGCTTTTTTGGATGCGATAGCATCAGCGATTGGAACGAGCGGTACTCCGCTGGGATAGGCCAAGTTGCATTTCGAACATCTTTTGCCTTTGAGACCGACGAGATGGCGACTTTGGCTTGGCTGCGTATCGGAGAGATGCAAGCTGAAAACCTGACCTTGGCGAAGTTTTCCGCGAGCAATTTCAAGAAACGTCTGACTGAGTTGAAGAAGCTATGTGCACTCAAGCGCCCCGAGTTATTCTTTCCAAAACTGCAGCAAGCCTGCGCTGAGGAAGGTGTTGGTCTGGTAAGCTCGAAGGCCCCGAAAGGTTGTCGAGCAAGCGGTGCCACTTGGGCATCCCCAAACGGCAACCCGATTATCTTGCTAAGCTTTCGCTATTTGAGTGAAGACCATTTCTGGTTCACTTTTTTCCACGAGGCCGCACACGTGGTTCTGCATGGCACTGACCACATTTCGGTGGATGGCGCTGATCCGTCACCGCTAGGCGCGTCTGTATTCGAAGACGAAGCTGACATTTTCGCTCAAGATACGCTTGTTCCGGCTAATTTGCGCGATGAGATGTTAAACGCGATGCCGACCCGTCCTCATGCACGGAGAATCGCTCGAAAAGCCGGGGTGACACCGGGCATTATTGTCGGACAGCTTCAAAAAGCTGGGGCGCTCCAGCCCCAACAATTTAATGATCTAAAGCGCCGTTACAAATGGGAAGGGAGCACTATACTTCCGGTCCTTTCTCAACCTCGGAAATACTCGTAAACATCAGGGCTTTTTTGCCAATTGCAAAGGCTGTCTTCGATTACCTGTTTTCCCACGCCAAGAACCCCGTCCAAGGCATCAACGCGAGGCTCCAAGGCTCTACCGGTAATGAGATGGTCGCGATCACCGAAAAACAGTAGCCGTGCCCCTGCAAGCGGTCCTGTTGCCTTATCCAAGTAGACACTGCCCGGTGTAATCGGAGCAAGCTGAAGTTTGCCGAGCATCGTAAGGAAATCGAACCTTCCGAGGCGACCTCCACCGAAGCCAAACACCCCCTTCATGGACTTGTAGAGAGCATCGAAAGCCGCTTGGGGTTCCTGACCGACACTTGCATGTGTCGCGATCATTCGATCACGAAATCCGCCGAACTCAGTCTGCCACTCATAGTACGTGCAAAACGTCTTCGCTATGGCTTCAGGTTTCTTGCTCTGAAATTTGCGATGGTTAGAAAAACTACCCGAAATGCTGGCGTCCGCTAACCGGCCAGAGTTTGCGGCCAACATGTTCTCGAACCCTGCAAGGTCTGCAGCATACTGTGCGAACGTCCAAACTGGTCCCACGCCAAACGAACCATAGACATTTGCAGCCAGCTTCCATTCGTCTACCGCGTGTTTTCCGAAATGGGTGAGGACGAAAGTTAACCAGACCGCTTCGTCGAGTTGTCCGCTTCTCTGAAAGTGAAGCGCCCCTCGTACGGGGTCGAAAATACCAGAATGCGGATCACACCTTGCCGCATTCACGCTACGCATCAACAAAGTGTCAGTATATGAAATTCGACGTAGGCTAGACACGATCTGTTGCGCCCAGCACTGTCTCCGTTGAGCAGTCGCGATTCCGGGAAGGGGGCCAAGCTGAGCGTCGAGCTGTTCAATTTTTCCAATGAACTCATTTAATCTGTCTTTGTGGATGCCGTTCACGCCTTACACCTCAACCTGCGTTCTCGAATAGGTCCCGAACCGGGTATTTCTTGCTCTGCAGCTTATCGCGAATATATATTTCGTAGATCGGCGGAATTTCCTTCATTGTCTTCACAATTCGGCGCAACTCGGGCCGTTCAGTTGTAAGGTCATCGCCGCGTGTCCTCATGTCTCCGAACATCTTGTGAATTCTAAAAAGCTCAATGATGTCTTTCCAGTACGGAACGAGGTCTGTTGGCGCGGTGTAGTCGATGTTGCCACCCCGAATTTCCTGCTCGGCGATCTTCGCCTGTTCGATGTTCGGCCAGGGGTTTCCCGAGGGCATCTCAGGCATTGGGCGGGATTCATGAAAGCCTTCTCGATAATAGGCCTCAGCACCAGACATTGAAGTGTTCGCAGGACGATCTTCCGTTGCTGCGCTGTCATGGTATAGATGTAAACTTGTCACTGAGTGCGTGTACCTTCCCAATCCGTAGCCAAGTTCACGAGCCGCTATTTCTTGCAGCATTGTAAATGTAAAAATGTCATGGGGAAGCCCGAAGAATGCATCATTGGAACGCATATGTGTGTGCATCAACAACTGTCCGTTCCTGACCGCGAACTGAATGGTACAGGTGCAAGGCTTGTCGCCGTTCTTCGGCTTTGCATCGGAGTTGGCGTAAATCTGAATGAGGGCGTTACGTGAGCCTTCTCGCTCACGCAGAGTTCGGATCACCCGATCCCATTCACTGGTTCCATCGCGCTTCTTGGACGCCATTTCGCCGAATATTCGTGGTCCGTAGGCCCCATTCGCCGTTATTTCGTCTTTGATCAGCTTCGGGTAGTTGGGGATGTAGTGTTTGATGAATTCGACGCTATCACTGCCTGCCAAGTACCAAAATAACTCGCCAAGTGGACTGAAGGCTTTAGCTTTCGAGAACGACCTGCTCAGCCGCGCGCGCGGGTTCTTAAGCTCCAAGAGCGCGCCGAAGACCTCAGTGCTTCTACCCTTGCTGGAGTCGACCTCAAAATTCCCACGCCCTGTGAGCAGCTGCTTAAAGACAGCTCTCAGCAGGTCGTCTAGGCTATCCTCGCTCGCGTGAAACACTGTCGTTCAACCTCCTCTGTCGGTTGAATGTCTGCCTTCTACGCTCCGCTTTCAAGAGAAGGTTGACGTTAGATGCCGTTAGCATCCTCTTCTTATTAGGTCATGCGCTGTACGCTTACTACTACACCCTGCTCTGAGACATTCTTGGATACCCTCTCAGCTCGTTCAAGTAGCCAATCAAATCCCACTACCTTCACCCGGTGACGGGCGCCATTAAGCGAAGCCAAGACCTGCTTTTGTTCGGGAGTTAGGGTTTCTTCCAAACCAACAACAACCAAGCAGTCTGGATCAGAGAACCCTGCGAAGACATCCTTTACAGTTCCAATGTGACGCAGCATGTAATTTCGATAATCTGTTACTTGATGTTCGGCGTGGGTGACGTCCGCAGAAGGGTGCCCTCCCTTAGTAATTAGTGTCTTCGCGGGGCATTCAATCTCAACAACAAGATAGCTTCCGTCCGAACGTTTTACAACGAAGTCGGGCTTCCGAGAGCCAAACAAGTTCGGTTCCGGCCATACTTCAATTGCCATTGGGTCCAAAAGCTGTGGATTGGCTCCTAAGAAACTTTGAAAGACAGGTTCATCATTCGCATTATTGTCGATGAGCTTTCGAAATTCGCTTAACACCGTATCGCCAATAGCAAGCCATCGGCTCGAAGCAGCTCGAATGAGTTCAACCGCGGCGCCATCATCCCTGAACTGCTGTTTCTGAAGCACCCCGCCTATCAAGCCTGCAACATCTTCAATTGCGTCGATTGATAGAACCAATTCAACCAGCGCTTTTCTTGCGGCCACTTGAACTGGTGTAGGCAGATTGCCGCCTTCTGTAAGCTGTGCCCAGACCTTTGAAGGCGCTCCCACAGATACTCGCATGGGGCCTTTTCCGGCAGCTGCAGCAGAAAGGATGTCGAAAGCAATCGTCCTATTGGCATAACTGTCGTTGTCGAAGAACGCACGCCTGATGTCTTCAATGCCATCATCTCCCCATGCCAGAAGCGCCATCCCCGCAGGTTCTTTGAATTCCCACTTGAAGGTATCGCCGTCATAGTCATCGACAAACAACAGCCGAACATGATCACGTGCGATAGGGCTGGCGTCCCGCATACAAGCGACGAGGAATTCTTCATGGACATGCAAGTTCATCGGTGATGAACGGAGTTCTCGAAACGCTTCTTCTATCAAGTTGATCGTCCTATGCTCTTCGTCCATCGTAACAGCACACGCGAGCGCATCTACTGAAAAGACTAGGCGGCGGAGATCTCCATTGCATCATGCAATGCTACCCAAATGATACCCACACCAACCTGCGCGGCCCCACGAGACCGCAAATCATTGGCTAACAAATTGATTTAATTGGGTTTTTGTGGTGCCCGGGGGCGGAATCGAACCACCGACACGAGGATTTTCAATCCACTGCTCTACCCCTGAGCTACCCGGGCACGGGTGAAGGGTCGGACTGGCCGCCTTCGGGTTGCGGCGTTCTATGCGGGCGGGGCTTGGTTGTCCAGACCGATTTTGCGGTTTTCACCCGGCTCCTTGAACGGTGTCGGCCCGCCTTGCTCGGCAGGATCGAGCAGTTGCGCTCAACGGCCCGGCCCCTCCCCTTCCAGGTCGCCATAGCGGCGGCGAAATGTTCGTCAGTCTGCCCGATGCGGCGGACGAATAGGCCGACCTGAAAGCCTGCGCGCGACGTGAGGCCGCGTCAAACCGGCGCAAGATGGCGTAGCCACCGCCTCTAACCCCCCGAATTCAACCTGGGTGCGACAAAAATCTTCCATCTGCGTCAATACCGGCCATTGCCCGCCTGCGCGGTTCATTCTAGAACCCGAATAATTCTCGTATGCCGCAAGGCATGCGTCGTATGATCATCAGCAGGAGGCGAGCATGGCTGACGCAGCCGTCCACGGCCACGGACACGAGGACAACCGAGGGTTCTTCACCCGCTGGTTCATGTCCACCAATCACAAGGATATCGGGATCCTCTACCTCGTCGTTTCGGCGTTCGTGGGCCTGATCTCGGTCCTTTTCACCGTCTACATGCGGCTCGAACTGATGCACCCCGGTGTTCAGTACATGTGCCTAGAGGGCGCGCGCTTCATCGCCGACAGCGGGGCGGAGTGCACACCGAACGGGCACCTTTGGAACGTGATGATCACCTATCACGGCGTTCTGATGATGTTCTTCGTCGTGATTCCGGCTCTCTTTGGCGGCTTCGGCAACTACTTCATGCCGTTGCAGATCGGCGCGCCGGACATGGCGTTCCCGCGGATGAACAACCTCAGCTTCTGGATGTATGTGACTGGCGTCGCGCTTGGTGTCGCCTCCCTGCTCGCGCCCGGCGGCAACGGTCAGATGGGGTCCGGCGTGGGCTGGGTGCTTTACCCGCCGCTCTCGACCACCGAGGGCGGGTCTTCCATGGACCTCGCGATCTTTGCCGTGCACGTCTCGGGTGCCAGCTCGATCCTGGGTGCGATCAACATGATCACCACCTTTTTGAACATGCGCGCACCCGGCATGACGCTATTCAAGGTGCCGCTGTTTTCGTGGTCGATCTTTGTCACTGCCTGGCTGATCCTGCTGGCCCTGCCCGTTCTGGCCGGCGCGATCACCATGTTGCTGACGGACCGCAACTTCGGCACGACCTTCTTTGATCCGGCCGGGGGCGGGGATCCAATCCTCTACCAGCATATCCTGTGGTTCTTTGGCCACCCCGAGGTCTACATCATCATCCTGCCCGGCTTTGGCATCATCAGCCACGTCATCTCGACCTTCGCGCGCAAGCCGATCTTCGGCTACTTGCCGATGGTTCTGGCGATCATCGCGATCGGCGTGCTGGGCTTTGTCGTCTGGGCACACCACATGTACACCGTGGGGATGTCCCTGACCCAGCAGAGCTACTTCATGCTGGCGACCATGGTGATCGCGGTGCCGACGGGCGTGAAGGTGTTCAGCTGGATCGCGACAATGTGGGGCGGCTCGATCGAGTTCAAGACACCGATGCTCTGGGCCTTCGGCTTCCTGTTCCTCTTCACCGTAGGCGGCGTGACCGGCGTGGTGCTGAGTCAGGCGGCAGTCGACCGGGCCTATCACGACACCTATTATGTCGTGGCACACTTCCACTATGTGATGTCGCTTGGGGCGGTCTTTGCAATCTTTGCCGGGATCTACTTCTACTTTGGCAAGATGACGGGCCGCGCCTATCCCGAAACCCTGGGCAAAGTCCACTTCTGGATGATGTTCATCGGGGCCAACCTGACGTTCTTCCCGCAACACTTCCTGGGTCGTCAGGGCATGCCGCGCCGCTATATCGACTACCCGGAGGCCTTCGCCTTCTGGAACTTCTGGTCGTCCATGGGGGCCTTCCTGTCCTTCGCGTCCTTCCTGCTGTTCTTTGGGATCATGGCCTATGCGCTGCTGCGTGGCGCGCGGATCACCGAGAACAACTACTGGAACGAATATGCCGATACGCTGGAGTGGACCCTGCCCTCCCCGCCGCCTGAGCATACGTTCGAAATCCTGCCCAAGCAGGAAGACTGGGACAAGGGCCACGCCCACTGATCCCGGCAAGACATCGCAACAGCAAAAGGCCGGGGGGAAACCTCCGGCCTTTCGCATTTTCCCCAGGCGGGCCTCAACCTGCCCTCCCCCCGAACACGCGAGATCGCAACCATGAGCTATCGCTGGATCACGCCGGAGAGGTTGGAGCTTCGGCCGCACCGCTCCCTGCCGCGCAAGGGGTTCGCGGTGGTGATCCTCCTGTTCTTTGCTCTCGTGACGATCCCGCTGGCAGCCATGGTCGGAACCGCCCTTCTCTGGGCGCTGCTGCCTTTTGCGATGACCGCGCTCGGCGCGCTTTGGTGGGGTTTACAGCGCAACTACCGCGACGGCGAGGTTATCGAGGTGCTGAGCCTGGAGGAGAATGAGGTCAGCCTGACCCGAACAGAGCCGGGAGGTGCCCTGCGTACCTGGAACTGCAACCGCTATTGGGTGCGACTGCACAAGCATGAACGTGACGGCCCGGTGCCGCATTACGTAACGCTCAGCGGGAATGGACGGGAAGTCGAGATCGGCGCCTTCCTCAGTGAGGAGGAGCGCCAGGCGCTGCATACAGATCTCGCCCGCCGACTAATGTCCACCGGGTGACAAGGTAAGCCCCCCGCAATGGGCTGCCTGCGAGGCAATGATCCCTCACGCGCGGCCAAACTGACTCCCCCCCGGCGTCTGGCCGTTCAGCCCTCAGTCCTTCTTCTCCGGCAGGTCGCTGCGGTCGGTGGAGGCAAAATCCTCCAGTTCCGATTCGCTCATACTGTCGTACATGTCCTTGGACGCACCTTGCAGGTCCGAGACCTTGGTATCGCCGCGCTTGGCCGACAGGGCCGCGCCTGCGGCTTTTTGCTGGGCTTTGGATTGTGCTGGCATGGGTTTGCTCCTCTCTTGTGACAAGAGCAAAACAGAATGGGCGATAGCTCCGTTCCGCGCGCGCACGACGGCCATCGCGGATGCGCGAGGATTGGCCGACGTCAAAAGCGCGCAACCGCACCGCCGCTTCAGGCCAGCTTTGCCTTTACCATGGGACCCACCACGCCAAAGTCCATCTGGCCCGTATAGCGCGACTTCAGCGCGCCCATGACCTTGCCCATATCGCGGATGGACGAGGCCCCGACCGAGGCCATCGCCTCCTCCACCGCCGCCGCGACTTCCTCGTCGCTCAACTGGCGGGGCAGAAACTCTTCGATATAGCCGATCTCGGTGCGTTCCTGTTCGGCGAGGTCGATCCGTCCGCCCTCCTCGTAGGCGCGCACGCTTTCCTGGCGCTGCTTGACCATCTTGCCCAGGATGGCCAGCACATCGTCATCACCGACGCCTTCCTCGCGGCCCTCTCCGCGCGCGGCGATATCGCGATCTTTGATCGCCGCATTGATCAGCCGCAGGGTGCTGAGCCGGTCCGCATCGCGGTCCTTCATCGCCTGCTTGAGCGCCGTGTTGACTTTGTCGCGGAGTTGCATGAGCTCACCTTTGGTCCTTCAAGCGTTCCACCCTATCCCGCCCTCACCCCGGGTACAACAGAGGCATGAGGCCCACAGCCCTATCCGCCCGCATAGGTCAGAAGCAGGAAACACCAGCCCGATCGCCCTTGACCCCCCATGCCAGCCCCCTTAGGTAAGCGCAGATTTGCCATCCAGCCGGAGCCGCAAAATGCCGCATTCTGATCACAACAAACCGACCGCATGCCTGGTTCTCGCCAATGGCACCGTCTTTATGGGTCGCGGGTTCGGCGCGACAGGCGAAACGGTGGCTGAGCTGTGTTTCAACACCGCCATGACCGGTTATCAGGAAATCATGACCGACCCCTCCTATGCCGGGCAGATCGTGACCTTTACCTTCCCCCATATCGGCAACGTGGGCGTCACGCCCGAGGATGACGAAACTGCCGACCCGGTGGCCGAGGGGATGGTCGTGCGCTGGAACCCGACCGATGCCTCGAACTGGCGGGCAAGCGGTGAATTGTCCGACTGGCTGGCGAGCCATGGTCGCATCGCTATCGGAGGTGTCGACACCCGGCGGTTGACCCGTGCGATCCGCGCGCAAGGCGCACCGCATGCCGCCTTGGCCCATGATCCCGATGGCAATTTCGACATAGAAGCGTTGATCGCCAAGGCGCGCGGTTTTGCCGGCCTGGTCGGCATGGACCTTGCGAAATCCGTGACCTGCGCGCAAAGCTATCGCTGGAACGAAACCCGCTGGGCCTGGCCGGATGGCTTCGGCACCCAGCCCGAGGCGCGTCACAAGGTTGTCGCGATCGACTACGGGGCCAAGCGCAACATCCTGCGCTGCCTCGCTTCGGCCGGCTGCGACGTCACGGTGCTACCTGCCTCTGCCACGGCGGAAGAGGTGCTGGCCCACGGTCCGGATGGCGTATTCCTGTCGAACGGTCCCGGCGACCCCGAGGCGACAGGCGCCTATGCCGTGCCTATGATCCAGGGCGTGATGGGCCAGAGCGACGTTCCGATCTTTGGCGTCTGCCTTGGACATCAGATGCTGGCCCTCGCCCTTGGTGGCAAGACGGTCAAGATGAACCACGGCCATCACGGCGCGAACCACCCCGTCAAGGATATGGAGACGGGCAAGGTCGAAATCACCTCGATGAACCACGGGTTCGCCGTTGACGGCGACTCGCTGCCCGACGGCGTGATGCAAACCCATGTTTCGCTGTTTGACGGATCGAATTGCGGGATCCGGATGACGGAACGCCCGGTCTTTTCCGTGCAATATCATCCGGAGGCGAGCCCCGGCCCGCAGGACAGTTTCTACCTGTTCGAACGCTTCGCCGCGTCGATGCAGGACCGTAGTGCGTAAAGGGCCTGTCGCGAGGATAATCCCCGGCGACACCGCGCCTACTATTCACAAATGGAAAACGCCTCGCAAATCGTGGGGCGTTAACCGTTTGTTCAGGCTAAATTAACTTGCGGTAGACGATGGTACTGAGGATGCCTCGGCGGGCGCTTCGGCGATCTAACCTTTGGCGTCACCTTCGCGCCCCCGAAGCGGGCGCCAGCAGGGAGCGCTCGCATGTACGAAGCCCAATTGATCAGGGAGTCCCCGGTGCCCCGCGCGCGCACCGCGACCCAGCGGCCTGCGCCCACAACCCCACGGCGTCGCGCCTTTGCAGCACCCCAGATCCTGTCGCAATTCATCCCACAATTCCCACCGCAACAAGTGCCGCCGCCGCCCGGCGAACCTGCCTCGCCACAAACCGTAGCCGAGATCCGCGCTGATCATGCCGAAGGACGGCTTAGCGATGACCGGCTTGTGCCCGCGTTGATCCGCAACACCGAAATCGCCCCCGTCGCGCTGGATCGGACGCCCCCTGACCCGACATTGTCGGACCTTCTCGATCCCGCGATATGTCTGCAATACCAGTGCATTCCACATCGCAGGTGCGGCAATTGGCTGTGGATCGCGACAGCGCGCCCCGAGTGTATGGCACAGATCCGCCAGGCCTTTAGCCGCCGGAACCCCGACCTAACGCTTCACCTCTCCGCCCTGCTGGCCCCACGTGACACGATCCTCGCGCACCTCGCCGAACGGCACCGCCCTGCCCTGACGGAGCGTGCGCAAGCCCGCGTCGCCCTCGCCTATTCCTGCCGCGGATGGCGATCTTACAAGGCGGGGAATGCGGCGTCCCTACTGTCGCTCACGGGACTCCCGATGGTGGTTCTCATCACCATGCCCCACCTCGTCTTTGCAACGATCAGCTGGCTCGCCGCCGCAACTCTGGTGATCGCCAGCACGATGAAACTGGCCGCCGCCACTGCGCATCTGATCGTCCGCGATCCCCCGCTGCGCCCCGAGGATTGCCCCCCGGATGACGACCTGCCAACCATTTCGGTCCTCGCCCCGATGTTCCGCGAACCGAATGTTGCCGCCGCATTGGTGAAACGCCTTCAGGCCCTCGACTATCCGCGTGCCAAGCTTGAGGTTCTGCTGGTGCTGGAGGAAGTGGACGGCCTGACCCGCGAAGTTCTCGAAGACACCGCGCTCCCTCCTTGGTTCCGTGTCGTGATCGTGCCCGACGGTGCACCGCGAACCAAACCTAGGGCGATGAATTACGCACTGGATTTCTGCACCGGCGACATCATTGCGATCTATGACGCCGAGGATGCGCCGGACCCGGACCAATTGCTCAAGGTCGCAACAAGCTTTGCCTCTGCGCCGCCTGACGTCGTATGCTTGCAAGGCGCGCTTGACTACTACAACGACCGCTCGACCTGGATCGCGCGGTGTTTCACCATCGAATACAACACCTGGTTCCGGTTGTTGCTGCCGGGCATGGGCAAGCTGGGCTTTGCCCTGCCCCTCGGCGGAACGTCCCTGTTCTTTCGCCGCGCCCCATTGGAAGAGTTGGGTGGCTGGGATGCCCATAACGTCACCGAAGACGCCGACCTGGGTTTCCGGCTGGCGCGCGCCGGATATCGCACCCGCGTGATCGACACCACCACCAAGGAAGAGGCCGCCAACCGCGTCCTGCCTTGGTGCAAGCAGCGATCACGATGGCTAAAGGGATATTGTGTGACCTACCTCGTGCATATGCGAAAACCGCTGAGTTTGTGCCGCGACCTCGGATTCTGGCGCTTCATCGGGTTTCAGGCGCATTTCGTCACCGCACTAACCCAGTTCGCGCTGGCACCGCTGCTCTGGGTCTTTTGGCTTGTGACCCTTGGCGTCGACCTGCCGTTCACCACGCTGGACACGGACCCGCGGGTCAAATGGGTCGCCGGACTGTTCCTGATGATCGAGGCGCTGACCCTGATCCTCGGCTTTATCGGGACGCGACGGCCCCGGCATCGCCACCTCTGGGCATGGGTCCCGTTGATGCATTTTTATTGGCCGATGGGCGCGGTGGCAATGTGGAAGGCGCTCTACGAGCTGATCGTCAAACCGCATTATTGGGACAAAACGCAACATGGCCAGTCGGTGGCCACGTGGGATCACACCGTCCCGATTTCGCCGGAATCAAGTTTCAGCCGGGTCACGAAAGCCTTGGAAATATGATCGCTCAACGTCTTGCCTGCGGCTGCTTCGTCCCTCGCCTCTATTGCGCTGACGATGGCGTCATGTTCTGCAAGGGTCGCCTCGTCCCGGCCTTCGGCGGCCAGCGATGTCAGCGCGAGCAGCGCCATTGAGCGATGCACCATATCGAGTTGCTGCACCAGAAACCGGTTGTGCGACGCAAGGTGGATCTGTTTGTGAAACCGCCGATTGGCCCGGGACAGCGCGCCGGGATCGCCCAGCAAGGCGCGATCCTCCTCCACCATATCGCGCAGCACACGCACTTCTTCGGGCGTGGCGTGACGGGCAGCGAGGCGGGCGGCCAGGGCCTCCAGCTCGGTCCTGACGACGTAAAGCTCCGCCAACTGATTATGATCGAGCGAGGCGACAATCAGTGACCGCCCGTCACGCGCCAACAGGCTCTGCGTTTCAAGCCGTTGTAAAGCCTCGCGGATCGGTGTTCGCGAAACGCCGAACCGCTCGGCCAACTCACTCTCTACCAGGCGGTCGCCGGGGCGGTAGACGCCGTGGTCTATGGCCTCAAGGATCAGCGAATAGGCATCGGTCTGCACGGGCGTTGTCCTGTCCAATCGTTTCGGCACCCTAGCCGCGCCTGTCGCCGCTCGTCCAGTCGCACCCTGTGTCACGCCGACCACCCCGCCGGCCACCCTGCGCCCTCTTGCGCGGAGCTGACCCGAAGACTAGCGTGCCGCCATGTCTCGACACCCCTTTGCCGACCAGTTCAATCATGTCACCACCTGGGTATTTGACCTCGACAATACGCTTTATCCGCCGTCGATGCGCCTTTTCGATCAGATCGAGGCGCGGATGACGGATTGGGTCATGCGCACCCTCGGGGTTGATCGCAGCGAGGCGGACCGATTGCGCATTCTCTACTGGCGCGATCACGGCACCACGCTGGCCGGGCTGATGCGCAATCACGGCGTTGATCCCGGTCCTTATCTCACCGAGGTGCACGACATCGACTTCACGGTGCTGAGCGCCGATCCCGCCCTTGCCGATGGCATCGCGGCGCTGCCGGGACGCAAGATCATCTACACCAACGGCTGCGCCCCCTATGCCGAGCGGGTCACGGAGGCACGCGGCCTCGGCGGCCTGTTCGATGCGATCTACGGGGTGGAGCATGCCGACTACCTGCCCAAACCCGAGGCCGGCGCCTTTGATCTTGTCTTTGCGCTGGACAAGCTCGACCCCGCCCGCGCCGCCATGTTCGAGGATGATCCAAGGAACCTCGCCGCGCCACACGCACTTGGCATGCGGACGATCCACGTCGCGCCAGAGCCGATGAAACAAGACCATATCCATTACCATACCGACGATCTGGCCGATTTCCTGGCGCGATTGCGCTAGGCGTTTTCCGCAGGCCGCCCCCACCGCGTCCTGTGCACACCTTCGAGCGACCCTGCGTCTTAAGCCTTCGCACCCAGGTCGCGCGGCGCTTTGCCGCTTTCCCTCCCCCCGTCGTCACCCTATCTAACCTTCAGGAGGGCGCGATTATGGCGATCGATCATGACATCCTGATCTCGGGCGGGGGCGTTGCCGGGCTGACGGCTGCGGCCCTGTTCGGCACGGCGGGTTTTAGCGTCCTGCTTTGCGACCCGACACCCCCGGTGACTTCGGGCGATGACGAGGCCGCCGACCTGCGCACCACCGCGCTTTTGCAACCTGCGCGCGAATTGTTGGAGGAGTCCGGTCTCTGGTCCCGGCTTGCGCCCCATGCAGCGCCCTTGCAAGTGATGCGGATCGTCGACGCAGGCGGGGAGATCGCGGAACCGCGTGTCAGCCGGGAATTTGACGCATCCGAAATCACCTCCGGCCCGTTCGGGTGGAACCTGCCCAACTGGCTGCTGCGCCGCGAGATGGTCGCACGCCTGAGCGAGCTGGACACCGTCACCTTTCGCCCAGGCGTCGCCACCACCACCCTGCTCACCCGCGAACGCGAAGCTATCGTGGGGCTAGACGACGGCACGCGTGTCCGGTGCCGATTGGTGATCGCCGCCGATGGCCGGACTTCCCCTATGCGGGAGGCCGCAGGCATTAGCGTCAGCACCCGGCGATACGGCCAAAAGGCGCTGGCCTTCGCCGTGACGCACCCGATCCCCCACGATAACGTCTCGACCGAGGTTCACCGCACGGGCGGGCCGTTTACCTTGGTGCCCCTGCCCGACCGCGACGGCATGCCCTGCTCGGCCGTGGTGTGGATGGACGATGGCGTTGAGGCGCTGCGCCTCGCCACCTTGCCCGTCCCGGTCTTTGAAAGCGCGATGATGGAACGGTCTTGTGGTTTGTTCGGGCCGCTGACACTCGCCACGCGTCGCACGCTCTGGCCCATCATCACGCAGGTGGCCGAGAGGATGTCCGGCGAACGGCTTGCCCTCATCGCGGAGGCCGCGCATGTGGTGCCTCCGATTGGAGCGCAGGGGCTGAACATGTCCCTCGGCGATCTGCGTGCGCTGCGGGATCTGGCAGTGGCGCGTCCCGAAGGGCTGGGCGACCTCCAGATGATGGAGACCTATCACCGCAGCCGTCATCCGGAAGTCAAGTTGCGCGCCGCCGGGATCGACGCGTTGAACCGCGCCTCGCAACTTTCCGCGCGGCCTCTGCGCGATCTGCGCGCTGCCGGCCTCTCGGCGCTATACGGTGCCGCGCCGGTGCGTCGGATGCTGATGCAGATGGGTCTGGGCACGCGCGACGCGTCCTGACCGGCTGCAAGGGTGGGAACGGTCGCGCGAAGGATCAGATCGGCCCGGCCAACCGCTCCTCACTCAGCAAGACATTGGCGTCGACGTTCCCAACCCCCGGCAGCGTCATGATCCGCCGCCGCAGGACACGTTCGAAATCGGCGATGTCGCGCGCGGCCACCCGCAGGCGATAATCGTAAAGCCCGAGGACATGTTCCACCGTCTGCACCTCGGGGATAGCGCTGACCGCACGTTCGAAATCGGCAAGGCTAACGCGCCCCTTGGTCCCCAGCTTTACCCCCAGGAAGACGGTCACGCCAAAGCCGAGCTTGGCCAAATCCAGGTCCAGGCGGCGTCCCGTCAGCACACCCTGCTCCTGCAACCTTTGCGCGCGGCGCCATGCGGCAGGCTGTGACAGGCCAACCTTTTTGCCAAGGGCGCTGGCGGACAGGTCCGCATCCTCCATCAACAGGCGCAAGATGGCACGATCCGTATCATCCAGGACGATACGGTCACTCATAGCGGCACCGTCTCGTCTGTCTTGATCCGCGCGACATGCATCAATGCCTCAAGGTCCGCAATATGAGGCAAGGTAAGAATGCGCTCACGGTATAGCGTTTGATAATGCGCCAGATCGCGGGCGATCAAGCCCAGCCGAACATCAACCTGACCGAGGAAGGTTTGAATCTCCAACACTTCCGGGATCTGCCGAGCGGCCCCGGCAAATTCTTCAAAGGCGCGCGGCGCGGTTTTATCCAGCGTAATTCGCAATGACACTTCGACCGTGTAGCCAAGGGCTGACCAGTCGATGACCGCACGGCTACCGCGCAAAACACCGCGTTCGCGCAGCCGCTCCAGCCTACGCCAGCAGGTCGCGGCGTTCAGGCCAGCGCGCTCAGCCAGGTCAGGCCTCGATAGCGTCGGGTCCGCCTGCAACTGTCGCAATATGCGCCGATCTGTATCATCAAGCATGTATTTTTCAAGTTCCGAAGTTTGACGAATGAATACTTCAATTTACTCCGAAATCAATGCGAAAATGAAAGGTATTTCTGTGTAGAACAGCTATGCTGCCGCCATCCCGCCTACTCTGCGGCTCATTCGAAAGGACCCAACATGCGCGTTTACTATGACCGCGATTGCGACATCAACCTCATCAAGGACACCAAGGTCGCGATCCTTGGCTACGGCTCGCAGGGCCACGCCCATGCGTTGAACCTGCGCGATTCCGGCGCGAAGAACCTCGTTGTCGCCCTGCGCGAAGGCTCCGCCTCGGCCAAGAAGGCCGAAAGCGAAGGCCTCAAGGTCATGGGCATCGCCGAAGCCGCCGCCTGGGCCGACCTCATCATGTTCACCATGCCCGACGAATTGCAGGCCGAGACCTACAAGAAATACGTCCACGATAACCTGCGCGACGGCGCGGCGATCGCATTTGCGCATGGCCTGAACGTCCACTTCGGCCTGATCGAACCCAAGCCCGGCGTCGACGTCATCATGATGGCCCCCAAAGGCCCCGGTCACACCGTGCGCGGCGAATACACCAAGGGCGGCGGCGTGCCCTGCCTCGTTGCCGTGGATCAGGACGCCTCGGGCAAGGCGCTGGAACTGGGCCTCTCCTATTGCTCCGCCATCGGCGGCGGCCGTTCGGGCATCATCGAGACGAACTTCCGCGAGGAATGCGAAACCGACCTCTTTGGTGAGCAGGCGGTTCTTTGTGGCGGTCTGGTCGAACTGATCCGCATGGGCTTCGAGACGCTGGTCGAGGCCGGTTATGCCCCCGAGATGGCTTACTTCGAGTGCCTGCACGAAGTGAAGCTGATCGTGGACCTGATCTATGAGGGCGGCATCGCGAACATGAACTACTCGATCTCGAACACCGCTGAATATGGTGAATACGTTTCGGGTCCACGCATCCTGCCCTACGAAGAGACCAAGAAGCGGATGAAAGACGTGTTGACCGACATCCAGCGCGGCGCCTTCGTGCGTGACTTCATGCAGGAGAATCAGGCGGGTCAGCCGTTCTTTAAGGGCACACGCCGCCTGAACGACGAACACCAGATCGAACAGGTCGGTGAACAGCTGCGCGCAATGATGCCGTGGATTTCCGCCGGCAAGATGGTCGATAAAGAAAAGAACTGATGAATAAGGACAGCGCCTTCTGGCGCTGTCCGTCCTTTGGGCGGGGTGACTGTTCCCCAAGCTCTCTCCAGCTTTGCACGGAGTTTTTTGGTCTAAATCTTGGTCGTGAAGCCACCTCGAGAACGGCCAAAACCCCGGCGCGGCGTCCCTCTTTTGCGCCCGCTGCATGATGATGACTGCGAATGACGGTGCTGTCGACGATTTGCAGGGCGCCCGGGACGGCGCCGACTCTCTTTATGAATAAGAGAGCCCTGGGGGAGAAGGTCACGTCCAAGGAAAGGAATCATACGATCAAAACATGGGATCAATCTGCTAGCTGGTACATCCCGGCAGGTAGTATGGCTGTTTCTTAAACAGGTCCGGCTTGAGTTTGTGCCAGTCCTTCATCGCCTGCAAGGGCGACTTGCTGCCCAAGGCTGATTGAGGAAGCTGCTGGTTGTAAAGCCAGACATAGCGGTGCAGCGTCGTCTCCAATTCTTCGCCTGATCGAAAATGATGGCTTTGTAGCACATCTTCGATGCGGCCATTGAACCTTTCTACCATGCCGTCGGTCTGTGGCGACTTCGGCGGGGTCAGACGGTGCTCGATGTCCAGGGCGGCACAGAGATTGTCGAACTCATGCCCGCCTGTTGCGGCGCGCTTTCGCAGGCCAAAGAAACGATCTGTGAACTCTTTTCGATTGTCCGTGAGAATGGTCCTGATCCGCATTGGACAGATCCGCTCCATATCACGCAGGAAGCGCCGGGCGTTGGCCGCCGTCTTGGCTTTAAATACCCGAATGAAGCCGGGGCTCCACCCGTTCAGGGCTGAATTGATCCACTGGATCAATTCCGAGACGCCCTTCACCCCAGCGTGTCGCCCGATCGATGGCCACGAAGAGATAGCGCCGTGAGGTCTCATCCGCCATTTGCGGCAGATACTTGACGTCGATATGAATATAACCGGGCTCATAGGCCTCGAAGGCGCTGTGCTTCGGCTTTGGTGCTTTGGCCTTCAGGTCACGCAGGTTTCCCACGCCATGCCGACGCAAGCAGCGGTCCAGGCCAGAGTGTGAGGCATTCGGGTTCATGAAATCGCGCACAGCCAGGAGGTCATCAAGCGATACCAGCAGCGTCATGCGCAAAGCCACCGCCACGGCCTCTTGAGCGGGCGTCAGTGTGGTCTGAAGCCGGTGCGGCGTGTGGCTGCGATCCTCAACGCTGTCGCGGTGTTTCCATTTATACACCGTCTGCTCAGTCGTTCCGAAGCGTTTAGCCAGGGTCGATGCAGGCTCATCGCTCGCCTGGATTGTAGCCCTTACTTTGGGCGTCGTCGTCGCCTGCTTGTGAAGATGAATCAGCATGGTCGCACCCCGTCCCAAATGTCCCTCAGGACCGAACTTGCCATGAAAAACGCAGATCGCCGAGTGTCTATGTGATCATCCGGAATGGAACAGCTAGCTGCAGAATGAGAACCCGGACTGAACCGGGCCGGATTTGCCGGAGGCTGGTTGATGTAAGTCACGCGGCCATTTTCGGCGTTTCCAGAGTTGCGTAGAAGTTTGCTTCGGCCTCTGCTGGCGGGATGTTTCCGATGGGTTCCAGCAGGCGGCGGTTGTTGAAACAGTCGACCCATTCGAGGGTGGCGTATTCCACGGCGTCGAAGCTGCTCCATGGGCCACGGCGGTGAATGACCTCGGCCTTGAAGAGGCCATTGATCGTTTCGCCGAGGAAAATTTGCATCGCATCGAACGCTCCGACTTCCGTCTTCCTGACATCAACAACACCTCCAATAGCGGGGTGTTGCGACGACCGGTTGAATCCGCCTTGGCTGCCGCGATCCGAATGATGCACCAAGCCCTATCCTGGCTGTCGCTGATGAACGGCCTGATCCAGCGCATCAAGCACAAAGCCCGCATTGGCCGTGCGGCTCACCCGCCAGCCCACAATACGACGGGCGAAAACGTCGATGACAAACGCCACATAGACGAAGCCCTGCCACGTTGCCACATAGGTGAAATCGCTGACCCACATCACGTCGGGTGCGGGCACTCCGAACTGACGGTTCACCTTGTCCAGCGGGCATGGCTGCGCCTTGTCGGGTATCGTCGTCTTGGCCTTCTTCCCGCGAATGACGCCCTCCAGGCCCAAATCCTTCATCAGCCGTGCCACCGTGCATCTGGCCACATCGAACCCCTCGCGGGCCAACTGCCGCCAAACCTTGCGAACGCCGTAGACCTTGTAGTTCTCCTCGAACACCCGCTTGATCTCGGGGCGCAGAACGGCATCCCGCGTGGCCCGATCCGACAGCAGGTCAGGGTTCGCCCGCTTGGCCATGTGATCGTAGAATGTCGACGGGGCGATCGGCAGCTGCCTGCAGATCGGCTCGACCCCGGTATCGTCGCGGTGTTCTTCGATGAAGGCGATCATGTCCGGGACCGGCGGTCGAGCTCCGTCCCGCTGCCCGGAAGGGCCTTGCGGAGCAAGGTCCCGAGAGGGGGCAACATGCTGACGCCTTGCGCAGGATCTCGTTTGCCTGCTTCAACTCGCGGTTCTCACGTTCCAGCGCCTTCAGCTTCTCGGCCATCTCGCTGGTCACGCCAGCGCGCGCACCCCGATCCACATCGGCCTTCTTGACCCATTCGTTCAGCGTCTGCGGCGCACAGCCGATCTTCGACGAAATCGACAGGATCGCCACCTCTCGGGACATTGCTTCGCAATGCCCTGCCGGGCAGGGGACCAGCGGCTCTCATGCTGCCCGGGATTGTCCAGAACCATGGGAACGGCACGCTCGCGCACTTCGGGGGAATTCTTGTTCGTCGTCTTGCTCATGATGCTCCATCCTACTCAAGAGTTGGAGCCTCCGGAAAACCCGGTGCGGTCGGAATCTCTTGCGGCGATGTGCTCGCCGAATGCCTTGAGGCATCGCATCCGCTGCCCGGCAATAGTTTGCTTGCAAACCATGAGAGGATTCGCCTCAATGCGACATCGGGCGTGGTATCCAGTCCAGTGCTTCCAAAACGCCCGGCCGTAGTTTTCCGTGGCGCGCAGCGTTTCGTTTCGAGCCTTTGCTGCCGGGCAGTCTTCCTTCCGGAGGCGCCCGTTCTTTCGGATCGGGATGATCGGCGTGGCTTGCCGGTCGATGATGCGGTATGGTATCGACGTGTGTCGTAGGCACCAGCAGGGGAATCGCGTTTGGAACTGAAGGCGTGAACGGTCGGTCTTGCCTGTGAGGGCGAGATGGATTCTGAAGTGGGGATTGCGTTCACGGAGTCCTC
>PAPR01000046.1 GCA_002709085.1 Pseudooceanicola sp. | reverse complement strand
CGCGACGGGGCCGCCAGCACGACGGCAAGGACAAGCGGCGCCCGTGGGACCTAGGCAAGGATTTCGAGGATTCCGCCGTCATTGCACCCCTGACCAAGGCCAGTGAGGTAGCACCCCTCGGGCCGCAGCGGTTGACCCTCGCGGTCAATGGCACGCTTAGGCAGGACGCCACCCTTGATCTGCTGTTGCATAACGTTCCGGCCCTCATCCAGCACCTGTCGGGTTACTACCACCTCGCCCTCGGCGACCTGATCTACACCGGCACTCCGGCGGGGGTCGGCGCGGTTGTCGAAGGTGACGTGCTGCGAGGCGAGATCGAAGGACTGACACCGCTGGATCTCACGATTGGGCCGGCGGAATAACGCGGGTCAGCCAGTCGTCGGATCGTAGCTGAGGTTCAGGCCGGCACACGCAAAACGCGCGGCACCTTGAACTCGACGTTTTCCTGGGCGGTCTCGACGACCTGCAGATTCACCTCGAACCGGTCACGCAGGGCATCCACCACCTCGTTCACCAAAACCTCGGGGGCCGAAGCCCCGGCGGTGATCCCGATGGTCCGGATCCCCTCGATCGCGCGCCAGTCGATATCCGTGGCGCGTTGCACGAGTTGTGCGTAATCGCAGCCGTTCTTCGATGCGACCTCGACCAGCCGCCGCGAATTGGACGAATTCGGCGCGCCGACCACCAGCATTGCATCGATCTTGTCCGCCATGGCCTTCACCGCCTCCTGACGGTTCGTGGTCGCGTAACAGATGTCTTCCTTGTGCGGACCGACAATCGCGGGAAAGCGCGCATTCAGCGCTGCGACGATCCCACGCGTATCATCCACCGACAGAGTTGTCTGCGTCACAAAGGCCAGGCGGGTCGCGTCCCGGACCTCCAGCCGTGCCACATCCGCTTCGGTCTCGACCAGCAGCACCTCGCCGTCGGGGAGCTGACCCATGGTGCCAACCGTCTCGGGGTGACCCGCGTGCCCGATCATGACAATTTGCAGACCGTTCGCATGATGCCGCTCAGCCTCGATATGAACCTTGGAGACCAGGGGACAGGTCGCGTCGACATAAATCATCTCTCGCCGCGCGGCCTCCGCCGGAATGGCCTTGGGCACGCCATGCGCGGAAAAGATGACCGGGCGGTCATTCGGGCAATCGTCCAGTTCTTCGACAAAGACCGCGCCCTGATCGCGCAGCGCGTCAACGACAAACTTGTTGTGCACGATCTCGTGGCGCACGTAGACTGGCGCGCCCCATTTCTGCAATGCCATCTCGACGATCTTGATGGCGCGGTCGACACCGGCGCAGAATCCGCGTGGCGCAGCAAGGTAAAGGGTCAGGGGCGGTTTGGTCATGCGGTCTCTCCTTGCGCCAGACCTAAGGGTCCGGGCGGCGCAGGTCCAGATCCGTTGACGAGATAGTCTGACAGTGGTCGGAAACCGGCATTTCAGTCGTGGTGTCGGGGCCGGTTTGGCGCGCTTTTGAAACCAGAAAGGCGGGCACACCGCCCGCCTTTCTGGTCCAATCCCGACGGGGCAGCCGCAGCGCCCCTTCGTCAGCTTAATTTTCGGCTGTCAGCACCTTTGGGCGCGAGGTTTCCTCGGCAACCTCGCGGGGCGGGCGTCCGATCACGTCGCGCAGGTCCTCAAGCTCAATGAAGTTGTCGGCCTGACGACGCAGCTCGTCGGCGATCATCGGTGGCTGACTGCGAATGGTCGAGACAACCGACACCCGCACGCCTTGCCGCTGCAGGCTTTCCACAAGCGGGCGAAAATCGCCGTCACCGGAAAACAGAACGATATGATCGATACGCGGTGCCAGCTCCATTGCATCGACGGCGAGTTCGATGTCCATGTTGCCCTTCACCTTGCGGCGACCCTGGCTGTCCGTGTATTCCTTCGCCGGCTTCGTCACCATCGTGAAGCCGTTGTAATGCAGCCAGTCAACCAACGGCCTGATCGGCGAATACTCGTCATTTTCCAGCAAAGCGGTATAATAAAAGGCGCGCAGAAGTTTCCCGCGACGCATGAATTCCTGACGCAACAACTTGTAGTCAATATCGAAACCAAGAGCCTTGGCAGCCGCGTAAAGATTCGATCCGTCAATGAACAGCGCCAACCGTTCGTCTTTATAAAACATTTAACACCTTTCGAAAGTTGCGCCCAAAACGGTGAGTTTAAAAATGCGTCGGGCGCAATATTTATCAAGAGTAAGTGCAATCATGGGATGCATCAAGGCATCCGCACCGCGCAAAAGAATAGGATTTCCAGTATATGACCTTAGGTTATCTCGTAGCCCTGGGGGGAAATCTGCTCTTTCGCCAGAAATCGCCGCCCGAAACAATGCAATCTGCAGTTGATTCGCTCAGAGCGGCGCTTGGCCCGGTTCGCGCCTGCTCGCAGACCTACCGAACCCCGGCGTTCCCCCTCGGTTCAGGCCCGGATTTCGCCAATGCGGCCGCCCTGGTCGAAAGTGATCTCACGCCCGAGGCCGTTCTCGGGACGCTGCAAGAGATTGAGACCGCCCATGGCCGACGTCGGACCGGGCGGTGGGGGCCGCGCACGCTGGACCTCGACCTGATTGCGGCAGGTGATTTGATCCGTCCCGATGCGGTGGAATGGGGCCGATGGCGCGCCCTGCCCCCCGACCGTCAGCTGGTCGAACAACCGACCAACCTCATCTTACCGCACCCCCGGCTCCAGGATCGCGCCTTCGTCCTGGTTCCGCTGATGGAGGTCGCGCCCACCTGGCGTCATCCCCTTCTGAACCTGACCGTGAGGGAGATGCACGACAATTTGACCGAAGAGGACCGCCAATCAGTGATCCCTTGGGAAGATCCGGGTTGTCAATAGGCTTTACCAGGCGTATGAGACCTTCTCGTCCCCGATCTAGCCGGAGTATCCCATGGCCCGTGTGACCGTAGAAGATTGCGTCGATAAAGTCCCGAACCGGTTTGAACTGGTGATGCTGGCCGCACATCGTGCGCGCGAAATCTCGGCTGGCTCCGCGATCTCGGTTGATCGTGACAACGACAAGAACCCGGTCGTCTCGCTACGGGAAATCGCAGAGGAAACCCAATCCGCCGACGATCTTCGCGAGCGCCTGATCGAGGCGAACCAGAACCAGATCGAGATCGACGAGCCGGAAGAAGACAGCATGGCGCTTCTCATGGGGTCCGAAACGGCAGACAAACCCGCCGAAGACGACATGAGCGAGGAAAAACTTCTGCGTGCGCTGATGGAGGCGCAGGGTCAGGGCTGATCCGGGCCCGGAAAGGCACGATCTGTGGACCTCAAGCCTGCCGACGACCTTGTCACGCTGGTCCGCGCTTACAACCCACGGGCAAATGAACAGCTGATTCGCGATGCCTACGCCTTTGGCCGCGAGATGCACGAGGGGCAGTTCCGTAAATCCGGGGAGCCCTATTTTTCCCATCCCATCGAAGTCGCGTCGATCCTGGCCCAACAGCATCTGGATGACGCCACGATTGCGACCGCCCTGCTGCACGACACGATCGAGGACACAAAGGCGTCCTATCAGATCGTGGCCGCCCGCTTTGGCAACGAGGTCGCCGAATTGGTCAACGGCGTCACCAAGCTGACCAACCTGCAACTTACTTCGACCGAAACCAAGCAGGCGGAAAATTTCCGCAAGCTGTTCATGGCGATGTCGCGCGACCTGCGGGTCCTGCTGGTCAAGCTGGCCGACCGGCTGCACAACATGCGCACAATAAAATCCATGCGCTTTGAAAAGCAGGTTCAGAAAGCCCGCGAGACGATGGATATCTTTGCGCCGCTGGCCGGGCGCATGGGGATGCAATGGATGCGCGAGGAGCTGGAGGATCTGTCCTTTAAGGTTCTCAATCCCGACGGGCGCAACTCCATCATGCGGCGGTATCTGGTTCTGCAACAGGAATCGGGTGACGTGATCCAGCGGATCACCGGCGACATGCGCACGGAACTCGCCAAGTCCGACATTGAGGCGACCGTTCTGGGCCGGGCCAAGCGCCCCTATTCGATCTGGCGCAAGATGGAAGAGAAAGAACAGAGCTTCTCTCGCCTGTCCGACGTTTACGGGTTCCGTATCATCACCGACACAGAGGACGAATGCTACCGTATCCTTGGGGTGATCCATCGCCGCTGGCGCTCGGTTCCGGGGCGGTTCAAGGATTACATCAGCCAGCCGAAATCCAACGGGTACCGGTCGATCCATACCACCGTTTCGGGACGCGACGGCAAGCGGGTCGAAGTCCAGATCCGCACCCAGGAGATGCATGAGGTCGCCGAGGCCGGCGTCGCCGCGCATTGGTCCTACCGCGACGGCGTGCCCTCGGGCAATCCTTTTGCCGTCGATCCGGCACGCTGGATCGCGACCCTCTCCGAACAGTTCCAGAACGAGGACGATCACGAGGATTTCCTCGAAGCGGTCAAATTGGAGATGTATTCCGACAAGGTCTTCTGCTTCACCCCCAAGGGCGATGTCGTCAAGCTGCCCAAAGGTGCCACGCCGATTGATTTCGCCTATGCAATCCACACCCGGATCGGGTCGGCCTGCGTCGGCGCCAAGATCGACGGCATGCGCGTCCCTCTCTGGACGCGGGTGAAAAACGGACAGAGCATCGAAATCATCACCGCCGAGGGTCAGGAGCCGCAGGCGACCTGGCTCGACATCGCGACGACCGGCAAGGCCAAGACCGCGATCCGCCGCGCCCTGCGCGAAGCCGACCGCGAACGGTTTCAACGGTTGGGCTGGGAACTTGCACGGTCGGCCTTTGAACATATCGGCAAGAAGGCGACCGACAAGGCGCTGGAGACCGCCGCCGAAAAGCTGAGGATCGAGGGGCGCGATGCGCTTCTCGCCCGGCTGGGATCGGCAGAGCTGACCGCGAGCCAGGTGGTTCAGGTGCTCTACCCGACGCTGGTGCCCGACGACGGTAAGGGGATTGGTCAGGATCGTGCTGTCATCGGTCTGTCACCGGGTCAGAAATTCGAACGCTCCCCCTGTTGCCAACCGCTGCCGGGCGAGCGCATTGTCGGCATCACGTGGCGTGGTCGCGGTGTCATCGTACATGCCATCGACTGCCCCGTTCTCAGCGATTACGAGGATCAGCCGGCGCGCTGGCTCGACCTGCACTGGCACTCGGGGAAACATGCAGCCGTCAACCCGGTCTCCCTGTCGCTGATGCTGCGCAACGACGCCGGTGCCCTGGGGCGAATTTGCACATTGATCGGTGAGCAGAAGGCCAATATCTCGGATCTGAGTTTCTTTGACCGCAAGCCTGATTTCTATCACCTGCTGGTCGACCTGGAACTGCGGGATGCTGAGCATCTGCACAACGTCACCTCGGCGTTGGAAGCTGAATCCGATGTGGCGGCCCTGTCGCGGCATCGCAACCCGTCGGCAGCGCGCCCACCAGAGCCCGCGCCGGCAGAGATGGGAGAGACCGTTGGTCTTCAAACGTCGGGATAGGCGTCCTGTCTGGCAGATGATCGTCGAGTTCGTCTGGCCCCGTGGGGGTTGGGGGCGGGCCTTCCATTATGTCAAACATCGGATGCGCCGCCTGCCCGACACTCCGGAAAAGATCGCCCGAGGGATATTCGCCGGGATCGTTACCGCATTCACTCCGCTCTTCGGGCTGCATTTTCTGGTCGCAGCGATCATCGCTTTCATCGTGCGCGGCAATATGTTGGCGGCGATCCTCGCGACCTTCGTGGGCAATCCACTGACCTACGTGCCGATCGCCCTCGTCTCGACCCAGATCGGGCTATTTCTGCTGGGACGTCACCCGGACGAGGTCGGCAACGGCGATACCTTCGTGCGCAAGTTCTTCCACGCCGCCGAGAACCTGCGTGAAAACCTGATTGCGCTGTTCACCGATGCGGATGCAGATTGGCGTGCGCTGACGGTCTTTTTCGATGACATCTTCTATCCTTACCTGATTGGCGGCATCATACCGGGTGTGATCGGAGGCCTTGTGGCCTATTACCTCTCGGTGCCCGTGATCAGGGCCTACCAGGCGCGTCGGCGGGGCGTGCTGAAAAAGAAACTGGCGGCCATCCGGGCCAAGGCCGAGGCCGCCAAACGCACAAAGACAGATTGATAAGCCTGCGCAGGAGTGAACGTCATGCCCGAGAAAACCTTGCGTCTGGGTGTTAACATCGACCACGTCGCCACTGTCCGCAACGCCCGTGGCAGCGCGTATCCCGACCCGCTGCGCGCCGCGCAGATCGCGCAGGAGGCAGGGGCCGACGGCATCACCGCCCACCTTCGCGAGGATCGCCGCCATATTTCGGATGCGGACATCGAGGGGTTGATGCAAAACCTGAGCCTGCCGCTGAATTTCGAGATGGCCGCGACAGACGAAATGCAGGCTATCGCCCTGCGCCACCGCCCCCACGCCGTCTGCCTCGTGCCGGAAAAGCGCGAGGAACGGACCACCGAAGGCGGTCTGGAGGTCGCGCGCGAGGAAAACCGGCTGGCCCATTTCATCGCGCCGCTGCGCGAGGCCGGGTGCCGGGTGTCGATCTTTATCGCCGCCGACCGCCGCCAGATCGAGGCCGCGCATCGTATCGGCGCAGAGGTTATCGAATTACATACCGGCGCCTATTGCGACGCCCATGCCGAAGGACGCCTGGACGCGCGCGATGACGAGCTGGTGCGACTGACCGAGATGGCCCGCTTTGCCGATTCCCTCGGCCTGGAGGTTCATGCCGGTCACGGGCTGACCTACGACACGGTCCAACCTGTCGCTGCACTGCCCGAAGTGCGGGAGCTGAACATCGGCCACTTCCTGATCGGCGAGGCGATCTTTCTCGGCCTCGCCCCCGCAATCGGCGAGATGCGTCGGCTGATGGACGCGGCACGCGCATGAGCCGTGCCGCGAAACCGCGCCGCCCTGCGGCTGACATCGCGATGCCGTGTCCGTCCAACGCCCAGCGGCCCACGGACCGCTCCGCGCCGTGATCCTCGGCGTCGGCACCGATCTGGCGAATATCGACCGGATTCAAGGCACGCTCGACCGGTTCGGCGACCGCTTTCGTAACCGTGTCTTCACCGAAATCGAGCAGCGCAAATCCGAGCGCCGCGCCGACACCGCCGGGACCTACGCCAAGAGGTGGGCCGCCAAAGAGGCATGCTCCAAAGCGCTGGGCACCGGGCTGCGAATGGGAATTGCGTGGAAGGACATGAGCGTGTCGAACCTGCGCAGCGGTCAGCCCGTCATGCATGTGACCGGTTGGGCGGCCAGACGATTGGCCAGCATGACGCCACCGGGGCACGAGGCGATCATCCATGTCACCCTGACCGACGATCATCCCTGGGCACAGGCGTTTGTCCTTATCGAAGCGCGCCCCTTGGGCGGCCCCGACCTCATACCATGACAGGTATGATCAGAACGGCGCGGACCCGGCGCCGGTCTGTCACCTTGACACCCCGTGGATCGGACCGCATGAACCATGCAACGCCCGAGCAGAAGGACAGGCGCAATGGCTGACGAAAAACAGGGGTTCCTTGGCGCGATCTGGGAGACGATAAAGACCGTCTTTTGGGCGCTGATCATTGCCGGCGTGTTCCGCACGCTGTTCTTTCAGCCCTTCTGGATCCCCTCGTCCTCGATGAAGGACACGCTGCTGGTCGGTGATTTCCTCTTTGTGAACAAGATGGCCTACGGCTATTCCTACGCCTCCTGCCCCAGCGTCAAACTGGCGAGCCTGGGCGTGGACATCGACGCCGCCGACATCTGCGGATTTCTCGACGGCGACAACTCCCGCTTCCTCGGCAGCGAACCCGAGCGAGGCGATGTCGTGGTCTTCCGCCATCCCGTCAGCCATCAGGACTACATCAAGCGTCTGATCGGCCTGCCCGGCGACCGCATCCAGATGAAGGGCGGCGTGCTGCAGATCAACGGCGAACCGGTCGGGGTCGAAGACGGCGGAGTCTTTTCCGAGGTCAAGGAACCGCAGGGCCCCGAGGGCCGCTTCCCGCGTTGCTCGAACGACCCGGTCGGACAGGGCGGCACGTGCGAAAAGCAGCGCCAGATCGAAACCCTGCCAAACGGCGTTTCTCATTCGACCCTGAACATCGCCGACAACCTCGATCTCGATGACACGCCGATTTTCAGCGTGCCCGAGGGGCAGTATTTCTTCATGGGGGATAACCGCGACAATTCCACCGACAGCCGGGTCGCGCAGACCTCCTTCGGGGTGGGCTTTGTGCCTTACGAAAACCTGATCGGCCGGGCGGACCGGGTGATGTTCTCCTCCGCGGGTCGCTCCATGCTGTTCTTCTGGACCTGGCGCAGCGATCGGTTCTTCAAGGGCATTACCTGAGGGGGAAGGATGAAGCTGTCCGGCGATCTCCAGGCCTTTGCCACGCGCATCGGACATGATTTCACGCGACCCGAGCTTCTGGTTCGGGCCGTGACGCATTCCTCGGTATCCACAGCGACGCGTGGCGACAATCAGCGGCTGGAATTTTTGGGCGACCGGGTGCTGGGCCTGGTGATGGCCGAGGCGTTGTTTGCCCGCGACATGGGCGCCAGCGAAGGGCAGCTTGCCCCACGTTACAATGCGCTCGTGCGCAAGGAGACCTGCGCCGACGTCGCCCGTGACATCGACCTCGGCGCGGTGCTCAAACTCGGCCGGTCCGAGCAGCTGTCAGGGGGCCGGCGCAAGGAAGCCCTGCTGGGCGACGCGATGGAGGCGGTGATCGCCGCAGTCTACCGCGACGCCGGGTTCGAGACCGCCCGCAGGATGATCCTGCGCCTCTGGGGCAACCGCATCGACAAGGTCGACGACGACGCCCGCGACGCCAAGACCGCGCTGCAGGAATGGGCGCAGGCGCGCGGACTGCCCCCGCCGGCCTATGTCGAAACAGGCAGGGATGGCCCTGACCACGCCCCGCAATTCCGGATTGAGGCGCGGTTGCAGACCGGCGAAACAGTCACAGCCAAGGCCGGATCAAAGCGTGCGGCGGAACAGGCGGCAGCCAAGTCCCTTCTGGACCGACTGGATAGCTGATGCGTATCGTTAGCCTGAATGCCTGGGGCGGTCGCCTCATCGAGGATATGGTGGCCTGGCTCGACGAGGTGCAGCCCGATATCCTGTGCCTGCAAGAGGTCGTCTATGCCCCCGACAGCCCCTCTGCCTGGCTGGATTACCGCGACGACGGCGCCAACCTGCCGCAGCGTGCTAATGTCATCCGCGATGTCGCCCGTGTTCTGCCGCATCACGGGGTGACCTTTTGCCCCGCCGCCTGTGGCAATCTCTGGCTGGGGGATCGCCCGATCCCGTCGCTGTGGGGGATAGCGACGTTCCTGCATCCCAATCTCACCGTCGTAGGACAGGCGCAGGGCTTTGTGCACGGGGCCTTTACACCCTCGGGATTCGGCCCGCACCCTCGGTCCCGCACCGGCCATGTGGTCCGGGTCTGGGACGCCGAAGAAGGTGGGGTCACAGTCGGGCACATGCACGGCCTGCGCGACGCCAAGGGCAAGATGGACACCCCCGTGCGCGGCGAACAGGCCCGCAAATTCGCCCCCATGGTCCAGAGTGTCCTGATGCCCGGCGACCCGGTTGCGGTCTGCGGTGATTTCAACGTCCTGCCGGGGTCAGAGACCTTTCGCGTCCTCGCACGTGTCGCGCCCTACAATCTGATCACCGACCGCAGTATTGAGGGCACCCGGACCTCGCATTACACCAAACCGGAACGCCATGCGGATTATATGCTGGTCAACGGTCCCCTGAAGGATGCCGATTTTCAGGTTATCCGCACGCCCGAAGTCTCGGACCATTGCCCGCTGGTGTTGAATACGTCATGAGAGCCGGAGCTGCCCGGCTGTGCTATTCTGGCCCGGCCCCAACCGACTGAAAGACCCGCCCATGACCACCCGCGCCGGATTCGTCGCCCTGATCGGAGAGCCCAATGCGGGCAAATCCACCCTCACCAACCGCATGGTGGGGGCCAAGGTCTCTATTGTCACGCACAAGGTTCAGACCACCCGTGCCCGGATCCGGGGGGTCACCATCGAGGGCGACAGCCAGATCGTGCTGGTCGATACACCGGGCCTGTTCCAGCCGCGCCGCCGGTTGGATCGTGCCATGGTCGCCGCCGCCTGGAGCGGTGTCGCCGACGCCGACATCACCGTCCTCCTGATCGAAGCGCATCGCGGGATCACCCGCGGGGTGGAGGCGATCCTCGAAGGGCTGGCCGAGATGCCGAAAGGGCGCCGCATTGCCCTGGCGATCAACAAGATTGACCGGGTCGAGGCGCCGCAACTGCTGGAACTGACGGAACGGATGAACGCCGCCTACCCGTTTGAACAGACATTCATGATTTCGGCCGAAAAGGGCCACGGGGTCAGCGCGCTGCGCGAATGGCTGGCGGCCGAGATGCCCAAGGGCCCGTGGCTCTACCCCGAGGATCAGATCGCCGATTTGCCCATGCGCATGATCGCCGCCGAGATCACGCGCGAAAAGCTGACCCTACGGCTGCATCAGGAGTTGCCCTACCAACTGACCGTCGAGACGGAAAGCTGGGTGGAGCGCGACGACGGATCGGCCCGGATCGACCAGATCGTCTATGTCATGCGCGATGGTCACAAGGGCATCGTCCTCGGCAACAAGGGCGAATCGATCAAGGCGATCTCCAAGGCCGCCCGCGAAGAACTCGAAGAATTCGCGGGACGTCGCATCCATCTGTTCCTGCAGGTCAAGGTGCGCGAGAACTGGCAGGAGGAATCCACCCGCTACACCGAGATGGGCCTGAACTTCCGCGACGGAAACTAGGGCGCTGAGGTTGTTACCAGCGCCCCAAGGACTTCGCCCATGCGCCTGACCGCTCGCCTCTGGATCGACGCCTATCTCACGCGGCTGCGTCTCAACGACATCCCGGCCTTTGTGGTCGCGCATGGCGATGACACGGGCGGCGCGGTGCTGGTCAAGCTCTACACGCTCGACGGGCAGGCCAAGGCGTTTCAGCGCAGTTTCGACATCATGACAGGCGATCGCAACTGGATGGTTCTGGTCGAGGGGGACGAGGTGACGGTGGACGCGGCAATCACCCGGCAACGCGGCTATGATCCCGACCTCTGGGTCGTCGAGGTCGAGGATCGCAAGGGTCGCCACCTGCTGGATGAGCCCGGCCTCGCCGACTGACCGCCTGATCCTGACGGATCCGTCTTGGCGCGCTCAGCCCGGCCGCACCAACCTTGCAACCGCGATCTGCGCCAGCCCCGCGACAAAGAACGATACGGCCAGGATCACGGTCCACTGCCCCACGCCCCACCAACCGATTTCCGTCGGATTGGTAAAGAAATACGGGTACTTCGCGTCGATCTGCCCGCGCAGAAGCGCATAGACGACATAGATCACCGGCCACAGCATCCAGACCAGCGCCGCCTTGACGCTCAGCCGATCGCGCGGACCAAAGGCCAGCCACCACAGGATCACGGCGATTGGCACGGCCGTGTGCACGCCGAAATTCGCCCACCACGACAGGCCGACCTTTACCCCTTCGTCAGAGGCCAGCAGCAAGTGATAGACCACCCCGGTGATCCCGATCCACAGGGTCACGCCGCCCAGCCAGATCGACGACGCGACCCTCCCGCGCAGCGAGAGCGCGACGTAAGTTACAGCGACGAGAGTGTTCGTCAGAATCGTGAAATACCGCGCCAGCCGCCACAGCGTCTCCGTCAACGCATCGTCAGGGTGATTGGCCTGCGAGGTCACGACCTGCGCGAACAATCCCGCGAGGGTCATCAGCGCGATGAGGACGGCGAGCGTTCGGGCAAGAGGGGACAACGTCATGTCCGAGAAATTGCGCCAACTTGCCCGCCCGCGCAAGTCCGCAGATAAGAGGGCATGGAATGGCGTGACGAAGGGATATTGCTGGCCGCGCGCCGGCACGGGGAGACGGCGATGATCGCCGAGGTCTTTACCCCGTCGCAAGGTCGCCACGCCGGGGTGATCCGGGGTGGCACCTCGCGCAAGCTCGCCCCGATCCTGCAACCGGGCGCGCAGCTCGACATCGCGTGGAAGGCGCGGCTCGAGGATCATATGGGGAACTTCGCCGTCGAACCGCTGCGCTCGCGCGCGGCGCAGGTGATGGGCGACCGGATTTCGCTGGCCGGGCTGAACGCCGTGACGGGCTTGTTGTGCTATGCACTGCCCGAGCGCGAACCGCACCGGAAGCTGTACGCCCGGACCGAAGCGTTGCTGGACCTGCTCGGCCAGCCCGACCTCTGGCCGCTGGCCTATCTGCACTGGGAACTCGCGCTGCTGGAAGAGATGGGCTTTGGCCTCGACCTCAACAGATGCGCGGTGACCGGCGCGCGCGAGGGGCTGACCTACATCTCGCCGCGCAGTGGCCGCGCCGTGACGCGGCAAGGCGCCGGGGAGTGGGCCGACCGGCTATTGCCCCTGCCCGCCTGCCTCATGGGGATCGGTGCCGCGCCAGATCGTGAAATTGCCGAAGGGTTTCGCGTCACCGGACATTTCCTGAACGAACGCCTCGCTCCGGAGCTGGGTCGCAAACCTTTGCCCGAAGCACGACAGCGCTTCGTGGATCTGTTCGCCCGCCGACTGTAACGCCTAGCGCAGCGCGAGAACCAGATCGACCAGCGTAGTTAGTGCGCCCTCATCCGCCGAGGCGTCGGAGAGCGACGACATCCCGACCTTTGCCGCATAGAGCGCGATGGCAATCTCAGGGTTCGTGATGCCCAACTGGCGCAGGATCGCGGCGAAGTGGTCCAGCCGGGCGCGGTCCAGATCGGCCAGCGTGGCATGGACCGCCGGGTCCGTAGCAGCCCAACTGCGCATCGCCGCCTCGGTCGCCATGTCGCCGCCGAATCCATCGCGCATCATCTGATGCAACTGCGCGACCGCCTCGGGTTTTTCGGTCGGCGCTTTCGGCATCTTGGCTGTCAGATCGCGCCAGAAGTTGAGCAAGGCCTGCCGATAACGAGGTACATCCTCGAAATGCCAGTAGAAAGAGCCCTTGGTCGTATCCAGCCTGCGCGCCAAAGGCTCGGCCTTCAACGCTTCGGGACCCGAGGCGGTGAGGGCCTGCAAACCGGCACGCAGCCAGTCGTCGGCGGAAAGGCGTTGCTTGCGACTCATGTGATCAGGTTAACGGAAATTATGCTGCTATGCAGCAATATTCTGCACCTGCACGGTCCACCGGACTGATATGAGCGGTTTTTACCCAGTGCCGGGGCAATGCGGCCCGGATATTGCGTGGCTTGCGTGCCCAAACAGCCTTGACCACCGCGCCTCTGCGTGGTCACTCCGCCCCATGACGGAGTATTACGCATTTACTGACGGCGCCTGTTCTGGCAACCCCGGTCCAGGGGGCTGGGGCGTCCTGTTACAGGCCCGCGATGGCGACAAAGTCGTCAAGCACCGCGACCTTCAGGGCGGCGAGGCCAACACCACCAACAACCGGATGGAGCTGCTGGCGGCAATCAACGCGCTGGAAACTCTGGGGCGCGCCACGCATATCACCGTCGTCACCGACAGTGCCTACGTCAAGAACGGCGTGACCACCTGGATCCACGGCTGGAAGCGCAATGGCTGGCGCACCGCCGGGCGCAAACCGGTCAAGAACGCCGACCTATGGCAACGTCTGGACGAGGCGCAGGCGCGCCACGATGTAACATGGAAATGGGTCAAGGGCCACGCCGGCCACCCGGAGAACGAGCGCGCGGACGAACTCGCGCGCGCTGGAATGGCGCCGTTCAAGAAAACTGGCGCACGTCTCTAGCCACGTCCCAACCTAACCGCGTAAAATCCGCAACAGGCTGACCGCAAGGTCGGACAGGTCACCCATGCGCGCCATCAGATGTTCGCGCGGCAACCCCTCGCCGTCCTCTCCCCGATCCAGACGGTCGAGCAAGCGCTGCAGCCGACGGCGATGCGTGCCTGTCGCGACCTGCACCGGATCGGCCAGCACCCCGGCAAAGGTCGTGACCAACGCGCCCAGCCCGGCGAGCGCCAGCGCCGTCAGCACCACGCGCCACAGACCCAGATTGGTCGGAAAGACCCCGTAGTAGAGCCGTCCGAGACCTTGACCGAGCGGGAAGCCTTCGACCGCGCTGCGATGTGCGCGCAGCTCTGCCACGGGCCCGGCCAGTGACAGCACCCCCGGTGTGGCGGCGTGAAACAGCAGATACCCCGCCATCAGTACGAAAAGCGTTGTCGTCATTTCGGCCACCGCGCCGCGGGTGCCGACGTAGTCATCGACCGCGTGCTCTATCTGCTCCGCGCTGGCGTCAGGGGCAAGTCCGTCGGCCCTCAACTCGTCGAGAAAACGCAAGGTCCGCTGACGCACCTCACCCGCGACGGCGGTTTCCAGCAAGATCCGTCGCGAGGCGAGCCAGCCCGCCACCCGCTTGCCGCCGAGGACACGCACCAGCAGGGCCAGCAGTCGCACCACGAGAAACACCGGCGCCAGAAGCAGGTTCAAAGGGGCACGCAACAGGTCCAGCCCGAGCGCCGCGCGGTGCAGGCGCAGCGTCCCGCGCAAGCCGAACGTCCGGCGCACGAAGCGCCGCAGCGCTGCGTCCCGGCCATGCGGCCCCCGCCCGGTGTCAGCCTCGGGCGTTATTTCGGACCGTAAGTCTGCCATAACCAGATCAGCAACAAGGCCCCGAGCACCGCGCCGATCAGCCCCGCAAACACGCCCATGACCGACAAGAGCACCCGCACGACCAATCCGCCGATGAGCGCACCGCCCATGCCGATGGCGATGGTCGCGGGCACCGAGGCCTGTACGCGCATCATCCGGGTCGCGAGAAATCCCGCCGCCGCGCCGATGATCAATAGCCAGATAACACCCATGCCAAACTCCTTATTTGCGCCGGTAATGCGTCGGGACGATCAGCAAGGCCCCGAGCGACGACAGGATCGCATCCACCCCCGGTGAAACCAGCGATAGCCCGAACATGATCCGAAGGAAGTAGAACAGGAAGGCACCGCCGATACAGATGATGATCGACGGGACATAGCCATTGCGGGTGAAATTGCTCCGCTCGGCTGCGTAGCCAACAATGCCCGCAATCACGACCGTTCCGATCAGGGTGGGAAACATCCCGTCCTCCTAAAGCCGGTCGCCGGGGACTACCCGTCGGCCACGCAAAAACTCTGCCGCATCCTGTGCGCCCTTGCCCGCACGTTGCAACCGTAAAAGCCGCACCGCGCCCTCGCCACAGGCGACGCTCAGCACGTCATCCAGAACGGTGCCGGGAACGCCTTTGCCCTCCGCCAGTGCCGATTGCAGCAGCTTCACCCGGTCGCCTCCGATCTCGCACCACGCGCCGGGAAAGGGCGACAGCCCGCGGATCTGGCGATCGACCTCGGCGGCGGTGCGGGTCCAATCGATGCGCGCCTCGGCCTTGTCGATCTTGCGGGCATAGGTGACGCCATCCTCGGGCTGCGGCTCGGCGGTCAGGGTCGGCAGGCGGTTCAGCGCCTCGACGATCATCGTCGCACCGAGGGCGGAGAGGCGGTCGTGCAGCGCCTCCGTCGTGTCATCCGCGCGAATGGTAAGCGCCTCACGCAGCAGAACCGGCCCTGTGTCGAGCCCGGCCTCCATCTGCATGATGCATACGCCGGTCTCGGCGTCGCCGGCCATGATCGCGCGGTGGATCGGTGCCGCGCCGCGCCAGCGCGGCAGGAGGCTCGCGTGAATATTGAGGCAACCGTGCCGGGGGGCGTCGAGGATCGCCTGCGGCAGGATCAGCCCATAGGCGACGACCACGGCAACATCGGCGTTGAGCGCGGCAAACTCGGCCTGATCCTCGGGCGATTTCAGCCGTTCGGGATGACGCACCGGCAGACCCAGCTCCAACGCACAGGCGTGCGCCGGGGTGGGGCGATCCTTTTTCCCGCGACCGGCGGGGCTCGGCGGCTGGCAGTAGACACAGGCGATGTCATGGCCTGCCGCAACCAGCGCCTCCAGCACCGGCACCGAAAAATCGGGCGTTCCCATAAAGATGATCCGCATCCGTCCCGCCTTTCCTCCACCAACGCGCAACGCGTCAGCCGGTTCGTTTCCGCGCCTTGCGCAACAGCATGTCGCGCCGCGTCTTGCTGAGTCGGTCGAAATACATCCGCCCAGCCAGATGATCGATCTGATGCTGAACGGAGGTCGCCCAGAGACCGACGAAATCCTTCTCTTCGACCGTTCCTTCGGCGTTCAGAAACCGAACCGTCACGGCACGCGGGCGAACGATCTTGGCCGAGACCCCCGGCAGGCAGGGGGAGGCTTCCTCGTGCTCGCGCGGCTCAACACTGGCGTGCAACACCTCGGGATTGGCCATGCGAATGGCCTGCCCGCGTTCGCCCGAGGCATCGACCACGGCGAGCCGTTGCATCACCCCGATCTGCACGGCGGCCAGCCCGACGCCGGGCATCGCCTCCATCGTGTCGATCATGTCGCCCCAGATGGCGCGCACCTCGTCAGTCACGGCAGGCACCTCGGCGGCGGGCGTCCGCAACCGTCGGTCGGGCCAGCGCAGGATCGCACGCGGGCTCATCAATCGCGCGCCCGGTCACGCTTGAGCTTTTGCATCTTGCGGGTGATCATCTGCCGCTTGATCGGGCTGAGATAGTCGATAAACAGCTTGCCGTTCAGATGGTCGATCTCGTGCTGAACGCAGGTCGCCCACAAGCCGGCAAAGCTTTCTTCTTGCAGGTTCCCGTCGCGATCCATCCAACGCACATCGACTTCGGCCGGACGCTCCACCTCGGCGTATTGGTCGGGGATCGAAAGGCAGCCCTCGTCATAGATCGACTGCTCGTCCGAGGCGGCAATAACCTCGGGGTTGAACATCACGATCGGGCGCGGCGCCTCGCCGCTTTCCTTTATGCAGTCCAAGACGATCAGACGGGCCATCAACCCGATCTGAGGCGCAGCTAATCCAATGCCGGGGGCGTCGTACATGGTTTCCAGCATGTCGTCTGCCACGCGACGCAGATCGTCGCTGAGGTCGCCGACCGGATCGACGACCTTTTTCAAACGCGGGTCGGGGTGGATGAGTATCGGTCTGATCATGCGCCTGATCTAAGCCAAGCCTCCGCCTCGCGCAATCCATCCCTCGGCCTGCGAAGTTCTGCACAGCCGGCTGTCGTCAGGTGCCCTTGCCTCTGCGTTTGCATCCGTTAGCTTGCGGGGCAAGCAGCCAAGGATATGACATGACCCTACCAGATTTCGACCAAATCATCGAACGTCGCGACACCCATTCGGCCAAGTGGGACAAGATGGAGTTGGTCAGCGGCGTCTCTCCCGATGACGGGTTGCCGATGTGGGTCGCCGATATGGACTTTCGCCCGCCGCAATCGGTCATCGACAGCGTCAGGGCGCAGGCGGATCATGGCATATTCGGCTATTTCGGCGACGACAGCGACTATCTGGGCGCGATCACCTGGTGGATGCAGGCGCGACATGGCTGGACGGTTGATCCCGAGCACATCTTTTCGACCCATGGTCTGGTGAACGGCACCGCCATGTGTGTCGAAGCCTTCAGCGACCCCGGCGACGCCGTTGTCATGTTCACCCCGATCTATCACGCGTTCTTTCGCGTCATCCACGCTGCAGGGCGCGAGATCGTGGAATGTCCGATGACTCTGGATCAGGGACGCTACACGCTGGATTTCGCAGCTTATGACGCGCAGATGTCAGGCCGGGAAAAGCTATTGGTGCTCTGCTCCCCCCATAACCCCGGCGGCCGGGTCTGGAGCCGGGAGGAGCTGGGCGATATCCTCGATTTCGCCCGCCGGCACGATCTGATCGTGGTGTCGGACGAGATCCACCATGACCTTGTGCTGCCCGGTCACACGCACACCCCCATGGCCCTGATTCCCGGTGCGGAAGAGCGGGTGGTGATGATGACCGCCTCGACCAAGACCTTCAACCTTGCCGGGATGCACACCGGCAACGTCATAATTGCCGACCCCGAACTGCGCCGCCGCTTCGAGGCAAAGATGATGGCCCTCGGCATCTCTCCCAACGGGTTCGGCAAGCATATGGTCACGGCGGCCTATTCGCGCGAAGGCGCCGATTGGGTCGATGCGCTGATGTCCTATATCGATGGCAACCGGCGAATCTTCGATGATGGGATCGCCGCAATTCCCGGTGTGTCCAGCATGCCTCTTGAGGGCACCTACCTCGCCTGGGTCGATTTCGCCAATACCGGCATGTCCCCCGCAGAGGTGGCACGTCGCATATCGCAAGACGCGCGAATCGCGGTGAATGCGGGCGACAGCTTTGGCGCAGGAGGGACGAGCTTCCAGCGGTTCAACCTCGCCACGCCCCGTGCCCGGATCGTCGAAGCGGTCGAGCGGATGCAGAGTGCCTTTGCCGATCTGCAATAGGGTCAGCCCATCAGCACCGCCACGACCCCGGCGACCGATACGACGCTGCCCGCCAACCCGCGTGCGCCCATACTGCGATCGCCATGGATCAGCCGGTTCAGCGCGATTGTGATCAGCGGGAAACAAGCCACCACCGGCGCGACCTGCACAACGTCGCCCCGACGCAACGCGGCGTAGAGAGACAGCATCGCAGAGCCGTTGCAGAACCCGATCAAGGCAAACCATCCCATCCCCGCCCGTGACCCCGGCGGCTGGCCCTGCCCCGAGGCCAGCCGAACGCTCCAGACCACCAGCGTCGAGGTCATGTAACCAAAGAGCACCGCCGCAAAGGCCGAGGGCCAGAGCATCATTCCGATCTTGACCACCGGCTGCACGGCTCCGCGCAGAAATGCCGCGGCCAGGGGGATAGCCATCACCGCCAGCGATGCCCCCGGATGACTGCGCGCCCGGTCCATCGCCAGCAAAACCAATCCAGTGCAGACCGCGATAATGCCAACCCATTGCCAAAGGGTCGGCACCTCACCCAACAAAATGATCGCAATGCCGATCGCGAAGATCGGTGTCAAATTTCCTAGCCCGCCGGTCAAATTCGGTCCAAGTGCGCGGTTCGACAGAAAGTTCAGCAAGGTCACCATGGCCGGATAGAACAACCCCGCCAGCGCAAAGATCGCCACGGCCTGCCAATGCAGTTGAGAAAAATCGATCGTCACCGGCGCCAGGGCCAGAAAAAGTGCGAAGGACGTGGGTATCGAAAAGGACGCGCCAACCAGCGGCGTCAGGCTGCGCAATCCGAAGGTGGTCAGCACCAGGCCAAAGGCAAAAAACAATGCCGCCGACAAGGAAAGTGCAAAGGTCCAGAGGTCCAAAGGCGATGCTCCGTCACGCGCGCTTGGCCCCGAGGGTACTGATTCCCCGGCCCGGCGCGAGGGAAAAGCGCCATCGCGCGCGATATCCTCCGTTGCCTGAGATCGCAGGCCTTCGCGCCTTTGGAAAAAAGAAACCCGGGCACAAGGCCCGGGCGAGTCCAACAGGGAGGTACATATCATACCCGGATATGTGCGGGTCGGTTCCACTTCGAACCTAAAAACATGTTATCATCATTCATTCTGCGAGGATAAGGCTGGATTGACTTGGTCCTATTCTTCGCCGATTTGTGGCATTTATGCCACCAGGCGGTACCCGCCGCTTTCCGTCACCAATAGCCGGGCATTCGATGGATCAGGCTCTATTTTCTGCCGCAGACGATAGATGTGGGTCTCCAGCGTGTGGGTCGTCACACCAGCGTTGTAGCCCCAGACTTCGTGCAGCAGGATATCGCGCGCCACGACCCCGTCAGTAGACCGATAGAGGAATTTCAGGATGTTGGTCTCTTTCTCGGTCAGGCGGATCTTTTTCTCGTCCTCGGTGATCAGAAGCTTCATGCTGGGACGGAAGGTATAAGGTCCGAGCTGGAATACAGCGTCCTCGCTTTGCTCGTGCTGGCGCAACTGGGCGCGAAGGCGGGCCAGCAAAACCGGAAACTTGAACGGCTTGGTCACATAATCATTCGCCCCGGCATCAAGCCCCAGGATCGTATCCGCATCGCTGTCGTGCCCTGTCAGCATCAAAACCGGAGCCTTCACGCCCTGCTTGCGCATCAGCCGGCATAGCTCGCGACCGTCCGTGTCGGGCAGGCCGACATCCAGTATCACCAGATCGAACAGGTTCTCCTTTACCTTTTGCAAGGCGCAGCTGCCGGTGCCCGCTTCGAGGACGTCGAAATCCTCGGTCATCACCAATTGCTCGCTCAAGGCTTCGCGCAGGTCATCGTCATCATCGACCAGAAGTATGCGTTTCAACTGTGCCATATACGGCCCTCCTACTTGCTGAATCACGTGCCGTTGCCCATCACATGAGCGTGCATCACATCACCGGCAAGAAGTGCTACCGTGCTTTCACGCCCTCGTGTCCCCCACGATGCTTTTGTTTCAACTTTGCAATCCATGGGGTAAAATGGGATAAATTTTGCAGGAAGCCTTATGTCGCTGATCCCCGATGCCACCGAACAACTCGCGCGCGCCCGTGCCGACCTGCGGATCGGTCTGCCTGTCGCGCTGCGCCAATCCGACCGCCTTATGTTGGTTCTCGCCGTTGAGACCCTTTCGCCCGAGCGGTTGGCGGCGGTCAATGCACTGGGCGGGACACCCCATCTGGCCGTCACCGCGCGTCGTGCAGAAACGCTGAAGGCGCGCGCCTATGACGGTGATCTTGCGCGGATCGTCCTGCCCCCGGACCCGTCACTAAGCTGGTTGAATGCTGTCGCAGACCCGGCGGATGACCTACGCAGCCCGATGAAGGGGCCGCTGATCGCCCTTCGGGAAGGACCGGCGGACCTGGACCGTCTGGCCCTGCGCATCCTGAAATCGGCGCGCTTGCTGCCCGCGGCCCTGACCCTGAGCGTGGCGCATCTGCCGGAGGGGCTGACCGTTCTTGACGCCACCGCGGCGCGTGATGTGCTGGACACCGCCAGCCCGCTGCATCCGATAATCTCGGCCCGCGTACCTCTGGCCGCCGCTGAAAAGAGCCGTCTGCACGTCTTCCGCCCCGAGGATGGCGGAGAGGAACATTACGCGATCGAGATTGGCCGCCCTCCGCGCGATCAACCCGTTCTCGCCCGCCTGCATTCGGCCTGTTTCACGGGTGATTTGCTCGGCTCACTCAAATGCGATTGCGGTCCGCAGCTGCGCGGCGCGCTGGCCCAGATGGGGGCTGAAGGCGCGGGCGTCCTGCTCTACCTCAATCAGGAAGGGCGCGGCATCGGCCTCGCCAACAAGATGCGCGCATATTCACTGCAGGATCAGGGGTTTGATACGGTCGAGGCCAATCACCGTCTGGGTTTTGAAGACGATGAGCGCGACTTTCGCATCGGGGCCTCGCTGCTTCGCAACATGGGGTTCGCCTCGGCACGTTTATTGACCAATAACCCGGCCAAGATCGCCATGATGGAGCGCGCCGGAGTCGCCGTGACCGAACGCGTTCCCCTGAAGGTCGGGGAGAACCCGCACAATGCGCAATACCTCGCGACGAAGGCAAAGAAATCCGGCCACCTTCTGTGATCCGCTGGACGCCGCAAGGCCTCCGCGTCGCCGGTCTGGCGCTGCCCTGCGCCATTGGGCGTGGCGGCTTGACGGATCGAAAGCGCGAGGGGGACGGCGCTACGCCGCGCGGTCTGCACCATATTGTCGGCTGCCTTTATCGCCCTGACCGCATCGCCCGGCCTGCGCCCTGGGCGCTGCCGATTCGGCCCGGCATGTTGTGGTCCGACGCGCCTGAGGATGCAGCGTATAACCAGTTGGTTCACGCGCCTTATGCGCCCAGCCACGAGCAGCTCCGACGTGGCGATCCGCTTTACGACATCATCCTGTTGATCGATTGGAATTGGCCCGAAGCGACACCAGGGGCGGGATCGGCAATCTTTCTGCACCAGTGGCGACGTCCGGGTTATCCGACCGAAGGATGCCTTGCCTTTTCGCGCACGCATATCCGGTGGCTGGCCGCATGGGCCGCGCCGGGGACATCCTTGCTGATCTGACCCCTGATCGCGACACCACGACGTCGACCGAGAAACCTCAGTCGCGCGCCCCGAAAATCGCAGACCCAACCCGTACATGCGTCGCGCCCAGCGCAACCGCCTGTTCGAAGTCGCCGCTCATCCCCATGGAAAGGCCCGACAATTCGTTTCGCGCGGCGATCTTAGCCAGAAGGGCAAAATGCAGAGACGGGGCCTCGTCCACCGGGGGGATGCACATCAGCCCCTTGAGCGGCAGCCCGAGCTTGCGCACCTCTGACACAAAGAAATCGGCCTCACTGGGCAGCACCCCGGCCTTCTGCGGTTCTTCGCCCGTGTTGACCTGGATAAAGAGATCGGGACAAGACCCGAGCTCATCCGCCAATCGCGCCAACGTCTGGGCCAGCTTGACGCGGTCCACGGAATGAATCGCCTGCGCCAACTCCATCGCCTGGCGCACCTTGTTGCTCTGCAATGGGCCGATGATATGCAGCGCGATGTCGTCAAAATCTTCGCGAAACGCGGGCCACTTGCGCGCCGCCTCTTGCACTCTGTTCTCGCCAAACACCCGATGTCCGCTGTCCAGCACGTCACGCACAAGCGCATCAGGCTGCATCTTGGACACGGCGATCAGGGTCACATCACCGGGATCGCGCCCGGCAGTGAGGGCAGCTTTGTCGATGCGGGTCTGGATTTCGGTCAGGGACATGTCACGTGGATCTCACAGTGCAGCGGCGAGGTCCAGAAACGAAATGAGCAGGCCCGAAGGCCTGCTCAAAATCTTGCAACTAAGCGTTAAACTCAGAATGCGAAGGTAACACCCAAGGAGGAGCGCTCCTGCGTGCCGGTGAACTCACCGTGCTGAGCGAAGAGCTGTGCGCCGCCACCCAGATCATAGGTGCCGAAGACAGTCCAGTTGTCGTCGTCTGCGGCAGTCTGATCCATCAGGTAGTTCGCGCCAACGGTCACGCCGTTTGCGGAGTACTGAGCGGAAACGTCCCACTGCTCAACCACGGTGCCGACGCGCGGTGTAACGCCCGTTGCCGCACCGTTGTCACGGGTACCATCCCAATAGGCGGTCCGGACCGAGAAGGAACCGAAGGTCGCGCCTGCGGACACGGCCCACAAATCACCAACCGGGCCATCTTCATAACCAGCGCCGACGTAGTACTGGGCCGAACCCATGTCGCCGCTGTAGCTTGCGCCGATGCCCCAAGTGTCATCCTGACCAGCATAGGACAGCGACATCGCAACGGCGCCCATCTTGTAGTCCAGACGAGCAATCGCCCCATCATCGTCGTTGTCAACGAGGTTGGTCCAAAGCTCGGCATCGATGCCGAGAATGCGGTGCACTTCGGTATTGCGTGCGTCCAGGGCACCGTCGGTGTCCCCGTAGGAGAAGGCCAGGGCGCCGGACGAGGCGGAAATGACGGTGTCGGCATTCGTCAGGCCAGTCTTGCTGTAACGACCGGCGGCAACTACACCACCAGCGTTAACGGCACCGTTACCGAAGTCGTCCATATCGACGGACGCGGACAGCTTGACGCCACCATCGGTTTCGGTTGTGCCGGTAAAGGTCAGGTCGACGTCGGACTGCAGAAATGCGTCAGTGCCGGTTTGGCTATAAATACCGAACGCTGCGCGACCGGATACGGATACGTCTGCAGCAGCGACGCCTGCGGTGGCAACCAGTGCCGTCGTCGCGAAGAGAATCTTTTTCATGGGTTTTCCCTCGATTTCACAAGTCAGCCCAGCCCGGTTGCCCGTCTGGGTATGCAGTCGTTTCGCTCTTTTGGCCCTATCATTGCAAGTGGCGGGACACGCAGCCAATTTTTCGACCAACAAATGGTGCAGCATTGCCACAGTTTTGCCGCCTCAACCGGCGCCCACATCCCTAGGCAGCAGGTGCGCCCGACCGGCGCGCGCATCGCCGCTCTCGCATCTGCCAGCGCTGGCGCCGTTTAGGCCCGGTAATGTTTGCTGATACACCCGTTTAACCTGCCTCGAACAGGATTCACTTGGATAAATCTTGCTCACGCCGGTTCGCTTGAGTAGGAGTGTTCAAGATTGCCGAAACGGGAAACCAGTTAATGACATTCAGGACTCTCGCCAGAACCGCCCTCATCGTAGTGGCCGCCTTTGCCCTGACGGACTGCGGTCGGTTCGGCGGGTTCAACGGCGGCGCGCCGGGGTCTGCCCGCGAAGTGGCCGAGGCGCGCGGTGCAGCCGAGCAAGGCCGACAGAGCACGACCATCTGGGAGGCGCTGCGCAAACAGCGCGATGATGGCAGCAAGGTTGCCGTCAATCGCTACCTCTGGAACGCCTCGCTTCAGGTCCTCGATTTCCTGCCGGTGCAATCGGTTGATCCTTTCACCGGCGTCATCGTCACGGGATACGGTACACCGCCGGGCGGTGGCCGGGCCTATCGCGCGACGATCTATGTCTCGGACCCCGCCCTGGATGCACGCTCCCTGAATGTCGCAATTCAGACCCGTGGTGGACCGGTGGCTGTCGGCACGCAGCGCGCGGTTGAGGATGCGATCCTGACGCGCGCGCGTCAGTTGCGCAACGCTGACCGACGGTTCTGATCACCGGCTAGCGCCTAGCCCAGTCCTACAGCGCCGTCGCGCCCAGTTGATCGACCCAAGCGATCTGGCGCGGCAGGCAGATATCACGAAGATCATAGTTTTCAACGATATGCGCCCGCGCTGTCTGTCCCAGACGGGTCCGCGCAGCCTCATCCTCAAGCAGTGCGACCGTTTCATCGACCAGCGCGTCGCCGTCAAAGAAATCGACCAGCCGGGCCGTCACGTCATGCTCCAAGGCCTCAACCACGGGCGCGGTGGAGGACGCGACAATCGCCGCCTCGCAGGACATCGCCTCAAACAGCGACCATGACAGCACGAAGGGATAGGTCAGGTACAGATGCACCCGGCTGACCTGTAGCAATGCGACGAACCTCTCGTAGTTGATCCGCCCAAGGAAATGCACCCGCGACCAATCCGCATCCGGAATCTGGTCACGCACCTCGTCGATGAACATCTGCTTCCACGTCTGGCCCTTGGGCGGGCGGGCACCATAGCTCACACTATCGCCGCCGACGATCAGGACCTGCGCCTCCGGCCTCTCGCGCAGAAGCCGCGGCAGCGCACGCATGAAGATGTGATAGCCGCGATATGGCTCCAGATTGCGGTTCACAAAGGTGATGACCTCATCCGCGCGGCTCAGCTCCCGGCCCCCTTCCGTGCGAAACGTCGCGTCGGGGTTGCGCGTCAACGCCCGCGTGTCGATCCCATCGTGAACAACGCTGATACGCTCGCGAAACGGGGCGGGAAAGGTATCGGCCTGAAATTGCGTGGGACTGATCCCGGCCTGCGCCTGATCGAAATGCAGGTGATTGTTGACGTTCTTCAATCGGATGCGCAGGGGCTCCACCGCCGCGTCCCGCGACGGAAACTCCGGGTCAAAGCTGGTGTGCGGCTCCCCCGTCAAATGGTAAAGCTCGCAATAAAGCCCCATGCGGGCCGCGGGCCAGACATCCCGCAGGAACATCGATTCCCCCCAACCGTGATGCGCGATGATGACATCCGGGCTATAGCCCTCAGCCTGCAACTTCCGCGCGGCGAGGAAACAGGATTCGGCCCGCGTGACCTTGCTGTCGAGATCCAGCACCCAGGGATGCAGTTTCTGTTCTGTCCGGCGCTGCAACTTGTAGGGGATGACATCGACGCCCTTCCAACGCGTGCGCTCCTTCACCCGCAGGGTCAGGGCGGTGACGTGATGGCCTCTTTGCACGAGTTCTGCGGCCAGATGCTTGAATTGCCCCGGAAAATTCTGGTGGATAAAGAGGATGTTCATGCGCGTCGCCTGCCCGGTTTTTCGCCACCTTATACGCGCAGCGACCGCTGCGCCAAGCGTCACGATCGCGCAAAGCGCTGGACCCTCGCGCGCCGCCCGCATATCACGCCGCCCAAGCAATCAAAGCAAGAGGACAGGCATGTCGCGCTACGTAGCCGCCGAGATCGAACCGAAATGGCAGGCCGCCTGGACCGAGGCCGAGGTCTTTCGCGCCCGCCGCACCGGCGACAAGCCGAAGTATTACGTGCTGGAGATGTTCCCCTACCCCTCGGGACGCATCCACATCGGCCACGTGCGCAACTACACCATGGGCGACGTCGTGGCGCGCTACAAACGCGCGACCGGGCACAACGTCCTGCACCCGATGGGCTTTGACGCCTTTGGCATGCCGGCCGAGAACGCCGCGATGGCCAATGGCGGGCATCCGCGCGACTGGACCTATGCCAATATCGACACGATGGTCGAACAGATGAAGCCGCTGGGCTTCTCGCTCGACTGGACGCGCATGTTCGCGACCTGCGATCCGGAATATTACGGTCAGCAACAGGCGCTCTTCCTCGATTTTCTCGAAAAAGGGTTGGTCTATCGCAAGAACGCGGTGGTCAACTGGGATCCGGTCGACATGACCGTGCTCGCCAACGAACAGGTCGAGGACGGGCGCGGCTGGCGGTCGGGCGCGCTGGTCGAACGGCGCGAGCTGACGCAATGGTTCTTCAAGATTTCCGACATGTCGGGCGAATTGCTCGACGCGCTGGATACGCTCGACAACTGGCCGGCCAAGGTCAAGACGATGCAGGCCAACTGGATCGGGCGCTCGCGCGGGCTGCAATTCGCCTTCTCGTTGATCGACGGGCCACATGGCCATGACAGGGTCGAGGTTTACACGACACGACCCGACACGTTGATGGGCGCGTCCTTTGTCGGCATCTCCCCCGATCACCCGCTGGCGCGGGATCTTGAGAAATCCGATCCCGATGTCGCGGCCTTCTGCGCCGAGGCCCGTCAGGGCGGCACCACCGAAGAGGCCATCGAAAAGGCCGACAAGCTTGGCTACGACACCGGCCTGCGCGTCCGCCACCCCTTTGACACCTCTTTGGAACTGCCGGTCTATATCGCCAACTTCATTCTGATGGACTATGGCACCGGCGCGATCTTTGGCTGCCCCGGACATGATCAGCGCGACCACGACTTCTGTCGCAAGTACGACCTGCCGATCATCGACACCTTTGTCCCGCTCGACGGCGAGATCGACATTCAGGCCGCGCCCTACGTCCCGCCAAAATCCGAAAAGGTCCGCTACACCCGGCTGATTGCGGGCGAAGAGGTCCAGACCGGCCAGGAAGCCGTTAACGCCGCCGTCGACTTTTGCGAATCGAACGGCGTCGGTCAGGGCGTCACCAAGTTCCGCCTGCGCGATTGGGGCCTCTCACGGCAGCGCTACTGGGGCTGTCCGATCCCGGTCGTACATTGCGACGATTGCGGCGTGGTGCCTGAAAAGAAAGAGAACCTGCCGATCCAACTGCCCTATGACGAGGGCGGCAAGCCGATCGATTTTTCGATCCCCGGCAACCCGCTGGACCGTCACCCGACATGGCGCGACGCCCCCTGCCCGGCCTGCGGTAAACCCGCCCGTCGCGAGACCGACACCATGGACACATTCGTCGATTCGTCGTGGTACTTTGCCCGCTTTACCGCGCCGCGCGCCGACACGCCGACCGTGGCCGAAGATGCCGCCTATTGGATGAACGTCGACCAGTACATCGGCGGCATTGAACACGCGATCCTGCACCTGCTCTATTCGCGCTTCTTCGCCCGCGCGATGAACGTCTGCGGCCACCTGCCCGACAAAACGCGCGAACCCTTCGAGGCGCTGTTCACCCAAGGCATGGTCACACACGCGATCTACCAGACCAAGGGCGCGGATGGCCGTCCGGTCTATCACTACCCCGAGGACATCGATCTGCGGGACGGGCGCGGCTACCTGAAAGACGGCGCAGAGGTCGAAATCATCCCCTCCGCCAAAATGTCGAAATCCAAGAACAACGTCGTCGATCCCGTCGCGATCATCAGCCAGTACGGCGCCGATACCGCCCGCTGGTTCGTGCTGTCCGACAGCCCGCCCGAGCGTGACGTGGAATGGACCGCCGCCGGTGCCGAAGCCGCGGCCAAGCACCTCGCGCGCGTCCATCGCCTCGCCGTTGAAATCGGCGATGCCCCGGCGGACGAGGCCGAGGATATCGCCCTCCTGCGCGAGATGCACAAGGCGATCAAGGATGTGACCCTCGGAGTGGACAGCTTTGGCTTCAACGCCTCGATTGCCAAGCTCTACGGCTTCACCAACACCATCGCGAAATCCCGCGCCGGGGCCCAGGCCAAGCGCACGGCGCTGAAGTCCCTCGCGCAACTCATGGCCCCCATGACCCCCCACCTGGCCGAGGAAATCTGGGCCACCCTGGGCGGCGAAGGCCTGATCGCAGAGGCCCCCTGGCCCGTCGCGGACGACGCCATGCTGGTCGAGGATACGATCACCATGCCCATTCAGGTAAACGGCAAGCGGCGCGGCGAAATCACCGTACCCAAGGACATGGACAAGGCAGAGGTTGAAAAACTGGCGCTCGCCCATGAGAATGTCGCCAGAACGCTGGAAGGGGCCCAGCCGAAGAAGGTCATCGTTGTCCCCGGACGGATCGTCAATGTGGTCATGTGACCGACGCAGATTTCTGGGCCTTCTGGCCGTGGTCCCGCTGGCGGGCTGCGGCTTCACCCCGGCTTATGCCCCCGGCGGCGGGGCTTCGGCCTCTGCGCGGCCCCTGCTGAACGCGGTCGAGGTCGCCGCGCCACAAACTCGCGCGGAATACCTGCTGACCCGACACCTGGAGGATCGCCTGGGCCGGACATCCAATCCCGTTTTCCTGTTGGACTACACCCTCTTCATCGATCAGGAAAGCATCGCGATCACGGCCAATAACATCACCCGCAGATTCAATCTGACTGGCCAGGCCAGTTATCGCCTGACCACACCGACAGGCGCGGTATTGAACGAGGGCGTCGTTGAAAACTTCACCGGCTATTCCGCGACCGGGACTACGGTCGCGACACGCGCGGCCCGCGACGCGGCCGAGGCGCGCCTGACCACGATTCTTGGCGACGCCATCGTCACCCGTCTGATTGCCGCCGCCCCGAACCTGCCATCGGCCCAGAGCCCCGCCGCACCGCGCCCATGAAACTCTCCGCGCGCGATGCCCCCGGTTATTTCGCCCGGCCCGATTCGGACAAGATGGGTCTGCTGATCTATGGCGGGGATGCCATGCGCATCGCGCTGAAGCGCCAAGAGGTCATTGCCGGCCTCGTCGGCCCCAAGGGCGAAGAGGAAATGCGACTGACCCGGATGGCGGCTGCCGACGTGCGCCGCGATCCGGCGCTGCTCAGCGATGCGATCAAGGCGGTCGGTTTCTTTCCCGGACCCCGCGTGGCCTTTGTCGAGGACGCGACCGAAACTCACGCCGAGGCGATCCTGCCATCCCTACAGGATTGGCGCAGGGGCGATGCGCAGGTGGTGGTGGCCGCCGGCGCGCTGAAGCCGACCTCCAAGCTTCGCAAATACTTCGAAGCGCATAAAGACGCCTATGCCGCCGCGATCTACGACAACCCGCCCAGCCGGACCGAGATCGAGTCAGAGCTACAGCGCGCCGGGCTGACCGCCCTGTCCAGCGAAGCGCTTCGCGATCTTTCCGCCTTGGCGATGACGATCGATCCCGGCGATTTCCGCCAGACCCTGGAAAAACTTGTGATCTACAAGCATGGCGACCCCGCTCCGGCCACGCCGCAGGACGTCGCCGCAGTCGCCCCCGCAACAACCGAAGCCGAGATCGACGACATGCTCGATATCGTGGCCGAGGCAAAGTCAGGCGAGATTGGACCGCTGATGCAAAGGCTGCGCGCTCAGGGGGTGCAGCCGGTGACGCTCTGCATCGGATTGATGCGCCACTTCCGCACCCTTTATGCCGTGGCAGCCGCGCCGGGTGGGCCGGGCGAAGGTATCAATCGCGTGCGCCCTCCGGTCTTTGGCCCGCGCCGCGACAAGGTCTTGCGTCAGGCGCAGGGGTGGGGGGTCGAACGGTTGCAACAGGCCCTGACTGTGATCACCGAAACCGACCTGAGCCTGCGATCTGCCGCGCAGACCGCCCCGGCCATGGCCCTGGTGGAACGCGCGATGATCCGGCTGGCAATGATGGCGCGCCGCTGAACGGGACCGCCCGTTTCGGCCGCGCATCATGAGTATTTTCGACGAGATGAAGCCGGTTTTTTGTCTCGTTCTTTACCTCCGGTTAACGTTACTCCGCCATCCTGAACGCGCGTTACAGGCTGGAGAGCCGATGGACGTACGAGGTGAAGCCCCGTCCAGCACCCCCGTTTGTGGGGACGGGACGGGGCGGAACCCTGTCGGGGTCTCCCGGCTTCATCTCGTCAAAAATACTCCCGCCGGAGGCGACCGTGCTTACCGGCCCAGCTTGCCCTCAACTGTTTCTTGCCAAAGCTATGTTCTAGGGTTTCGACGCTTCCCGCTGGACCTCGGCGCCGCAGTCGTGTTCCCTGCCCTGAACTTTCGGAGGAAACATCCATGTACACCGTTATCGGCGCCGCAAAAAACCGGACATTCCGCATCATCTGGATGCTGGAAGAGCTGGGCCAGCCTTACCAACGCAACCGCGCCCAGCCGCAATCGCCCGAGGTCACGCAGCATTCCGTCCTCGGCAAGCTCCCCGTGATGGTCGAGGACGGCGAGGGTATCTCGGACAGCGTCGCCATCCTCACCTATCTGGCGGACAAGCATGGCAGCCTGACGGCCCCGGCAGGCACAATCGCACGCGGCAAACAGGATGCGGTGACGTTTCAGATCCTGGACGATCTCGAAAGCCTCGTCTGGTCCGCAGCGCGCCACAGCTTTGTCCTGCCCGAAGAGAAACGGGTACCGGCCGTCAAGGACACGCTGAAATGGGAATGGGCCAAGAACCTCAAGACCCTCGAGCGCCGCTTTCAGGGGCCGTTTGTCATGGGATCCGAAATCACCGTGCCCGACATCCTGCTGACCCATACGCTCAACTGGGCGTATGGCGCGAAATTCCCGATCGAGAGCGATGATATGATGGCCTATGCCAAGCGCATGCGCGAGCGGGACGCCTACCTGCGCGCCGTCGCCTCAGAAGAGGCATAGGCCGCCGCCGCCCGTCCGGCCCATCGGCCCGTCGCAAGGCAGGTGGTCAAAAGGTAGCCGCCGGTCGGCGCTTCCCAATCCAGCATCTCCCCGGCGGCAAAGACGCCGGGGAGATCGCGCAGCATCAGCCCGTCGTCGAGATCAGTGAACCGCAGGCCCCCGGCGGTGGAGATCGCCTGATCCATCGGCAGCGTTTCCCCGTAGCGGATCGGCAAGCTCTTCAGCAGCGGCGCGAGGTCGTCCGGCAGAGGACGTCCGAATTCCATCAGCAGGCTGCGCTTGGCCGGGTCCAGCTTGATCGCGCGGCGCAGATGCGACGACAGGCTGTCCCCGCGACGCCGGCGCGCCAGTTTCTCGCGCAGGCGCTCCTCCGAGAGGTCCGGCATCAGATCGAGGGTCAGCGCCGCCCCGTCCCGCAGCGCGCGCGACACCGCATAGACGCCGGCGCCTTCCAGCCCGTGGCGGGTGATGACGCATTCGCCCCGGCTGCTGCGACCGCCCGCCGTCAGCGCGACCGCCTTGACGGGCTGGCCGAACTGCGCCGCCATCGGCTCGCTCCAATCGACCGCGATCCCGATGTTGGCCGGGCGGAACGGCGCGATCGGGACATGCTCCGCCCATGCGCCATCGGACCCGAGGCGGCGCCAGCTCGCTCCGCCCATGGCGAGGACAGTGACGTCCGCGGTCTGTGTCTGGACACCCTCAGGCGTGGAGAACTGCGGCACGCCGTCCTGCCAGCCTGTCCAACGCCAGCGGCGGCGCATCTCGACGCCGAGGTCTGTCAAGCGGCCCAGCCAGGCGCGCAATAGGGGTGAGGCCTTCATGGCTTGGGGAAAGACACGCCCCGTCGTGCCGGTGAACACCTCTTGGCCCAAATCCTGCGCCCAGGCCTGCACCGCCTCGGGGCCGAAATCCGCGATGATGGGGGAGAGCGCCGGACCCGCCTCTTCCAGCGCGGCAAGGAACGCGGCCTCGGGCTCTGCCTTGGTGAGGTTCAGCCCGGATTTCCCGGCCATGAGCAGCTTGCGCCCGACGCTCGGCTTGGCCTCCGCGACAGTCACGTCGAGGCCGGCGAGCGCCATCGCCTCCGCCGCCATCAGACCCGCCGGGCCACCGCCTATGACCAACCCCGTCGTCATCGCGACCTACCTGCGCCGCCACGCGGGGATTGGCAAGAGGCGCGGTGCAAGGGGACCGCCGCCCAATGGTGACTTGCGTTGCCGCCGACGGAAGGCGAAAAGGTTCAGACCAAAGCGAAGGGCCAGCACCATGTCGGACATCATCACCCCTGTTCTTCTTTGCGGCGGCTCGGGCACGCGGCTCTGGCCCCTGTCGCGCAAGAGCTACCCCAAGCAATTCGTGCCGCTAGTGGGCGAAACCACGTTGTTCCAATCCTCGGCCAAGCGCCTTTCCGGTCCTGCTTTCGGCGCGCCCATGGTGCTGACCAATGCCGAGTTCCGCTTTATCGTCGCAGAGCAGTTGATCGACATTGGCATCGACCCCGCCGCGATCCTGATCGAACCCGAGGGACGCAACACCGCGCCCGCCGTCCTCGCCGCCGCCCTATGGCAAAGCCGGATCGACCCCGACGCCCTCATGCTCGTCGCGCCCTCGGATCACGTGGTTCCCGACGCCGCGGCCTTTCGTACGGCGGTCGAGGCGGGGATTCCGGCCGCGCGCGACGGACAGCTTGTCACCTTTGGCATCAAACCGGCGCACCCCGAAACCGGCTACGGCTACCTCGAACTTGCCGACCGGCCCGACGATGGCGCGCTGCGCCCGCTTGCGCTGAAACGCTTTGTCGAAAAGCCTGATCGCGCCACCGCCGAGCGGATGCTCGACGCCGGAACCTACCTCTGGAACGCGGGGATCTTCCTGTTCTCCGCCCGCGCGATCCTGGACGCGTTTCGACAGCACTGCCCCAGCCTGATGGACCCGGTGCAGAGCGCGATCGACGCCGGCAAACCTGACCTCGGGTTTTTCCGTATCGATCCAGCGGGTTGGGCGGAGGTCAAAGATATCTCAATCGATTATGCGGTCATGGAAAAGGCCGACAACTTGGCCGTCGTGCCCTTCGCGGCCGGGTGGTCCGACCTTGGCGGGTGGGACGCGGTCTGGCGCGAGGCGACGCAGGATCCGCGCGGTGTCGCCACATCCGGCGCGGCGACGGCGATTGATTGCGACAACACCCTCCTGCGGTCCGAGGATGACACCCTCGAAGTCGTCGGAATCGGCCTCAATAACATTATCGCAGTGGCCATGCCCGACGCTGTGCTGGTGGCCGATGCCAGCCGCGCGCAGGACGTCAAACAGGCGGTCAGCGCGCTCAAGTCGAAATCGGCGCGTCAGGCTGAGGCCTTTCCCAAGGATCACCGCCCTTGGGGCTGGTTCGAAAGCCTCGTCATCGGGCAGCGGTTCCAGGTCAAACGGATCCACGTCCATCCCGGCGCTGCCCTGTCGCTGCAATCGCATCACCATCGCTCCGAGCATTGGATCGTGGTCGAAGGCACGGCAAAGGTGACGGTTGGCGACGAGGTCACGCTGGTCGGTGAGAACCAGTCGGTCTACATCCCGCTCGGCGCAAAGCATCGGATGGAAAACCCCGGCAAGGTGCCGATGGTCCTGATCGAAGTGCAGACCGGCAGCTACCTCGGCGAAGACGACATCATCCGGTATGAGGACGTCTACGCCCGCAGTTGATGGGGTCACGCCTCGCCTAGCCCGTCGCGTTAATCGCGAAGCAAACCGGCAAGGTAATCGCCATAATCCGTCTTGGCATATATCGCGGCCCGCGCGCGCAGCGCCGTCGCGTCGATCCAGCCGTTTTCAAACGCGATCTCGTCCGGGTTCCCGACGTGCAGCCCTTGGCGCATCTGCAAGGTCCGCACAAAATTCGCCGCGTCCAGAAGGCTCGCATGCGTGCCGGTGTCGAGCCATGCGTAACCCCGCCCGATTTTTTCCACCGAAAGCGCGCCCTCGGCCAGATACATCTCCAGGAGCGAGACGATCTCCAGCTCTCCGCGCGACGAAGGCGTCACGCGGCGGGCCTTTTCGGGTGCGGTCCCGTCGAGGAAATAGAGCCCCGTCACCGCATAATCCGACGGCGGCACGGCGGGCTTTTCCACGATCTGTCGAACCTTGCCATCGGGCGCAAAGTCGACCACGCCGTAGCGTTCGGGATCCGCGACGTGATAGCCAAACACCGTCCCGCCATCCGTGCGCGCATCCGCTGCCGCCAGCACCTTGGGCAAGCCGTGCCCGAAAAAGATGTTGTCCCCCAGCACCATGGCCGAAGGCGCGCCGCCCAGAAACGCCTCGGCCAATATGTAGGCCTGCGCCAGACCGTCGGGGTTGGGCTGCGCCACGTAACTCAAGCTCAGACCCCATTGCGACCCATCCCCCAGCAGGCGGCGGAACTGGTCCTGATCCTCGGGCGTGGTGATGACGAGGATCTCGGTGATCCCGGTCAGCATCAGAACGGACAGCGGATAGTAGATCATCGGCTTGTCATATAGCGGCAGCAGCTGCTTGGACGCGCCCATGGTGATCGGATAAAGGCGCGTGCCACTCCCTCCGGCGAGGATGATGCCCTTGCGCTTGGTCATGTCACTGCTCCTAACTCGTTGAGAATACGGTCGACCTCGGCCCGCCAATCGGGTCGCGCGATGCCGAATGCCTGCGCGAGCCCACTGCAATCCAGCCGCGAATTCGCAGGCCGCGGGGCGGGCTGCGGGTAGGCGTGGCTCGGGATGTCCTCCACCGTGACGGAGCGACCGGCCTGCGCAAAGATCTCGCGCGCGAAGCCGGCCCAGCTGACATCCGGGTCGCCGGACAGGTGGTAAATGCCCGACAGGTCAGGCTCCGCGCGCAATGTCTCTGCCATGGTTAGACAGACCGCCGCGATGGCCGTCGCCGGGGTCGGCCCGCCGATCTGATCACCGACCACGCTCAGCCGGTCGCGCGTTTCGGACAGCCGCAGCATGGTCTTGAGGAAATTCACGCCCGTCGCAGAAAATACCCAGGAGGTGCGCAGAATGCCAAAGGCGCCCCCCGCTGCGATGATCCCGACCTCGCCCGCGCGCTTCGTCCGACCGTAGGCGTTGCACGGCGCGACCGGGTCGTCCGACCGCCACGGCGCATCGCCACCGCCGGCAAAGACGTAGTCGGTCGAGATATGCACGAAGGGGATCGCCAGCGCCGCACAGGCGCGCGCCATTTCAGCCGGCGCCTCGCCGTTGATGACCAACGCCTCGGCTTCATGCTCTTCGGCGTCGTCCACGGCGGTCCATGCGGCGGCGTTGATCACAGCATGAGGGCGACGCGCGCGGATCGCCGCGGCGCAGGCCGAGGGGTCGCGCAAATCGGCCTCATCCCGCCCCAGAAACACCGCTTCGGGGCCAAGCACGGCCAGCGCCCGCGCGACCTGCCCGGTCCGTCCAAAGACCAGCACCGTCATGCCCGGCCCAACCGTTCACCGACGCCGTCGCGATCCAGCAAGGCGCGCCACCAAGGCTCGTTCTCCAGATACCAGGCCACCGTCCGCGCCAACCCCTCGTCCAGCGTGACCGAAGGCCGCCAGCCCAATTCGTCGCGGATCCGGGTCGCGTCGATCGCATAGCGCGCATCGTGGCCGGGGCGATCGGCAACGAATGCGATCTGATCGGCATAGCGCCCCTTTGCCTTGGGACGCACCTCATCAAGTATCGCGCAAATTCGTTGCACGAGGTCGAGGTTGGTGCATTCATTGTCCCCCCCGATATTGTAGCTGCGTCCGATCTCCCCCTCATTGAGAACCAACAACAGCGCCTCGGCATGATCCTCGACAAAAAGCCAGTCGCGGATGTTCTGACCCTTGCCGTAGATCGGCAGCGGCTTGCCCGCCAGCGCGTTGAGGATAGTCACCGGCACCAGCTTCTCGGGGAAGTGGAAAGGACCGTAATTGTTGGAACAATTGCTGATCACGACCGGCAGACCATAGGTCTCGTGCCACGCCCGGACAAGATGGTCGGAGGAGGCCTTGGACGCCGAATAGGGGCTGCGCGGATCATAGGGCGTGCCTTCGGTGAACCGCACCGTCGGGTCAGGCGGGAGCGATCCGTAAACCTCGTCGGTCGAGACATGGTGAAACCGGAATTCGGCTGGCTGACCCCGATCCAGCCAGTACCGCCGCGCGGCTTCGAGCAGGGTGTAGGTGCCGGTCACATTGGTCGCGATAAAGGCACCGGGCGCGTCGATTGAGCGGTCGACATGGCTTTCCGCCGCCAGATGCATGACGCGATCCGGTCGATGCTGCACGAAAATCCGGGCGATAGCCTCAGCGTCACAAATACCGGCATGCTCAAAGTGGTAGTTCGGATGATCCGCGACGCTCTCCACATTCGCTAAACACGCGGCGTAGGTCAGCGCATCGACATTGACGACCGAATGCCCCTGGCCAATGGCGCGCCGCACCACGGCGGATCCGATGAAGCCCGCACCCCCGGTGATCAGGATCTTCACAACACGCCCTCAGCCACGAATGGCGAACGAAAAGCCGCGAATTCTCCCGCCGTCGCGTCCTTGTCCGACAACAGCGGCGTGGTGCCCGGCGGCAACGGCCAGTCGATCCCGCAGGATGACCACAGCACCGCACCTTCGCTCTCCGGTGCGTAATGCGCGGTGCATTTGTAGGTGATTTCCGTCTCGTCCTCCAGCGTCAGGAACCCGTGCAGAAACCCCGCCGGGATCCAGAGCTGGCGACCATTCACGGCGCTCAACTCCTCCCCATACCATTGCCCGTAGGTCGGACTGCCGCTGCGGATATCGACCGCAACATCGAACAGACAACCACGCCCGCAGCGCACGAGCTTGCCCTGCGCATCGGGCGGGGCCTGAAAGTGCATACCCCGGATCGTGCCCACCTCAGCCGAAACGGAATGGTTGTCCTGTACGAAGTCCGGCAGCATCAAGCCGGCCTCCGACAGCGTCCGCTGGTTCCAGGTTTCCGCGAAATAGCCGCGCGGATCGCTGAACCGTTTCGGCGTCAGGCGCAGGACGCCGGGCAAGCGGGTCTGTTCGATCTTCAAGGCCGAATCCTCTTCGTCTTTGTCGCAACGCGGCGCGCACGTTCAGTATTAAGGGGCGCGCGCATCAAGTCACTCTGCCATAACAAGTCTTTCCCCGCTCGCCAAAGCCTGATCGCCCCATCATCGCGACATGAACGACCGACTGAGGGTCACAAAAATCGTGTTGCGCCGCGACCCCGACTGTCCGGCTCGCCGCGTCGCGAGATGACGAAGGCCGCCCTCCAGCGACCAGTCCCGCGTCAGCCGATGGTCGTAGGTCAACGCCACGCTCGCCCGTGACACCGCCGCCCCGCCCGTCGGCGCGGCATCCACGGCCTGGTACCCCGCCTCAATACGTATCGTACCGCGCGCCGTCACCTCCCGGTCGAGCCGAAGGCGCGTTTCACTCACCGCGCGCGGCGACCCCGTGCCGGATGTGGCGAACCTCCGCGCGGCGCTGAGGTGGATCCGCCCGCGCGCCATCTCGTGCCGATAAGTGAGCGCTGCAATCGGACCGCTGTGCTGGGCCGTTCTCGTATAGCCGAGGCTGCCGTTCAACTCTCCGCGCGGCTGCTCCAGCCGTGCCGACACTTCGATCAGATCGCGCGTTCCGGATGACTCCACAGTGCGAGCATAACGCAGTCCGACATGACCACGGCGATGTTCGCGGGTGACGCCCGCAACAAGCGTCGTGCCGCGCCGGTCGACCAACCCCGCCGCGCCCGACTGATCAATCCAAGAGTGGCCAACGCCAACCGAAAACGATGTCACCGGGTTCAGATCATAACCCAGCTCTACCCGGCCAAATCCAACGCGCCGCTGGCTGTCCAGCCCATCAAGGGTCCGCTCGTCGTGGACCCCGAACTCGCCCCTCAGGTGCGCTACCGGGGACACCCTTAGTTTCGCCGTCACGGCAGCGGACCAGCTATCACTGTCGTTATAACTGGGTGAAACCGTGCCGATATATCGCGTGGCGCCACGCCGCAGATCGAGGTTGAACTCAACCCGCTCGCCAATGCCGGTCCTGAGGGACAACGCGGCTTGCATCGCGCGGCGGCGACCCGGATCGACGACGGTCACGAAATCCCCGGTGACAGGGTCGATCAGACTGGCCTCACTCGATAGCGTCGCCTCCTCAACTCTAAGGTGCGCGGTCAGCGTGCTTTGTCGCGTGGTCCGCGCGTAAGAGAGCCGGAGGTGATCGAGCCCCCCCTTTGCCCTACCCCCGGCCTCCACCCAAGCGCCCAGGGACGCCTCCACCGAACTGCCTTTTGTGCTGCGGATCACGCCGAAACGCAGGTCCGATCGCGCCGTCCCCGTTGCTGCACCCGGAGCATCCTCAGCGGCGACTCCGGTCTTGAAATCGACACTCAGCGCCGGCGCGTCGGAAACCTCCGCGCGCGCTTCGGGCATCCCCCCGACCGCCAACGCAATCAGCGCGCCAGTTAGAGTTGCGCGGATCCCCCCCATCAAGCGCCCTATTCGAATAGCCGTCGTTCCGGCACCACGATCACGTCGCCGGGCTGCAACAGCGTCGCGCCCGAGATACCGCCGCCCGTCCGGTAGTCAAAGATGTAGACCTGCTCACCCCCCTCTGCCGGGCGACGCAACTGGATTCGCTTGGTGGCGGCGAACCGAGTGAAGCCGCCCGCTTCTGCAATGGCCTGCAAGAGCGTCACACCGCTTGATCCCGCCACAGCGATCCGTCCCGGCTTACTCAGCTCGCCCATGGCGTAAATCTCAAAGCTCGCCTCGGTCGTGCGCACCTCAGCCTTTGGCACGACGGCCAATTTGCCGGCCGAGACAAAGACCGTCGGTCCGGAAGCAAAATTTGGCGCCAACCGCTTGGTCAGAGCGGCCTGGATGGTTAATACGCTGCGCCCCCGCGCTCGAAATTGCCCGGCAAAGGGGAAGGCTATCGTCCCATCGGGCAGCACCAGAACCGTGCGATTCAGGCTTGAATCCTCCAACACCTCGATTCGCAATTGATCACCCGCACGAACCTTGTAGGGCTGCTGGGCCAACACACGGTCCGCCAGTATAACCAACGTCACCGCCATGACGATCCATCCGCCTCGCGTGAATATTTGCATTCTTGGCCCCTTTCAACTGCGCCACGGTCCGCGGAAACCCGCGCCGATGGCCTCTATCCAGCCTAGCCGGTCAAGGTTAACCGAATGCAAACGTGGTCAAGAAAGTGCGACTGGATCAGCACCCGCGACCCCGAAGGACCACACCGAGGGTCCGCAGGAGGATTTTCAGGTCCGATATCAGGCCGAGGCGCGCGCAATAGGAATCATCGATGCGTCCCCGTTCGGCAAAGGTGCTTTCGTGGCGAGCGGACACCTGCCACAGCCCGGTCATGCCGGGACGCATTCGCGGATAGGACGCACCAGAATAAAGAGCTGCCTGGGTCACCATGAACGGTCGAGGCCCAACGAGACTCATGTCACCGCGCAGCACGTTCCAGAGCTGTGGCAACTCATCCAGCGACGTTCGGCGCAACCATGCCCCGATCCAGGTCACGCGCGGATCGTGACGCAGCTTTTGATGACGCGACCACTCGGCCTGCGCGACGGGGTCAGAGGCCAGATGCGCATCCAACCGAACATCCGCGTCCGCAACCATCGTGCGAATCTTCAACATCCGGTACACACGATGCCCGCGCCCGACCCGCCACTGACAAAAGATCGGTGGGTGGCCGTCCAGTGAAACCAGGGCAAACGCGACGAGCAACAGAGGCACCATGAGAGGCGCGGCAAGGACGATCAGCGCGATGGTCAGCGCCACGTCGGTAAATCGCTTCAGCCGCGTTTCGTATAGCCCCCGCCCCACCAATGGCTTGGTGGACAGGACCACCGGCAGTGTTGGCGCAAGATAACTTGGTCGAGACAACAGCATGGCAAAAACAAGCTCCACATAAGGGCCAACCGACCAATTCGAGTTCGGCAAATCAATCTCAAGGGGGCATTTAACGTCACCTCCACCGCAATAACCGCGAGGAGAAAAAGAGGGCATTTATCCCCGCACTTTCGACCAATAATATGAACAACGTCCTCCCGTTTTCAATTTTATTTTTTCACTATGGTTAATATAATATGTATTAATAAGTAATTAAGGGCAGATGGCGGCGATTAACAATTGCTCAATATTCAGGCCATAGCTCACCAATGAGATAAAAAAATAGTCTTGGCACGAAGTTTACTCCAGAAAGTTCATAATTTATTAACTAGATGCCGGCCTTCCTTACACGACACGCATCATGGCCAATGCTGGGAAATACACTTCCGACCGGAGCGTCCACCAACTAAACTTATAAAAAATCAGCCTGTGAATTTTCGACCCCCCGATGAGAATAGGTTAATGAAGAACGTTAACAACACATCCAATCACCGTAGCCAAAAAGAGGGCCGACAATGCTAACCTTGCGTGATTTTACAATCATGCTCCGGCGCAGGTCGGCGCTGTTTCTCGGCGTGACATTCGCTATAACCGCGCTCTCTATCGTCATTGCTGAAATCCTGCCGCCCAGCTTTCAAAGCGAGGTCAAGCTGATCGTGAATAGGCCGCAGATCCCCGATGAGCTGGCGGAAAGCACCGTGCATGTATCGGATGGCGAACAGCTTCAGATCTTTGAATCGCGCCTGCTGACCCGTACCCATCTCATCGACATTGCGACGCGCATTTCTGTCCTGCCCCGACTGGCGGAAATGTCGTCCGATCAGATCGTGGAGGCGATGCGCAGGCGCACAAAGATCACCTCTTCAACGGGTCGCAATCAGGCCACGCTGATGACCCTTGGATTCCGCGCGCGCGACGCCGATGCCGCCGCCGATGTACTCGGGGAATACCTCACCCTGATCCGGCGCGAGGATTCCGCCTATCGAACGGGGCGCGCGGCAAAGACCGAGGCCTTCTTCCGGACGGAGGTGGCGCGTCTCACCTCGCGTCTCGACCAGCAAAGCGCGCGCATCCTGGCGTTCAAAACCGACCACGCCGGGGCCCTCCCTGACAGCTTGGATCACCGCCGCAGCCTGCTCCTCACCCAACAGGACAGGCTGACGGCGATCGAACGTGACCTGACCCGATTGTTGATGCAAAGCGAGACGTTCGCCCGCGACCTTGCGGCGCTGCCCACACCCGCCACCCTTCCCGCCGACTCACCGCGCGCACGCCATCATGCGGAGGTAGCCCAAGAGCTAACCGCCGCGCTGGCCGTCTACACCGAGACCAGTCCCAAGGTGATCGCCCTGCGCAACCGTCTTGCGAAGGCTGCGCGCCATTTGGCCGAGACGAAAGGGAACGAACCGCCCCTCCCAAGCCTCGCCCGTGCCACCCTGTCCCGCCACATGGCCGAGGTGGCGCATCGGCGCGACGAACTGATGGCTCAGCGCGCGGCGCTGCGGGCTGAATTAACCAGACTCACCGAAGGCATAGAGCGCACCGCCACGAACGCACTGACATTGGACGCGCTGGAACATGACAATGAAAATCTTCAGGCGCAGTATACTCAATCGGTCGACCGCCTTGCCCGCGCTGCCACTGGTGAGCGTATCGAGGATCTGTCGCGCGACCAACGCATCACGATCATCGAACAGCCGACCCGCCCCTCGCGCCCCTCGGGACCGAACCGGCGGCTGATCGTGGCCGGGGGTGCGACGCTTGGCGTGCTCGCTGCCGCGGGCCTTGTCGCGGCGCTCGAAATGCTCTCAGGCACCGTGCGTCACTCGGGCGATCTGATCCGGCGTCTCGGCGTCACGCCAATCGCCACGATTCCCTTGTTACGTACCCCTCGCGAATTGCGCCGTCGCCGGGTTACGCGTCTTGCCCTGATCGCGCTGCTCGTCGCGCTGATCCCTGCCGGCATCGCGCTTTGGCGACAGGTTGATGTCCCATTCGACCAGATCGCGGCCCATATGCTCGCCCGCTTCGAACGCCCCGGATAATCAGGAGACCCCCAAATGGAGACCCTTCAACTGCATCAGGACCGATCGCGGGCGCCGCGCCCCGGACCCATGGCCTATCGCCGTCCCGCTAAGACAGCCAAATCCATGCCCGATCTCGTGGGCGCCGCCTGGGCGGACCTTGAGGAACTGACCTGCGATCCCACGACTTTGGCGGCCAACCGGATCCTCACCGCTCGAGACATGCGTGCGCGCGCCTTCGATCACCTGCGTACCCGCCTGGTTCACCTGCATCACCAGCATGGGTGGAAGCGGATCGCCATCGTGTCGCCCGAAGGAGGGGTAGGCCGGACGACCCTGCTGATCAACCTCGCGTTCGCCCTGTCCCGCCAGAGAGAACTGCGCACTATCGCCTATGATTTCGACCTTCGCCGGCCCGGTATGGCGAGGCTGCTGGGCCAGTCGAGCGCGCATGATTTAGGCGCGAGCCTTGGTTCGGACACGCCGCTTGAGACGCATATGCTGCGGCAGGGGATGAACATGGCGTTTGCGCTCAACACCGCCCGCGCGGACCGATCCGCCGAGCTGTTGCACCGCCTGAAGACCGAAGCGCTGCTGACCCGGATCGAAGAAATTTTCGAGCCCGACCTGATGCTGTTCGACATGCCGCCGATGCTGGTGGCGGACGACGCCCATGGCTTCCTGCGGACCGTCGATGCCGCGCTCATCGTCATGCAGGCGGACCGCACGCCCATTCATCAGATCGACCTCATCGAACGACAGGTCGCGAGCCTCACAAACGTCGCCGGGATCGTGTTGAACAGATGCGCGATCGCGGAACATTCGGATCGCCGCGATGGTTGAGCCGCTGTTAGCCTGCCCGGCCATCCCCGAGGCCGCGATCATCATCCCGCACCTCGACGATATATCCCGATTGATGTGTTGTCTCGACGCGCTGTTCACGGGGTCAAAGCCGGAAGATCTGCGCGGAATCGCGGTGATCGTGGTGGACAACGGCTCCACCTGCACGCTCGCGACGATCCGGGCGGCCTTTCCGCAGGTCCGCTTTATCAGCGAGGCACGGCGCGGCGCCGCACATGCGCGCAACCGGGGCGCGGCGGCCAGCAGCGCTCCCTACCTCTGGTTCCTCGATGCCGATTGCCGGCCTATGCCCGGCTGGATTCGCGCGGCGCGGCAGTCCCGCGACCTCGCGGATATCGTCGCCGGTGACGTCACCCTTTTTGACGAAACGCCGCCTCGACGGTCAGGGACGCAGGCGTTCGAAACCGTCTTTGCCTTTGACGTCGCGCGCTATGCCCGTGCGGGATTCGGCGTCACTGCAAACTTACTGACCACGCGCGAGATGTTCGACCGGACTGGCCCGTTTCGCGCGGACCGGCCCGAGGACAAGGATTGGTGCCTGCGCGCCCGTGCGCTGGGCGGCACCCTATGCCATGCGCCGACCCTCCGCGTGGCCCACCCCACACGGCGCTGCTGGCGCGACCTCCATCAGAAATGGCGTCGATTGACCGACGAAGCATGGCATGAATCCCGTAATCGCCCCCTCGCCCGCCTTCGCTGGATGGCCCGCGCCGTGCTGGTCGCGGCGTCGGTCGGTCCACATGCGGTGCGTGTAATCACCTCCGACCGTCTGAACGGTCCGACCGAGCGGGCGCGCGCCTTGGCCACGCTGTCTCGCATCCGTCTGACGCGCGCGGGTTGGATGATCCGGCAAGCCCTTGGCCCCTCCGCGCCGCGCCCTAAATCGATCCTCGCCGTTGCATCGGGGGGTGGGCATTGGCAGCAACTCATGCAGATACGCGAGAGTTTTGGCGATCACCCGGCCTATTACCTGACCACGCAACCGGGGCTCAGGGCTGAAACCGGGACTGCCGCCTCCCTCATCCCTGATTGCAATCGCGCCGGCCTGCGCAACCTGCCGCGCACTGTTATACTCTTGTCGTGGCACATGATCCGACGCCGCCCTTCTGTCGTCATCTCCACCGGCGCGTTGCCCGGCGTGATCGCGTTGATCCTTGCCCGCATGATCGGGGCGCGCACCATCTGGATCGACAGCGTGGCTAATGCCGAACGCATGTCGATGTCGGGACGCCTGGCACGGCATGTCAGTCACCTCTGCCTGGCGCAGTGGGAGCATGTGGCCCGCGAGGCCGGCGCGGATTTTGCCGGATCGGTCCTGTGATCTTTGCCACCGTCGGCACGCAATTGCCGTATCCGAGGCTGATCCGCGCGCTCGACCGGCTAGCGACCGAAATTGATGAGCCTATCATCGCGCAGACCGGCCCCGACCCCCGGCCCTACCCCAACCTCGATCTTCGCCTCTATCTGACGCCTTCCGCGTTTCGGGCGTTGGTCAGCGAGGCGCGGCTGATCGTGGCGCATGCCGGGATCGGCACGATCCTGACGGCCCGAGACTTCGGCAAACCCCTGGTCTTGTTGCCAAGGCGCCACGCCGAGGGCGAGCATCGAAACGACCACCAGATGGCCACGGCGCGCGAGGTTGTACGCCATCCCGGCATCCATGTAGCTTGGGAGGCCAGCGATTTGGCCCGCCTGCTGACGCGTCGCGACCTCTCCCTTCCCGGTCCGGGTGGCACCTCGCGGCCCCAGCTTGTCCAGCGGATCCGCGACTTCATCGACAATTGAGCGGGGTGTTGCGCGCCTCCCGACCATCGAACGGTGCCGCGAGGATTTGTTGACCATTCCAGGGCGATCAAAGGCCACCGGCACAGTGCCGGCCAACTGAAAGGAAGCCCCATGGATCATTTCGAAAGCCACGCCCAAAGCCTTGTCGCTCCGCTGCGCGATGCCGGCGAAGTCACACCGGACGACGCCACCGACCTGCCGGTCCTGCCGCGCGCCATCTACGTCGGGCAGAGCGGAGACATTGCACTGATCACCGCGCAAGGCAGCCCGGTGACGCTGGTCGCGGTGCCCGCCGGATCGCTGGTCCCGCTGCGCGCGGCGCGGATCAAGGCGACGGGCACCACCGCCGGCTCCATCGTCGCCCTTTGGTGACAGGGCGCGTGACACGGGGCCGGCGCGTCCGGCCCCTTACGCTCAGCCAAGCTCGACACGAAAGTTGTCGATGACCACATCCCCCGGCGCCAGCGTGAGGAAGCCGAAGTAGGCCTCGCTCTGCGTCGTGAGCACGTCCAGCGTGACCGTCCCATTGATCGTCTGGTCCATCAACGTCTCATTCTCGCCGCCGTTGAGCGTCGCGATATTGTTGAGCCGCAGGAGAACCCGCAACCCGCTGGCGGTCACATCGAACGTCACCCGCATCCCCACCGGCCAATCCGCCGCCCAGGACCGATGATTGCGCTCCGTCGCACCGCTCATGTCGCAACTCGCCGAGGTCGCGACATTGACGGTCCATCCCAAAGTGTCATCCGGTGTCGTGTCGAGCGCCAGCGCAGAGGGCGCAGCGCCGATGAGAACGCGGCTGCTTTCCCAACGTCCTCCCGAGGTGCGCCAGACAATCGCCTGCTCGCCCGCCGAGATCGAATTTGTTCCGACCGCCAGTGCGACCTCCGCCGCACCATCAACGTGATAGGCCTCGACACCGGCGGGGATGGTGATCTCGCCCGCGCCGCCTGTTAGCGTGGCGAGTGAAGGCGGCGGGGCCGTGACCGTCGCCGCTTTGAGCGCCGCGATCAGGTCATCGCGACCCGCCGCATCGGGGTGCAGATTGTCGACGGTGCTGCCCGGCGCGCCGGCGGCGTAGCTGTCCACCAGTTTGACGCCGAACTCGGCCGCGACGTCGCGGCAGGCGGTGACATAAGCCTCAAACCCTGCGCGGGTCTGCCCGGTAAAGCCCGTCGATCCCGTCGTCAGTCCGGCATCCGAGATATAATGCGGTGTGACCAGCCAGATATTCCCGCGCCCGAAGATCGGCAGCCACCTGCGGCAACAGGACCGCAAATCCGCGGCGAATTCCGCCGGGCCGAGCGTATGGCCGTACCCGTTCGCCGTGCCGTCCGTTCCGACATATCGCGCGTCGTTAAATCCATAGGCGCAGAGGATCGCCTCTGCCTCCGGTGTGATGCTGCGCGCCTCGAAGTTGTCCATCAGGTTGCCGCTGCGCGGTGCGCCCCCCGCATCGTTGCCGTTTTGCAGGATCGTTCCGGAGGTCGCCATGTTGGTCAGGCTCGCCCCCCAAGTCTCTGCGATCGTATCGACAAAGGATGGCACGCCGCCGACCCCGCCCTGCACGATACTGTCCCCGACCGCGATCAAGCTCGCGACCCTGTAGCCAAGCTGCCCGCCGATTCGGCACCCGGTGAGGCCGGTCCCGAGGGCGATCATGCCCTCACCCCCTGACTTGCCCACGAATCGCCGCGCAACGGCGCATCCCCTTGAAATCCTGCATATGCCATCCGGTATCCTTCCTTGGCGTCTGCCCCTCGCGGGGCCGGAAAGCAGGCAGGATACGCCGGTCAGATGGCTGTTGCGTCGGGACGGTGCATTAAGATTTCGCTAAGGGCTTGCGTCTCCCTCTTTCTCCAGATGGTGGCGAAAGATCGTCACGACCCGCGCCGCCCAATGATCCCAGTTGAATCTCGCCTCGTATTCATCCCGCGCGGACCGCCGCATGACCGACAACCCGCCCGGTTCTGCCAGCAGTGCCGCGATCCGCCCGGCATAGGCCGGACCATCGGCGTCGCGGGGCAAAAGAAAGCCGCTCTTGCCGTCTGTCATTGCCCCCGAAATGCCACCGGTGCGCGACGCAAAGCTCGGCACACCATGCGCCGCGGCCTCGGCAAAGACGATGCCGTAGCACTCCGCCCGGCTCGGTTGAACAAGGATATCGGCGTTGAGATATAGCGCCTCAAGCTGGCGTGCCTGAGCAGGGTCCGACTTGTCGAGGAAGGGATGCACATGCAGGCACGACAGGGGCACGCCGGACAGCAAGACCCCCTCGGGCGGCGCGCAGCCAACCACGTCGAGCTGCGCCGCGATACCTCTCGCGCGCAGGGCGGCCAGCGTCGCGACGACCACGTCGCCGCCCTTGCGGTGCCAGTCGGCTCCGACGAATAGCAACCGCAGATCGCCGCCACGCGCCCGCAGCGCCGCAGCACGTGACGGCACCCGCGCAAGGTTGGCACCATAGGGAACGACGTGGACCTTGACCGGGTCCGCGCCGTAATGCGTGATGGCCGACTGCGCCGCCCATTCCGACGGATAGATCAGCAGATCCGCGCGCCGGATCGCCCGACCTTCCAGTGCGTTGGCGCGCGCAAAACCGCGCCCGGCGTACGGGTGACTGTCGTAATAGCCATGAAGCAGCCGCGCGGTCGCGTCCGAACTATAGGCCACCGGCACGCCGTGGCGCAGGCCGGGAATCAGTGCGCCCCCTGCCGGTGCGAAAAGAATGTCCGCCCGAGCCACCCGCTGACGCCGCGCGATCCGAGCCGCGTTACCGCGTACGGCTAAGGGTGACAGCGCCGGTTGAAAGCGCCAGCCCGTCACCGCCTGTTGCACCCGCAGGATCCGGTGCACCGCCCGCAAACCGCGCCATTCGACCGGCCCGAGGTTCGAGACCTCGCCCACCTGCCGCGCCAAGGCCTGCGCCATATGATAGGTCGTGCCGGACCAAACGCGCACGTCGTGCGAATCCTGCGCCGTGACCATGCCGATATGCGGATCCCCCCTGTTGCGGGGGAATGCACCCGGCGTTTGCCCGGTCGTGACAGGCCGAAATTGTCCCAACTCTCGACATCCTTTCATACCCGGACACGATGTTACGCCCGACCCGGCCATTATTCGGACGCGGCGTTAATGGGGCGTTAAGCCCAAGCATGTTTTCTAGCCTCATGACACGCGATTCCTCCCCCTTATTCGCATGCGCTCCTGCTCCGAGAGGTCGCGCATGCTGAGCGCCGCGACACTGCTCCTCTCGGGCAATATCACCGTCGCTCTCGCCAGCCTTTTACGCGCTATCCTGCTCGCACGCCTCCTGACGCTGGAGGATTTCGGCATTGCCGCAACCTTCAGCATCGCGATGAACGCAATGACAATGGCCTTTGGCTTCAGCCTCGGCCAGTTGGCGATCCAGGCGCGGGATGGCGCCGGCGCCCGGATGCAAGCGGGTTTGCAAGGGCTTCAGGCGATCATCGGGGGCGTCCTCTGCGTTGCTGTGCTGACCTTGGCCGCCCCCTACGCCGACCTCATGGGCACCTCCGAGGTTGCGAGCGCCTACCGCTGGCTGGCGCTCGTCCCGCTCTGCGTCGGGCTGGTGCATTTCGACCTTTTCCGGCAGCAGCGTCGCAACCACTTTGGAACCTTTGCTGCCTATACCTCGCTGCCGGTGCTGGTCTCGTTGATCGCGATCTGGCCGCTGTTCGTCGCATTGGGCGACTGGCGGGTGATGCCGGCGGCCCTGATTATCCAAGCCGTCACGG
>PAPR01000045.1 GCA_002709085.1 Pseudooceanicola sp. | reverse complement strand
AAATTCAATTGAGTATTTACGCGTCTTGCGAATACTTCGTACATTTGCTTTCATAGTTTTCCACGCTTTAAGTGGTCAACCTATATCAGGGACGTACATTAATTCACTACTGACTACTGACTACTGACTACTGACTACAACTATTAACTACTAACTATTAACAACTAACTACTAACTATTCACTATTCACGTCTCACAGTTCACAATTCACAGCCCAAAAAACCTACTTCTAGAAGAATTCCCCCCGATTTTAACAATTTCAAAATGTTAAAGTTTTAAATTCCTACAATTTAAGCACTTACTCAATATGTATTTTTCCTACATATTTTAACCCTTTGTCGAAAATCAAAAACGTCTTAACGAATATTTTGAGCATTTTGTATCAAAAAGCCCGTAGAGCTAAGTATAGCTTAAAAAATTTGCGTTTTTTTCACTACTTCCATATCATTGTTATGCCCCTTATCATAATAATTTCGTTTTAATTTTAAAACTATTTTTATGAAAAAAATGTACACTCCCCAGGGGCTTGCTTTTAGTATTTACGGTCTCTTTTTAATTCTTTCATTTAGCACTTTTGCCCAAGTTGGTATTGGGAATACAAATCCAAATGACGATTCGCTTCTCGAAATTGGTGATGCCACCACGACTACAAAGGGTTTGTTACTGCCAAGAGTAAATCTTGTAAATACATCAAATTTTGCCCCCATGACGGCCCACGTACAAGGCATGGTCGTGTATAACAAAAACACAGCTGGCGATGTTACTCCGGGCTATTATTATAATGATGGTTCGCAGTGGGTGCGCCTTGCCACCGATGCACCAAATAACGATTGGGGCCGTTGGGGAAATGCGGGTACCGTTCCGGGAACCAATTTTTTGGGCACTACAGATGACATTGCCCTAAGAATTAAAACAACATCTTTCGATCGTTTTGAAATAACCAATGGAACAACCCAAGCAAATGGAGGAAGACTAAGAGCATATACAAATGGAGATGCTTCATCACCTATCTATTCTTGGAACGCTAACGTGGGAACAGGGATGTTTCAACAGGCAGCCAATGTGATAGGTTTTTCTACAAATGGTACTGAACGATTTAGGATACCAAATTCAAATCAGGTACATGCCAATTCAAATGGAACTGCGGCATTGCCTTTTTATTCCTGGGTTTCAGATCCAGATATTGGAATTTACAGAAGCGCTGCAAATACATTAGCAATTTCAACTACTGCCACAGAACGAATGCGTTTTCTTGCTAATGGTCAAGTAGTAATTAATGATACAGGAGCACCAATTGCAGGGGATCGTTTAACTGTACAGGGTGCAAATAATGAATATGCTATAAATGGTTATGCATCTGGGGCAGGTGGTGTAGGTATATATGGAGAAAACGCTACAACAAATTCAGTAGGTGTATTTGGGAATGTAGCTGTAGGATATGGAGTGTATGGGCAAAGTACTGGTGGTGGTATTGGCGTGGATGGTTATAATCCTGCTGCGGGTCTTGGCGTAAGAGGTTTTAACGATGGAGTAGGGATTGGTGTAGCAGGTTATAACACTTCTAGTGGAACAGCAGTATACGGTTGGAATCAAGGAACCGGGAATGGTGTTAGGGGGGATGCGGGCAATGCTAATAATGGTGTGTATGGTCAAAATACTGGAACTGGTAGTGGTGTTTATGGAATATCCAATAATGCAGGTGGATTTGGAATTAGTGGTTTTCATATAAGTGCTACAGGAACAGGTCTTTTAGCCACTGGAAATAATATTCCTTTATCTTCATACTTAGCCTCTGGAACCGGAATTGCTTCAAATGGTGAAAATGGTATATTTAGTCATGGTAGAGTTGCAACTGGTACAGGTGTTATTGGAACTGGAAATAATAGTACATCAATCATTACAAATACAAATGGCGGCGGCGTTGCAGGTAGCGGGACCCGAAATGGAGTGTTTGGTTATGCTGGTTTGGGAGCTGTAGCTAATGGAAATAGAGGAAATGCAGGAGGCATTTTTATGTTAGATACAGATAATAACGTCAGTAACAATGGCGCAAATAATAACAATGGAATTAGAGCAAGTGCTGTAATTGCAGGGTTTGATAATATTGCTTTTAATGATAATTCAGGAACCTCTTTTCCAGCACGGGATAGTTATTTCGGAGGATATTTTAGCGGAGGTACCGTAAGAACAGGTGGAGCCGCAACTATCCCTTCTTATGCCTATGTTGGTTTACGATATGAAACCGTCGGTGATGGCCTATCCGGAACTGATTTTAAAATAGTGGGGCCAGGAACTGTATCTACTCTTATAAATGATAGCAATAACGTACCGCGAATTATGTTTGCGCCAGAAGCACCAGAAATCGTGTTTCAGGATTATGGCGTAGGGCAGTTGGTAAATGGTCAGGCGTATATTGCATTAGATCCTGTATTAAAACAATCATTACATATAGATAGCGAACATCCTTTAAAGGTTTTTGTTACTTTAGAAGGGGATTGTAATGGTGTGTATGTTACAAACAAATCAGCCGATGGTTTTACGGTAAAGGAATTACAAAATGGAACTAGCAATGTGCCTTTTTCGTGGCAAATTGTTGCAAACCGAGCAGATACTAAAGACGCAAATGGTAGAGTGGTTTCAAAACATGTAGGTCTTAGATTGCCAGAAGGGCCAGGACCACTTAACCTTACTGCGAAAAATAATGAATCAATTACAGATACTAGAAAAAATGAAATTAAAACACCAGTAAGAAGTCAATTACAAGATGTTGCAAAAATACCTATAAAGTCTAATGGTGCTAGTGAAGCAAGTGCTGATGTGAAAAACAATGAACAACAAACGCAGCCTATTTCCATTCCCTCAGAAGTTCAAGTAGAAAAGGTTAATACACCTGCCACTTCTGATATTTTAAATACGAAGGAAAAATGAAAAACTTTATCTAAATAGTTTGTTGAAACCCTGCAAGCCAAAAAAGCTTTGTAGGGTTTTTTATTACTTCCAATTTGCTCTTTTGTCAGTTTTGTCAGTTCGAGTGTTCGCCGAGGCACGAGGCGAATGTATCGAGAACCGCTTCTGTACTGCAACCCCAAATCCCAATTAACCGCTTCAACATACTCACACACTCACAGATTCACCAATTCCCCAACTGTCACACTTGTCGAAGTGCCAAATCCCAAATCCCAAATCCCAAATCCTGAATCCACCACCGACAACCGATAACCGAGAACAGACAACCTTAATCAGGCAAGCTCAAACCGACAACAGACAACAGACAACAGACAACCGAGAACAAACAACCCAAATAAGGTCTCGATACAAACTTGAGCTAGTTACCGCTCCCCCAAATCCACTCAACCTGACAGTTAAATCCTAAAACAAAAAACAAGAAACAAGAAACAAGAAACGAGAAACCAGAAACAAGAAACAAGAAACCAAAAATCCCAAATTCCAAATCCCCAATCCCCAATCCACAACCGACAACCGAGAACCGACAACCGATAACAGATAACCGATTAACCGATAACCGACAACAGATAACCGATAACAGATAACAGATAACCGATAACCGACAACAGTTTAACCAAAATCCCTATCTTAGCCCCAAAGAATAAAACCCGCTCCCCAAACCCAATGGAACTGGAAACCAAAGTCTATCAAAAAGAAAACAACCTTCGTATAGGCAAGTTGCTGAAAGAGAGCCTGGCCGATATAGCGCGGTCGCGGTTTTTGTCCTTCCAATTGGCAAAGCGTGACATACAAGCACAGTACCGCCAGAGCTATCTGGGTATTATTTGGGCGTTTGTAACCCCTCTTGCTACGGCCTTTGTTTGGATATTTCTGAACAATTCAGGAACGGTACGCGTTACCGATACCGGAATACCGTATCCGGTCTATGCCTTTTCGGGTACTTTGTTGTGGTCTATTATTACCGAATCCATCAATTCACCTATGACCAGTACCAACAGCGCCAAGTCCATCCTGTCAAAAATCAATTTCCCAAAGGAAGCATTAGTAGTTTCGGGCGTATATAAGCTCTTGTTTAATAGCTCCATAAAAGTATTGCTGTTATTGGTGTTTATCTTCTTTTTTGGGGTAGGCTTTCATTGGAGTCTTTTGCTTTTTCCCCTGGCTATTTTGGGCGGGGTATTGTTTGGTACTACTCTTGGGTTGTTTATCACCCCCTTAGGGATGCTTTATAAAGACATTGGTCGCTTGATAGGCTTTGGGCTGGGCTTTTTGATGTACGTTACACCTGTGGTCTATGGAATTCCCAAAAGTGGAATAATGAAAACGGTAATGGAATTAAACCCTTTTACCCCAATAATTTTAACAGCCCGAGACCTAGCCGTAGGCATGCCCCCAGCACATCTCACCTATTTTTTAATAGTAATCGCTTGCTGTATCCCCCTGTTTTTTATTGCTTTGTTGTTCTATAGAATTTCAATTCCTATTTTGGTTGAGAGGATGAGTGCTTGATAGTGAATAGTGAGTAGTGAATAGTTAATAGTGAATAGTGAATAGGATTTTGATAATGTCTTTCGAATAACGAATAACGAATAACGAATAACGATTAACGAATAACCCAATTACCCAATAACCCAACAACAAATCAACAAATCCCGAATCCTGAATCACCAATGAGCGAAGTCCTAGTATCCGTTGAAAACCTCTCCAAAAAGTTCTGCAAAGACCTTAAGACCAGCCTTTGGTATGGAGTGAAGGATCTGGCTTCTGGCTTGAGCGGCAATCGCAACGAACGTGAGCTGAGACCCAAGGAGTTTTGGGCGGTAAAGGATATTAGTTTTGAGTTACGGCGTGGCGAATGCCTTGGATTAATTGGCCATAACGGAGCAGGAAAATCTACCCTATTAAAAATATTGAACGGCCTTATTAACCCCGATGCTGGCAAGGTAACCATCAAGGGCAGGGTAGGCGCCTTGATAGAACTTGGTGCTGGTTTTAACCCAATTTTAAGTGGCCGCGAAAACATCTATAACAACGGTGCTATTTTGGGCTTTACCCGAAAGGAGATTGACCAAAAAGTGGAGGAGATAATTGACTTTGCCGAGATACGCGAGTTTATAGATATGCCCGTACAAAACTACAGCAGCGGGATGAAGGTGCGCCTGGGTTTTGCCGTGGCAGCACAGATGGAGCCGGATGTGTTGATTATTGATGAGGTACTGGCGGTGGGGGATATGGGTTTTGTAATAAAATGTTTTAAACAGATTGATGCCATTCTACCCAAAACGGCCATTGTTTTTGTTTCTCACTCTATGCCCATGGTTTCTCGGATTTGTAACCAGATCATATTGATGGAAAATGGAATTTCTAAATTTCAAGGAAATGATGTTGCAAAAGGAATAGATTTATATTATGAACGTTTTGTGGATAATAAGTTTAATCTTGTATATAATGATAATACAATTGAATTGGAAGAGGTTAATTTATTAGAGTCTCAAAATATAATTGATGGTGTGCCACAATTAAAATGGTTGGATGATTTAAAATTTCATTTTAGATTTAAAATAAAAAAAGCTCTAAAGGCCATTCCAATTTTTACGGTAATAATTTTTGATAAAGAACAACGACCTGTAGCTTATTTGAATTGTAACGATGAATCTGCAGGATTGAAAATCATTGATAGCACTATTGAATTTATTGTGACGCATAAAAGCCTACAACTGTCCAAGGGGGTATACACAGTTCATATAGTGGCGGGTAAAACCTCTACTCAGGATTATTATCTCAGAATCAATGGAGTGTTATTTTTTCAAGTAATTGATGATAGAGATATTTTTCCCCCCTTTTTGTTGACAACAGAATTTCAGAATTTTAAAAACTAGCTTTTTATTTCAAACTAATAATATAAATAAGAATTGTTTTGGCATATTGAATGGTCATTTATCATGAAAAATAAACTAAAAAAGGCTATTTTAAAAATAGTGCTTTCTGAGAAGGAAAAACGAAAATTAAATCAAAAAACCAGTTTACTTCCGACAGATTTTGTATCTATTAAAAAAACAAACGAAAGTGACATTTTTATTGCAGGTTATCCAAAATCAGGAAATACTTGGATGCAGAATCTAATTGCTGGAGTCAAATACGGTATTGAAACTTCATTGCTTCCTGACACATTAACACAGGAATTAATTCCTGATGTTCATGGTAAAGATTACTATAAACGATTTTCTGATAGTATGTTTTTTAAAACCCACAATTTACCATCTGAAAAAATGAAACGCGTTATTCATTTAGTTAGAGACGGTAGAGATGTTATGGCATCATATTATGCAATGAATAAAGCATTGGGTAAAATCACTAGTCTTGAAGACATGATTGTTTCTGGAAAAGATATTTATCCTTCTAAGTGGCACGAGCACACGAGACAATGGATAAATAACCCATATAATGCAGAAATTTTAATAGTGAAATATGAAGATTTAATAAGAGACCCATTAAATCAAATGATAGCTGTTCTTGCCTTCGCGCAATTAGACCGCACTGACGAGGTTATTAATAGAGCAATTCAAGGAAATACATTTGTTGAAATGAAAAGAAAGGAAGTTGAGTTTGGTTGGAATAATAAGAATTGGGACCCTCAAAAAGACTTTATCAGAAAGGGAAAAATAGGATCTTATAAAGAGGAGGTACCAGAAAACTTAATTCGTATTTTTGAATCAGAATCAAACAAAGAATTAAAGTATTTAGGTTATTTGTAATATTAAATAATTTTATAAGATTTAAGTAATAATTGATGTTTTGATAAAATTAAAAAAAATTATTCCGCCTGAAATTAAAAGGCTTATAAAAAGGAAATTAGGTTTAATAGAAAAAGACCTTAAAAAAGACCCTTTCGAAGAACTGAGAAAAATTCCGCGGTATACAAAAACTAAACTATATTTTAAAGGAAGAGAGTTAATTATCCCAGATAATGCTTCTTTTCTTTTTATGCAAAAAGAAATTTTTGAACAACACATTTATAAGTTTAAAACTAAAAAAAATGAACCATATATAATTGATGGGGGTGCTAACATTGGTCTTGCTACAATTTATTTAAAACTTTTATATCCTTCTTCTAATATTTTAGCTTTTGAACCAGACGCTGAAATTTTTAATATTTTAAAAAAAAACATCGAGTCTTATGCTTTAAAAAGCGTTGAATTAATTCAAAAAGGAATTTGGAAAGAGGACACCACCATTCAATTCAAATCTGAAGGTGCAGATGCGGGGTTAATAGCATCATTAGATAAAACTGTAGCTGCAACAAATTCAATAAGTGTTTTATCGCTTAAACCATATTTAAATCGAACTGTGGATTTTTTAAAATTGGATATAGAAGGGGCAGAAACTGAAGTTTTAAAAGATATTGAGAACGATCTTGGAAAAGTTGAAAGAATTTTTGTAGAATATCATTCCTTTGTTGGACAACCTCAAACATTAAATGTAATCATTGATATACTTACCAAAGCAAAGTTTAGAATATATATGTCTATACCAGGGAATAATTCTTTGAACTCACCATTGATGGGTTTAGGTAGTTATTGCAATATGGATTTTCAATTGAATATTTTTGGATATAAAGAAAAATAGTCTATGAAATTACTGAATTTAGGTTGTGGCCAAAAATATCATAAAGACTGGATTAATATTGACTTTGTATCCAATAGTGATAATGTTATTTCCCATAATTTGTTGGAAGGTATTCCATTGGATGATAAATCAGTAAACGTAGTCTATCATTCTCATGTTCTAGAGCATTTCTCAAAAATTGATGGGTTAAACTTCTTAAAAGAGTGTTTTCGGGTTTTAAAGCCAAGTGGAATTATAAGAATTGCCGTTCCAGATCTTGAAAGTATAGCTAAAGAATATTTGAAGAATCTTGAACTGGCTTCAATGGGAGACGTAAATGGAAAAAATAATTATGAATGGATAAAATTAGAACTCCTTGATCAAATGGTTAGAAATGAATCTGGTGGGGCAATGAAAGAATATTTATTTCAACCTACGATTCCTAATGAGAATTATGTTTATGAACGAATTGGTATGGAAGGAAAAATAATCAGACAAGCATTTTTGAACAGTCCAACTTCAAGGAAAAAAAAGTTAAAAGCATCATCAAAAAGAAACTCCCTCATAAAACATCTTTTAAAAAAGCTTAAAAACAAATTTTTCCATAAATCCAAAAATAAAGTTTTAACTGTAGCGCAAAAAAAAGCACTTCGTATAGGTCAATTTAGATTAAATGGGGAAATACATCAGTGGATGTATGATAGATATTCTCTTACAGAACTTTTAAAAGAAGTAGGTTTTAGCGAAATAATTCATAGTAATGCTTTTGAAAGTGAAATTGACAATTGGGGAAAATACCAATTGGATGTAATTGATGGAGAAGTTAGAAAACCAGATTCTTTATTTCTAGAGGCAAAAAAATCATGAAAATACTTATTGTAAATACCTTTGACAAAGGAGGGGCAGCAAATGCATGTTTACGATTGTATGAGGATTTATTAAATGAAAATATTGCCGCATCTTTATTATTGCAAAACAAAAAAAACAATATACCTAATGCGCATACCTTAAACCCAAATCAAAAAAAACAGTCCGTTATTTCAAAGATTCAAGGTAAGTTTAGAAGAGTTTTGAAAAAATTAAAATTACTTGTAAAAGAGCCTGTTTCAGAGGATAATGCTTTTCTGAAAAGTAGATCAAAGGGACTGGAGTGGTTCAGTTTTCCGACATCCAATTTTGATATTACTAATTCACCATTGTACCAAGAAGCCGATATAGTAAACTTGCATTGGGTAGCTGGATTTTTGGATTATGAATCTTTTTTTAAAAAAAATAAAAAACCTTTAATATGGACACTTCACGATATGCACCCATTTACGGGCGGAGAACATTATGAAGAGAAATATTTGGGGATGGATGCTGATGGATTTCCATTAAAAAGAGCTAAAACAAATTACGAGAAGAATGTTTCTTCCAAAAATCAAAGATTAATTATTAAAGCACTTAAGAAGGTTCAAAACTTGACAATTGTTGCACCATCAACTTGGTTGGCCACAGAAGCCAAAAAAAGTGATGCCTTTCAAAACAGAAAAGTCTACTGTATACCTTATGGATTAAATTCTGAAATATTTAAGCCGCACGACCGTAAATATTCCAGAGAGCTATTAAATCTACCAAAGGACAAGAAAGTAATTTTATTTGTGGCAGATTCAATTAGCAATAACCGTAAAGGGTTTGTATATCTTAAAAAGGCTTTTGAAAAACTTGAAAGAAATGATGTTGTGTTATGTGCTATAGGGCAGTCAGACAACGCTTTTGATACAAAAAATAATGTACTAGAATTAGGTCTAATTCAGGACGAACGTATAATGAGCATTGCATTTTCGGCAGCAGATGTTTTTGTGATCCCCTCATTGATGGATAATTTACCTAATACAGTGCTGGAATCTTTAATGTGCGGTACTCCGGTTATTGGTTTTCCTGTGGGTGGAATTTTAGATATGGTAGCACATGGTAAAAATGGCCTTTTGGCAAAAGAGGTCAGTGTCGATGCTTTATTAGAGTCGTTAAATATTTTTTTAAATAATATTGAACATTTTGATAGGAAGGTTATACGTACTGAGGCAATTAAAAAATATGATTTAAAAGTTCAGACAAAGGCTTATCTTACTCTGTTTGAAAATATTTTGGATAAAAAAAATGATAAAAGGACTTATTAAAAAAATACTTCGCAAAAAAGGGTATCAAATAAAAAGGATAGGCGATACCCCCAAGTATAAAATATATAATAAATACACTTTTAATGAAGCTTTTAAGCGTTGCGTAAAACGTGGTGTTAAGATAGAAACAGTAATAGATGTAGGATCTTCTGATGGCAGATGGTCTGAAAGATGTATGAAATTTTATCCCGAAGCACAATACCTTTTGGTAGAAGCCCAAGAAGGACATTTAGAGGGTTTAAGGAACTGTAAACAGCGTTATCCAAATCTTGACTTTGTGTTGGCAGCAGCAGGTAAGGAAGCGGGCACTATCTATTTTGATAATAGCAATTTATTTGGAGGAATGGCCTCAGAAAAACCACAGGGAACTAACTTTATTGAAGTGCCAGTAGTATCATTGGATACGGAGATTAGAAAAAGAGGTTTGAAGGGACCCTATTTATTAAAGTTAGATACCCATGGTTTTGAAATACCTATTTTGGAAGGCGCAAAAAATATAATCAAGGAAGCGGAGCTTATTATTATTGAGGCATACAATTTTCAGTTAACTGAAGATAGTCTTAAGTTTTGGGAACTATGCAGCTATATGGAAAGGCTTGGTTTTTTGCCTGTAGATTTAGTAGACTTAATGCTCAGAAAAAAGGATCAGGCTTTCTGGCAAATGGATATTTTTTTCATTCCATCAAAAACACCATTGTTTTTGAACAACACCTATGATTCGGTATAGCCTTATATTATTCTTATTAATTGATATCAAATAATCCATATCCAAAAATTTCAGTAGTAACCCCTAATTACAATCAAGGGGATTTTTTGGAGCAGACCATTTTATCTGTATTGAACCAAGAATATCCCAATTTAGAATATATTATTATTGATGGGGGCAGTACTGATTCTTCTTCGGATATCATAGCTAAGTACAGCAAAAAATTACACTATTGGGTTAGCGAACCCGATAAGGGTATGTATGACGCTATCAATAAAGGGTTTTCAAGATCATCAGGGACTATTATGTGCTGGATTAATTCTGATGATGTTCTTTGGGAAGGTTCCCTAAACTATATAGCAAAGAAGTTTACAGCGAATAAAAAAATGCATTGGTTGCAAGGATTGCCTTCCGTGATTAATGAAAAAGAAGAATTAATTCTTCAACGGGAACACGTTTTTTCTCCTTGGTTCTTTTACCTTAGCGAACACAGAAAACATTTTTCTTTTATACAACAAGAATCTACCTTTTGGACAAGGGAATTATGGAATAAAGCGGGAGGCACCCTAAACTTAGAGTATAAAATGGCAGCCGATTTTGATCTATGGATGCGGTTTTTTAGACACCAAATTCTCTATTGCAGTAAAAAACAGCTGGCAGCATTTAGGGTACGGGAAGGCCAAAAGTCAAGTGATAAAAAAGGGTACCTAAAGGAGGTGGAGCAGGCATTAAAATCTAACTTCAATAAATTACCACGGTATAAAAAGATACATTTCTTTCTTTTTAAATTCTATAGCAAAATAGCGAATATACTTCCTTGGAGTATCTTTAAAATGTTTAAAAGGAAATGGATTGTACAGATGATGGATTCTCCTAAATGGATAGATTAATTTTTTACCTCGCCTAGATTGGCGTAATTTGTAATCCAATTAATCACACCTTACCTATTTATCCACTTTAGTAATGATTTTACCTAAATGAAAAAGGCGCTTATTACAGGAATTACCGGACAGGATGGAGCTTATTTAGCCGAACTGCTACTAGACAAAGGCTATCGGGTCCATGGAATAAAAAGAAGGGCTTCTTCTTTTAACACTTCCCGTATAGACCATCTATACCAAGACCCCCACGAAAAGAACATCCGCTTTAAATTGCATTATGGTGATTTAAGCGACTCCATGAACCTTACCCGCATCATTCAGGAAGTACAACCCGATGAAATTTATAATCTCGGGGCAATGAGCCACGTAAAAGTGAGTTTTGATACTCCAGAATATACTGCCAATGTGGATGGTTTGGGGACATTGCGAATATTGGAAGCCGTTCGTTTGCTGGGGCTAACCCAAAAAACCAAAATATATCAAGCCTCAACCTCTGAACTATACGGATTGGTACAACAAGTGCCGCAGACTGAAAAAACCCCCTTTTATCCACGTAGTCCATATGGTGTGGCAAAATTGTACGGCTATTGGATTACAGTAAATTATAGGGAAGCCTATAACATTTTTGCCTGTAACGGTATTTTATTCAATCACGAATCGCCCCTGCGAGGTGAAACCTTTGTTACCCGCAAGATTACCCGTGCCACTGCAAAAATAGTATTGGGCATGCAGGATACGCTGTATTTAGGGAATCTGAATGCAAGACGCGACTGGGGCCACGCCAAGGACTATGTAGAGGCAATGTGGCTAATGCTGCAACAGGATAAACCCGATGACTATGTAATTGCAACCGGCAAAACAACTTCCGTTCGAGAGTTTGTAGAAATGGCTTTTGCCGAAGTTGGAATATCCTTAAATTTTAGCGGAGAAAGCGAAAAGGAAGTGGGCGCAGTAGTATCTTGTGACAATCCGGAATATCAATTACCAAAAGGAAAAGCGGTAGTTAAGGTAGACCCCAATTACCATCGCCCCACAGAGGTTGACTTGTTGATTGGTGATGCTGGCAAGTGTCAGCAAAAATTAAACTGGACTCCAAAGCATACCTTGCCGCAGTTGGTTGCAGAAATGATGGAAGCAGATTTAAAACTTTTTAAAAAAGAAAAATATTTGCGCGACGCTGGGCACGACACCTTAGACTACCACGAATAGTTAAGAATTTAGAGCATGGATAAAAAAGCCAAGATATATGTTGCGGGTCATAATGGAATGGTTGGTTCTGCAATTGTTAGAGCGTTAAAAGCCTTGGGCTACACAAATTTACTTCTTAAAACATCCAAAGAACTTGACTTGCGTGTTCAAAGTGAGGTGCAATCCTTTTTTGAAAAGGAAAAGCCAGAGTATGTTTTTCTCGCGGCGGCCAAAGTAGGTGGTATTGAAGCTAACAACACCTATAGAGCTGATTTTTTATATGAAAATTTGATGATTCAAAACAATGTAATCCATCAAAGCTATGTTCACGGTGTTGAAAAACTATTATTTCTGGCTTCTTCCTGTATCTATCCCAAGTTTGCACCCCAGCCCATAAAAGAGGAATATTTACTTACCGGCCTGTTAGAACCCACCAATGAGCCTTATGCTATTGCCAAGATAGCGGGCGTGAAAATGTGTGAAAACTATAATAGACAATACGGTTGCAATTTTGTTTCGGTAATGCCAACAAATCTATACGGCCCGAATGACAATTACGATTTAAAGAATTCGCACGTTTTACCCGCATTGCTGCGAAAATTTCACGAAGCAAAAGAACAAGGTGCTGATACTGTTGAGGTCTGGGGTTCCGGTACACCCAAACGGGAATTTCTACATGTGGACGATCTGGCAAAGGCTTGTTTACACTTAATGGAAACCTATCAAGGCAATGTATCGGTAAACATAGGTACAGGCGAAGATTTATCCATAAAAGACTTAGCTTTAATGATAAAGGAAATTGTGGGATTTCAGGGGGAAATTCATTGGAATACCTCCAAACCCGATGGCACCCCCAGAAAATTGTTGGATGTTTCCTTAATACATAGTTTAGGGTGGAAACATGAAATAGAATTGATGGAAGGGATTAGAAGAGTTTATAATCAAAAATTTTCAATACAAAAAGAATAAGGTTTATTCCCTTTACAATGAATTATTTAATAACAATCATTATACCCACCTATAATTGTGAAAAAACAATTGGCGATGCATTAGATAGCATTCTTGGGCAATCTATAAAAGAGGTTGAAGTTTTGATTGTTGATGGTCTTTCTACCGATAGAACCCTAGAAATTGTAGCACAATATCAAACTAAGCATGCCAATATAGTGGTGCATTCTGAAAAGGACGAGGGTATTTATGACGCCATGAACAAAGGGATAGGATTGGCAAAAGGGGATTGGCTCTATTTTATGGGTAGTGATGATACCTTATTTGAAAATACCACTCTTGAAAAAGTAGCTTCCACAATATCCCTAAATAATGCTGATTTAATTTACGGAAATGTAAAAATAGTAGGTGATACAGGTTGGGCAAAGGATGGTGACATTTATGACGGTAAGTTTGCTACCCTGAAGCTTCTGAATAAAAATATTAGTCATCAAGCTATTTTTTATAATACAAAATTTATAAAGGAATACATAGGTATATTTAATAAAGCCTACACAATATGCTCCGATTGGGATTTTAATTTAAGATGTTGGGCAAAAACAGAATTTTATTATGTTGATATTGTGATTGCGAACTTTTATTCGGGTGGACTATCTACCAACGGAAGTGATCCACGTTTTGAAAAGGAATATATATCCAATATTCAAAAGTATTTTAATATAGATTTATTTCATGATTTATTAAACAACCCTAGTTTTCGAAAGCATCAAAAAGTGAGGCAGTTGCAAAAAAAGTATTATCCTTTCAAAACAAAGCTTCACGATTTTTTACAGCGTATATCTCTAAAAATAAAGGCGTGATTAAGATTTTAAAAAAATACGTAAAGGCAAAAATTTCAACAATTTATGAGAATCATATAGCCTCCTTCTATTTTAAACAACAAGGCTTTTGCCCGTGCTGCGAGCAAAACGTTACATTCACGTCCAAACACCCCTGGCTACGGGATTATTTTAAATGTAGTAATTGTCATTCCATCCCTCGCGAACGCGCCCTAATGCTTACCATTAAAAACGAATACCCAAACTGGCAGGCATTAAAGATACATGAGTCCTCACCCGGAAACAGGGGCCATTCGGTATTGTTGCGGAAAAAAGCAAAATCATACACCGAAACCCAATATTTTCCCAATGAAGAATTGGGTTGCATTGTAAATGGAATACGTTGCGAAGATCTGGAACAGCAAACCTTTCCCGATGGCCAATTTGATTTAGTTATAACTTCCGATGTTATGGAGCACATCTATGAGCCCGATAAAGCCTTCCAGGAAATTTACCGCACTTTAAAACAAGGAGGTGCCCATATCTTTTCGGTACCTATTATCAATAAGCACAACCCTACACAGCGTTGGGCAAAAAAAGATAAAAATGGTAACCCACAATTTCTGTTTAAACCCGAATGGCATAGCAATCCAGTATCCAAAAAGGGTTCCCCGGTTACCATGCATTGGGGTTATGATATTGTGGATTTTATAAAAACACACACGGGTGCAGAAGTTAAAATTGTATATCTTGACGACCTGTCTCACGGTATTCGGGCAGAGTATATCGAAATAATTGTAATGAAAAAACCTGCGCTACATGGCCAAGCTTAGACCCTTAGCATTTGTACTTCCCCAATTTCACCCCATACCTGAAAACGATGCCTGGTGGGGCAAGGGATTTACGGAATGGACGAACGTTACAAAGGCAAAACCACTATTTGAGGGCCATTACCAACCCCATTTGCCTACCGATTTGGGATTTTACGACCTCCGCTTACCAGAAGCGCGAAAGGAACAGGCCGATTTGGCAAAAGCATACGGCATCCATGGCTTTTGCTATTACCATTATTGGTTTAATGGGAAACGTCTTTTGGACCAACCTATAGACGGTCTGCTAAAACAACAGGATTTGGATATGCCCTTTATGTTGTGTTGGGCCAATGAAAACTGGACCCGCCGTTGGGATGGGAAAGACCATGAGATTTTAATAAAACAGAACTATAGCGATGAGGATGATGTTGCACATATGCGCTGGTTATGTAAAAATATTTTTTCAGATAAACGCTATATTCGTGTGGCTGATAAACCCGTTTTTATGGTTTATAGGCACAATCTATTTCCTGATATTGAAAAAACCTTAATAACTTGGCGCGATATTGCTAGCAATGAATTTGGACTCAAGGGACTTTATTTAATGGTTGCCGAGAGTTTTAACGACCGTACAAGTCCGGAAAGCTTAGGCTTTGATGCCTCTGTTGAGTTTTCGCCACATGCAGTTATTAAGAATAGAATTAAAACCCCAGTAAATAAAATTTCTTTATTTAATAGGTTTTCAAAAGCAAACAAAGAATGGGTTAATATAGACTTTCGAGATTTTAAGTTAGGTGTGGAGCAGGCTATAAATAGAATAGTACCAGATTACAAATTATACCGAAGTGTTACTCCAGCTTGGGATAATACCCCAAGAAAGGGAGAAAACGGGGTAGTGGCTTTGGGCAGTAGTCCCGATCTATATGAATATTGGTTAAAAGAGACCGTAACAGCTTTCAAGCCTTTTTCAAAAGAGGAAAATTTTATTTTCATTAATGCTATGAACGAATGGGCAGAAGGGAATCATTTGGAACCTTGTGTTAAGTTCGGCAAAGCATACCTCCAAGCAACCAGAAGCGCCCTAGAATAGTTTTTTGATTTGTTTTAATTTATAACTTGAATAAATTCTATTTGCAAGTTTAAGTTGATGTTCCTTAAAAGGTAACCAAAATGCCCCATTTTTTTTCTTATTAAATCTTTTTTCTACTTCTTGATATAACAGGTTGTCGCCGTTATTATAATCATTGATTAATTTTAAGGTGCTTGGATTGATTTTGGTTTCTTTGTACTTGCCCTTGTTAAGAGATTTATAATATGGAATTCCCCATTTGTATAAATTACTTAGCATTATAATGGAGGTGTCAAACTGTTCCTGAAGGCCAACAAATGAAAAATGTGCATCTAAGTTTAGTAAAGCCTGATCCAACATTTCTTTTTCGGTCCCGTGTTCTAGCCCACTAATGAGTCGTATTTGAGCATTATGTAGTTCAGGAATATTTATATCTTTTACAAAGTCGTCAAAAGTTAAAGTATCGATAGGAATTTCATTTCTAATTTTATAGTTTGGTTTATTTTTCAAATAGTAATAAAGCGATACAACTCTATTTTCTGGTTTGCGCAAAAAAGTAATATATTTACTTTCGCCATATAAATATTCATGCAGTCCAAAAAGCATATGGCCCTTTAAAAGTTTAATTTTTTTTCTTTCAATTTCGGAAAGTTCAATAAACTCTTTGGTGCTTAATCTTGAATTATTTACCACTTTAATATTGTGTATATTTTCAGAATTGTACTGTCTATTTAAAATTGAATGTATTGTTGTTCCACCATTCTTTGGCAAATGCAGGAATATTAAGTTCTGATTTTTTAGCGTGGACATTTAAAGGTGTTTTATATAATTTTCGAAGTTACTTATTTTTAGATATTCAATTAGTACGATGGGCAAAACAGTTTTACAAATATTCAAAAGTGGATTGGATGACTAAAGTAAGTGTTATTGTTCCAAATTATAATCACAAACCGTATTTAAAAAAACGCTTAGATGCCATATTTGGTCAAACCTTTCAAGATTTTGAGGTCATTCTTTTGGACGATGCCTCTACCGACGGTAGCCCCGTGCTGCTTAAGAACTATAAAAACCATCCCAAGGTTTTCCATTTGGTAATAAATGAAAACAATTCAAAAAGCCCCTTTAAACAGTGGCAAAAAGGAATTGCTCTGGCAAAGGGGGAATATATATGGATCGCTGAAAGTGACGATTACTGCCAATTGCACTTTTTGGAACGTTTGCTCGCCCAAATGGATAAGCATACAGGTATATGCTATGCGCAAACAATAGACGTGGACGAAAATGGCAAGCAACTTTTAAACCGGGAGGAGTACACAGCAGAATTTTCGCCCAATATTTGGCGTAGTAATTTTAGGATGGACGGCTTAAAATTTATTGAAAACTATCTCATAAAAAAGAATGTTATTCCCAATGCCAGTGCTGTCCTGTTCAAAAAAGAGCTAGTGGATAATTCCATTTTTTCACAGCCGCTATTGAAAATGAAGATGTGCGGCGACTGGTTTTTTTGGGTAAAACTTTCTGAAAAAACGAATGTTGCATTTGTGGCAGAACCCTTGAATTATTTCCGGCACCATGCTGCCATATCGCGCACCCATACTACCGCTGCCAAAAAGAGAAGACGGTTGCTGGAAGAATCGGAAATTAGAAAATATCTTTTGGGGAAATTAAACTTATATGAGGCAGCCAGCAACAGAAGATTATTAAAGAAGTGGTTTAGCCTACACCCAATCACGGCCATGTTTTCAGGATCATTCTACAAAATGGGGCATTCAATTGACGATAAATTTTCCTTACTTTTAAAATTTCTTAGATTTAAACTGAAAAATTAGCCCGTGCCCAATATCGCCATCTTCAACCCCAACCAAAACCCGTATTCCGAAACCTTTATTCAGGCGCATAAAAAGTACCTCAAAAACAAGGTTTTTTATTATTACGGAAGAAGAAATATCCAACTGGAGGGGGCATCCCCACTTGCCACACCCTGGGAACGAAGAATTTTAAATTTAAAAAGACGATTTTTAAAAAAACCGGGCACTTTTGTGCGGGACGCTATCATTCTAAAATCGCTTAAGGAAAACAATATTGACGTAGTACTTGCCGAGTATGGAACACATGCCCATCATATACTGTCGGCAATAAAAAAAGCAGGTCTTCCTATGGTGGTGCATTTCCACGGGTTTGATGCGAGTATAACGGAAGTAGTTCAAAAACACAACAACTATAAGGAAGTTTTTCAATACGCCGTTAAGGTAATTGCAGTTTCAAAAAAAATGGAACAAATGCTTTTGGATTTGGGATGTCCCCGCGAAAAACTGGTTTATAACGTATATGGCCCACAACCTGAATTTTTGGAAGTCCAGCCAAAATTCACTAAAAAACAGTTTATTGCCATCGGAAGATTTACCGATAAGAAAGCGCCCTATTTTACCATACTAGCTTTTAAAAATGCCATAAAAAAACATCCTGACGCCAATTTGATTATGGCAGGAGATGGGCAATTGCTGAATACATGTAAAAACCTGGTTAAACATTATAAATTGGAAACCCAAGTGGATTTTCCTGGAGTTATTACTCCTGCAAAATATCAAGAACTTCTATCAGAATCTTTGGGTTTCGTCCAGCATTCAATAACAGCTGATAATGGTGATATGGAAGGCACCCCTTTGGCTGTTTTGGAGGCAAGTGCTGCGGGACTGCCGGTTATTTCAACATATCACGCTGGTATTCCTGATGTGATTATAGATGGTAAAACGGGTTTGCTTTGTAATGAGCATGATGTGGATAGTATGGCGGCAAATATAATTTCTCTGCTGGATAAACATAATTTTGCTAAAGAATTAGGACGTGCTGGAAAAACGAACATTAAGGATAACTTTAGTATACAACGGCATATTACATCACTTCAACACGTTTTAAATACGTGTATATTCAAATAATACTCAGACAAAACAAAAATTTAACATCAAAATTTTTCTCCTTAAGGGAATCCTTGTAATTTTATAACACGTTTTCGATTTGCTAGAACTCTTCGGGAATTTGAATTATTCAAACAGCTCAAAATGAAGCAAGTGGTGCTATCCGTCGCGAATTTTTGAGCTTTTTTTATGGCTATTTTTTCCGCCCGGTTATAAACCTTTTGTTGATAAATTGTCGGCAAACTAGAATCCACCAGCACATACAAGAAAGTTTATTAATCTAAGAAAATAAGATATTTAGGATAAAATATGAGATTGATACGGAGAGGTCTAAACCAAGCGATCAATTTTTAAAATAGCTAAGGGATTTTTATGAATAGCCTATCAGTTCTCCAAACTTGCTAAGCGATTTTGTAACATAAAGCGGTTTATTTTTATTGAAATACAAGCAAAAAAACCCGGACAGCTAGAACTATCCGGGAATTTGAATTAAACAAACTTCGGGTGCTATCCGTCTATCAGTTTGTATTCAAGGGTGGCTAGCGTTTTGCGTAGCCTTTTGCCCGGCCTAAAATTAAGGTGGGCACTTCTTACGGCAGCAGTACTTACATCTGCCGCCGCATCCAGTCCTTCCGAACGTACGCCCACTTGAAAGCGACCCAGTACGCCCATATCCACAATGCGGCCTTGGCTAAGCTCATCGGCTACGTTGTGCATCATGGCAAGCAACACTGCATAGCAGTCGCTCTCGCGCACGGTACATTGGTTGGACACTAAATACGCCAACCGTTCTAGGCTGACTTCACCCGTTGCAATGGCATGGGCATAAAACTTGGCAGGCGCATTCACGTCCTGCGGGTTCCCTCTCGGGATGGCCTTGATGTTTATCATGGCTTTTATAGAATTAATGGCGCCCTTTTATTCAGGCGGTCCTTGGGACTATTCCTTCGGACATTGCTAATTTAAGAAGATTATTTACTGTTTTATCCAACATATATTTTTCAGTTGTTAACAATAAATTGTTAATGCATTGAATGTCAGTATATTTATAAAGTTATCAACAATAAAAAGTTGAGAAATAGTAAATGTCAACCGATTAATTTTTAGTCTATATCACATAAATTATTGACATCTTTATATTTTTAGCCCCTGACTATGAAAAAATACTGTCTAAAACAGACAAATTAACCAGAAAAAAGGCAACCTTAATCAGGCAAAGCTCAAACCGACAACCGACAACCGAGAACAGACAACCGAGAACTGAGAACAAACAACCCAAAACTTTTTCATACATTAGTACCCCAAACCTATTTCCGTGAATACTTTACCCTTAGTATCCATCATTATCCCCACCTACAATCGCGCCCATCTTATTGGAGAAACGTTGGATTCCATTTTGGCACAGACGTATCAAAATTGGGAGTGTATTGTGGTGGATGATGGGAGTACTGATGACACCAAGGCAATAGTAACAGAGTACTCAAAAAAGGATGCCCGTTTTCAATACTTTTCAAGGCCCACTAACAAACCCAAAGGTGCCAACGCCTGTAGAAATTACGGATATGAAAAAAGCAAAGGGGAATATATCCAATGGTTTGACAGCGATGATTTGATGCATCCTAAGAAATTAGGGATTAAAATAAAATACGCATTTTCCGAAAAGGCCGATGTAGTTGTTGCCACCCATACCACTGAAAACAATATAATTTTAAACAATAACCCAAAGTTAGAAATCTTTGAAAGTGCTGATTTTTATGTGGATTATATTTTAGGTGAAAAACCGCTCATTACTAACGATGTTATGTTTCGAAGATCAATTGTAGCTTTACATCGGTTTGATGAAAACTTGCATAAAGCGCAGGAATATGAATTTTTCGCACGGTTGTTTGAACAGAAACTAACATATTGTTTTGTTGATTTACCGCTTACGCATTATAGGGAGAGTAAAGATTCCATTTCCAAATACACTTCCAAAGGCAACTCTGCTCAGGTGGAATCATTAATATATCTTTCCAAATTACTGATAAAGAGACACAGAAATAATCTGCAAATTATTGCAAGAGCTGAAAGACAGGGCCGTAAAACATATAAAAGATTGGCACAAAGCGGAAATTTAAAAATGATTTTAAAGCAATTTAATTTTTTTCGGAAAGTACATCATAAAACAGCCATGCTATTCTTTCTTTTTATGTGTTACAACCTTTTAACGAAAAGGGGATTTGATAAAATTAAACCTAATTAGCTTTTACCATGAAAATTAATTATAAACATACTTTACATACTCATAACCCAACTTCAGCAGGGATAATATTACCTTCTGTTATTAATGTTGTTAATCCTAGATCGGTATTGGATATTGGATGTGGCAATGGCAGTTGGTTGAAAGTTTGTAAAGACCTTGGGGTAAAAGAAATATATGGAATTGACGGTATTCTAGTGCCAAGTAGTGAGTTGTTGATTAGAGAAGATGAATTTCTGAAATATGATTTGACCAAGGAGCTAAGCCTCGAAAGAAAATTTGATATGGTAATTTCTTTGGAAGTAGCAGAACATCTTCCTGAAGCTGCCGCCGAGACTTTTGTGGATAACCTTGTTTGCCATAGCGATGTAATTCTTTTTTCAGCTGCTATTCCCGGGCAGGGTGGACAATATCATGTAAATGAGCAATGGCCAGAATATTGGCACTTAAAATTTAAGAAAAGAGGTTTTCTTGGCTATGATTTTTTAAGAGGAGATTTGTGGAATAACGATGATGTTCTTTGGTGGTACCAACAAAATATACTTCTTTTTGCAAAAAAAGATCATCCTGCTTTTAAAAATAAGGAAGCAAAAGAAACTATAAATGCATTGATACATCCCAAACTTTACAATAAAAAAATATTTAAACCTAAGTTCTTAAACTCACGAAAGGACGTTTTTAAGCATCTGATGTTAACTCTGAAATGCCTAATAAAAAAATAATGAATTGGCTTATTGTAAATTAAAAGAAAGGCAGTGAATTCTATTATCTTGATTATTCCCTATTTTGGAAAATGGCCAGTTTGGTTTGATGCTTATCTGTGTTCTGTAGCCGCTAATCCCACCATTCAGTGGCTTTGCCCCACTGATTGTGAAATCCCATTAAAACATCCAGAAAACATCACCTTTCTGCCAATTTCAATTTCTGCTCTAAACACCCATGTAAATACAGTAGTAGATGCAAATGTTCCATTAAATCCAAGAAAGTTTTGTGACTTAAAACCCGCCTATGGTGATATATTTAAAGAGCATATTGCAGCTTATGATTTCTGGGGGATTTGTGATATGGATATTGTTTGGGGCGACATCCGTAAATTTATGACCCCGGAACTTTTAAGTGATTACGATATTATATGTAGCAGGCCAGAGGCAATCTCAGGTCATTTCAATTTGTTCAGAAATAGAGAAAACTTAAACACATTCTATAAATCAATTCCGAATTATAAAAAGCTTTTTGAAGTTCCTAAATTTATGTGGTTTGATGAGGTTATTTTTACCGATCATTTAAAAAATTTGATTGGAAAGAATAAAAATCCATTTAGGGTTTTTTGGGATACAGAAATTATTAAAAAAGGTATTGAATCAGAAAAGCAGCAAGAATACTATCTGAATAGATGGCTTTTTCAAAAGGATAAGATATATGATTTATACGCTCCTACTAAAAAAGAACATATGTACCTCCACTTTATCAATTGGAAACGAACGATGAGATTTAGTGAGATAAAATGGCAAGATAATCCACAGCAATTTTATATAAGTTATACTGGAATGCACTATAAACCTCATTCAGCGTTTGAAATACTTCTCAATCGATTTAAGAACTTATATAATGGATATTACAAAATACTTTTTAGGAAGCGCTTAGTAAAAAAATTAAAAAAACTAATAAATTAGAAACTTGATAAATTTTAACTATTATATATCCCAACTCAAAAGCGAGATTATATACTTTCCAAAAAGCTTAATCTATTTTTTTGCAAAAAAGAAAAAAGCTATATACATAGGTTGCACAGGCCATGGTAATTTGGGCGATGAAGCTATATTAAAAGCAATTAATTTAATGCTTAGCCGGCATTTTTATTTGTATGATTTATCGTACAATAAACCTTCTTCGGGAAAATACCTACGACGATTATTTGTAAAAAACCCAGGCTATATAATTTTGGGAGGTGGTACCATAATTAGAAAAGGAGCAGATGAAAGTTATTTAAAACTTTTAAATGAATCCATTAAAGTATGGCCAAATGCCAAAACGGCAACCATTGGCCCTGGCGTTGCGGAACCTGATTTTGCTGACTTTATAGGGTTTCCAATTGATGTAGAAGGATGGAAAAAGTTTTTAAACCAATCTAATTTTATATCAGTAAGAGGAGTTCGTTCCAAACGACTATTAGATTCTTGGCATTTAAATAAAGAGGTTAACATTATTCATGACCCTGCCATATGGTTTACACGAGAAAAATTTAATAAAAAAAGAATGCAAAAAAGGATAGGTGTAAATTTTGCCGATATTGGGAATCGCATTTATGGGAAAAATCAAGATTTGATTAAAGATTTTGCATCAGGTTTTGTAAAAATGCTTCAAAAAGATGGATGGACTGTATTTCTTTATCCTACTGCAAAATCAGATATGGAATATATGCTTAACAAAATTGGTTTAAAAAATATCCTGGGAGTAAATACCTATTCAAACTATACCGATATTGAAAGCTCTCTGGACTTTTTAGAATCTATGGATATATTTGTTGGACAACGGTTACATTCTATTATTTTCGCAGCAACAGTTTCAACACCCTTTTTCGCATTAGAATATGAGCCTAAAACTAAAGACTTTTTAGAGACTATCAATGTAAGCGATAATAGTGAACAGGTTGATAGATTAAATATTAGGGTTATAATGAATAAAATTGAAGCGATTTATTCAAATCTTGATATTGAACAATCCAAGCTCAACGATAGAATGAAAAAAGCAAAAAAGGAACAACGCGAGTGTTTGGATTTGTTTTTAAATAGTATTTAGATATGAAAATTTCTATTCTCCATCCCTTTACACCCAAAGCCGCGGGCGTTGTTGAAAAGAGCGTGACCACCTACCACAGCCAGCCGCATTTAAAGGCAATGGAAATATTGGCTGCCAAAACTGGAAATGAATGTAGCATAGAATATTTCACTTCAAAATGTAAACAGTATTCCCTTACTTTTAATAAAATTCAGTACGTTTTTTATCCGGTTGACTTTAAATGGAATGGTGACCACAAAAAATGGAAAAAGCAGGTCTCAAAAAAATGTCTGAAAAAATATAAAAAAAATACCCCAGATGTTACCATTATCAATATGTCTGGACATTCCAGTCCGTTTTCCTATGAATTGTCGAAAATTATTCTGGAAAAAGGTAAGAACTATATAGCAATGCTTGGCGGGCAACACTATACGGATAATCAAATGTTCCGCGAATACTACAAAAATGCAAATCATATCTTGGTACACACACATATCCAAAAACAGGAAATGGAAAGATTGGACCTGTTTAAAGGTTTGGATATTCGGGTATTTCCTTTGGGGGTGGATTGTGCCATTTTTAAAACTATGGATAAAAAACCCATAGGGCCTAATTTATTATATGTTGGAAGAATAGTGGAGTGGAAGCGAATCCATTTGGCTATTGAAGCAATTCAGCTTCTTAAAGAAAATGGTTTTGCCGATGCCCGCTTAAGAATAATAGGACCAATAAGCTCGGAAAATTATTATAAATCCTTAAAAAATATGCTTATCGACAAGCGATTAGAAAAAAATGTCGAGTACTTAGGTCACAAAGAACATTCAGAGCTTCCAGGATATTTTCAAGAAGCCGATCTTTTCACATTGCCCAGTGATAAAGAAACCTTTGGAATGGTAATGATTGAGGCGATGGCCTGTGGTACTCCAGTTGCAGGGATAGATTGTCCTGGAGGTCCTGCAGACGTCATTACACATCTTGAAAATGGATTGTTGTCAACACCCGAAAATTATGCGGTCACAATTCTAGATTATTTTAAAAACTCAGAGCGGGCTAGAGAAATTGGGAAAAATGCCCGTGAAAAAGTAATAAAAGAATACAGCATCAATGCTACCTTTGAAGTATTACGAGAATCCGTTAAAGCTGCTCTTTAAAAAGATATAATGCCGAATTATACCGTCATCATCCACACCCCGCAGGAACTCAATCATTCTTCCTATATACAAACGGGGCTTTTCGAACTTGAGAAAAAGGGGCTGATAAAAGTTGTGGTGCGGTTATACCTTAAAAAAAATAAGGGCACCTTGACCGTGGACAAACAGGGCGATATTACAACATCCTCCCGTCCCAATCCCAAAACTTCTTTTTATACTTTAATTGATAGATCAACTAACAAAAGAATTTCCTTTGCCACCGATTTATATGACTTTGCTGAACATTTTTCGGAAGCTGCACTTAACGGTTGTGATTATTATTTTAAGCGTAATTTTGAGAGTAGGCTAGTTAATAATTTAAGTGCTAGATTTTTAAATAAAACACATCCTCTTGGACTCACTTTCAGAGTGAAATCTGACCAAACTAGGCCGAAATTCATATTAAAGGTGGGAATGATGTTCTCAAACCTACTTTTAAATATCAAATTTGATAGTCGTTTTTTTAAAAGGTTGATAGATACTTATAATACTAATCTATACCATATTAAAAAAACCGAAGACAATAGGCGAATAGAAAGATTTGAAAATTTTGAAAAAGAATTTTTAAATAATACAATTCTTTTTCAAACAAGAACCTTTCTTCACGAAAATGATTTGGATGTAAAACAAATCCACCAGCAGCGTTACCATATAATACAATTATTAAGGCAGCACTTTCCAGATACATTTATGGGAGGTTTTGTGCCCTCAAGAGTTGCAAACAAAAATTACAGTGACGCTCTTACTAATGTGCCCACCACTCCAGAGAAATATTTGGATGCCATGAAAAAAGCGAAAATAGTGATCTATACCCGTGGCTTGGCAAATTCCCCCGCTTGGAAAATGGCAGAATATCTTTCGCAGGGAAAAGTAATTATTGCAGAATCACTTAGCACAGAATTACCCGTACCACTTACAGAGGGAAAAGAACTGTTGTATTTTCAAAACGATACAGAGCTTATTGAAAAAATAAAAATAGCTTTAGAGGACAAAGCCCTTGCTGCCCGTCTATCAAAAAACGCCCGAGCTTATTTTGAAAAACACGTGCATCCTGTTCAAAATACAAAGCGTATCTTGGAGCTTATGTTAAACAAACCGCTTGTGTAATTGTGAATGTATTCCTAATCCACCATCGTTCCCCACATCACGCCATCAATTCCGGTTACGGTAGGTTGATGGATTATCTAAATGCAAAAGTGGTTTATGGCACTACCAAATTTCCGTTTGGAATCGCAAAAATTTTAGCGGGTTTTCATTCTCAAAGTATGGGGAACTATAATGTTGGGAGTGTATTAAAAGCGATTGAACTGTATCAATTGCTCAAAAAACACAAAGGTCAAAGCAACGTGGTTCATTTTTTAAATGGCGAACGGGATGTTCGCCATCTGGGCTTTTTTAAACGCAACTTTCCCAACACAAAATTCTGTGCCACCTTTCACAAACCTTCTGAGGTATTAAATCAGACTATTCCAAACCCTAAAGCATTGCAAAAGTTGGATGCTGCCATTGCTGTAGGTACAAATCAAGTGGATTTTTTAAAAAATTGGTTGCAGTTGGAAAATGTGGCCTATATACCACATGGCGTAGATACCGAGTTTTTTGGGCTAAATACTTCAGTAAAAGAAAACAACAGCCTCTTGTTTGTGGGGCAGCACCTTCGTGATTTTGACACGTTCAATAAAACCGTTCCAAAACTCGCCGCAGCAATCGCTAATTTGCAGATTAGAGTAGTTATTCATCCTGCATATAGTAGCAAAATTGAGCCACATAGTTGTGTCGATATTTTATCTGACGTAAATGACGAACAACTGCGAACACTTTACCAACAAGCTACTCTTTTGTATTTGCCCCTGCTGGACAGCACGGCCTGCAACTCCCTTTTGGAAGCGATGGCTTGTGGCTTGCCAATAATTACAACTAATGTTGGTGGTAATGCGAATTATTTAAAAAATACTTCCAATATCTTGGTTGAAAGCGGAAATGTTGATGGTTTTATTGATGAAACTATTGCGTTATTGCAGGATGAACTTCGCTTGACTAATATGGGTAAATCTTCAAGAAATAGAGCAGTGGAGTTGGAGTGGGAGAAAGTAACGAGGGATATTAATGGGTTTTATGAAAAATTAAGTTGAATAAAAATATGCCAAAAGCTTTAAAAATAATAATCTTCGACGGCAGTTTTAAGACCACGCCCTTTATTAATCGGTTGGTGAAAGGGCTGGTTTTAAACCATCAGGTATATATCCTAGGTTTCAATGAAAAGTTGACCAACCCTATAAGCGGAGTAAATTATGTGTCGCTAGGTAGCAACCAAAGCAAATTAAAGTTTACGGTTACTACTTTGAGCAGGCTTTTACAGTCAAAGAAATTCAATTTATTGCTCCCTACACTAAGAAAATTAATACAGGGAAAGCGTCAAGCATTGCAACAACAAAACTTAAACTTGGTCCTTAAAAATATTGCCCCAGTCCTAATACATTTACAATGGCCCTCCGTAATTCCGTGGTTTGAAGAAGTTCTTATGGAACAAAAAATACAGGTTGTTTTGAGCCAACGTGGATTTCACAGCAACGTCCGTCCCTTTGTTGATGAAGCAAATTTTGAATATTTAAATAAATGGTATCCCAAAATAGCTGGCTTTCAATCGGTTTCCAAAGCTATTGCTGCCAATGGTGATAAAATTTGGGCTTCCTCAATAAAGACTGATAAAGTAATTTATACAGGCCTACCCTTGCAGGAAATACCTTTTTCTGAAAATTATATGCGTTCAACTCCTTTGAGGCTGCTATCAATAGGCAGGGCACATTGGATAAAAGGTTATGATTATGCCTTGCATGCTTGTAAGCAATTAAAAGAAAAAGACATTCCTTTTCACTATACAATTATTGGCGGTGCAGGCGATGAGGAGCTACAGTTTTTAGTGGACAATCTTGGGTTGAAGAACTATGTGGTTTTGGAAAGACGAAAGCCGCAATCGGAAGTATTCAACCTAATGCAGGAAGCTTCCCTGCTTTTGATGCCCAGTTTGGAAGAGGGCATCCCGAATGTGGTGGTGGAGGCTATGGCCATTGGGCTACCGGTAATCAGTACAGACTGTGGGGGAGTACCGGAATTGATTACAAAGGATAAGGAAGGTTGGTTGGTGCCTACACGTAATCCTCAAGCATTGGCGGGAGCAATTGAGGCTTTTTTAGGGTTATCCCTAAATAAGGTTGAAGAAGTACGTTTGGCGGCACGGAAAAAAGTGGAACAACAACATAACGAAGAACAGATGGTTAAAGGAATGGAGGATTTGTATTATGAGGTTCTTTCCTTAAATGCAAGATAGGGTTTTTTTCCACAAAGGCACAAAGCCCTTTGTGAACTCTGCGCCTCTGTGGTTAAACTTTTAAAGGATAAGCGTTCAACGTTCAAACTCTTAATTCTTTATATTTACCACACCAAAATACGTTCCCCCAAACTGTGACTACAATCAAAACCCCTATAATACCCACTCGTCAACAATTCGCAAAGGTCCACGCTCCATATGAATTGGACAAAAAAGCCATCTGCATTTTTGCCGCCACCGGGTTCTTTTTGGATTCTGATACCTATTGGAAAAACAAAAAAGTATTGCCCGCCGCTTCCGAAAATACACTTGATGAAAACGGTTTTTTAATTAAAAGCAAACCGTGGTTCCAATGGCATTATAGTCCGCGTAATATTACCTTCGAGGCGGCTTTGGAAGAATTCACCTCGCTCATTGAACAGATAATTGCTGAACAAGTTAAAGATTCAAACGTAATCCTGCCACTTTCAGGAGGTTTGGATAGCCGAACGCAAGCCGTTGCACTGGCTAAGATGAAAACCCCTGTTGCAGCATATAGTTATTCATTCAAAGGTGGTTTTTCTGAAAGTGGAATCGGGAAAAAGATTGCAAAAACCTGTAGTTTTGATTTTAAGGAGTTTACTATAGAATCGGGATATCTTTGGCCAAAATTGGAGGAGCTGGCTGCCATCAATCAATGTTATTCAGATTTCACTCACCCCCGACAAATGGCCATTTTGGACGAGCTTAAAAAAATGGAAGGTATTTTTTCATTGGGCCATTGGGGCGATGTGCTGTTTGACCGAGGCGCTCCTGAAGAAACGACGGCTGAACAAGTTCTTGAAATAATTTTAAAGAAGATTGTAAAAAAAGGAGGAATGGAGCTTGCGGCCGCCTTATGGAAGGAATGGAATTTGGAGGGCGACTGTGAAAGCTATTTACGCGAAAGAATTGCTGGATTACTTAAAAAAATTGACATTGAAAACCCAAGTGCTAAACTACGGGCTTTTAAAAGTCTGTATTGGGCGCCGCGCTGGACCTCGGTCAATCTTTCCGTCTTTGAGGCCGCACACCCTATAAGCTTACCCTATTATGACGATAGGTTGTGTGAATTTATCTGTACCATCCCAGAAGAATATCTGGCCGATAGAAAACTACAAATAGCTTATATTAAACAACAAAATCCGGCTTTGGCAAAAATTACGTGGCAAGATCATAGGCCCTATAATTTATATACATTTGAAAGAAATAAATCCCCACACAATCTGCCATACAGAATCGGCAATAAATTGAAACGGGAGGTGAGAGGTAAAATGGGCAAACCATACATACAACGCAATTGGGAACTGCAATTTTTAGGGATGGAAAATGATGAAAAATTACAGCAATGGCTTTTTGAAGAAAATCTCCACCCTTTTTTATCAAAACCACTAATTGCGCGCTTTTATAATAACTTTAAGGCGGTTGACGCGGTGAAATATTCGCATCCTCTTAGTATGCTGCTAACGCTCTGTGTTTGGAGCCAATCTCGAAAAGCTCACACAGAATGAAATTATCCATTATCATACCAGTATATAATGGGAACAAATTCATTGATAATGCATATCAATATGTGCAAGATCAAAAAGTTACTGATTTTGAACTGATTTTTATCGATAATAACTCAGGTGATAATTCTTTACAACTGGTGAAAAAAATCCAAATGCAGGATGAAAGGGTCATTCTGCTCAAAGAATCTATTCAAGGGGCTGCGGCTGCCAGAAACAAAGGTTTGATATATGCAAGCGGATCCTATGTTTACTTTTTTGATGTGGATGATGAATTATTTCCTAATGCTTTAAATACCTTGATTGAGGTATTGGAAAACAATGCGGAGATAGATAGCGTGTTTGGGAATATTGTTAAGTCCCGTAAACATATTGATGATGTTACTATCCCAAATGAAACCTTAAAAGTTACCATCCATCCTGAAAAGTATTGGGGGATCCGTTGGCTTGATTATAGCACTTTACCGGGCACTCCAAGTTTCGTACATAGAAAAAGAGTTTTTGAAAAAATTGGAAATTTCAACACCTCCCTTTTATTGGGGGAAGATGCTGCCTTTATGGTAAAGTTGGGTATGGAATGTAAGGTGGCGCACATCGATAAATTTGTTATGCTTTACCACAGACATCAGGAATCCACCGTTTCTATACAGAACAAAGTTCAGAAAGAAAAGGTGTTTACCTATTGGGAACCATTGATACATGAACATATTCCGTATTACACTACAACCAAAACCCCGCATGAGTTTAAGAAAAAAATTCTGTACAAGACTTACGGTTCCCTTGCAAAAATGATTGCCTTAACCAAAGGTTTAAGGCACGAATTACATTGAAAAATAAACTATTATTGGAAATAAGGCCTATAGAAATTCCGCCACTACATAAACCGTTTATTTCATTGATTACAGTATCAGGAAGCTTAAATCTTTATAAATTATATTTGTTTTACGTAGTAAGGCCTTATTTAAAATATTGTTTAAAATGAGTGTAAAATATATATTTTGCATCAGTACTGGACGTTGTGGAACCGATTATCTTTGTGGTCTTTTCAATCAATTGGATAAGTGCAACGCCTTTCACGAACAAAAACCCTTGCTCCATAACGAACAAATGCGTACTTACCTCAATGGAAATAAAGAAGCTCTTAGAGAGCAATTGCCCTTAAAACTTACTAAAATATTTAAAGAGCCCTCAAAATTATTTGTAGATACGAGCCACCTTTTTATTAAGGGTTTCGGGTGGGAATTGCCCAATCATATTGCCCAACCTGAAATAGGGGTTATTATCTTAAAACGACCTAAAGAAGAAGTTGTTAAAAGTACACAACGCGTTCAGTCGGGTCCCTTTTCCTATAAAGGTAGGAAATGGATTATGGTGCCTTATAGAAATGCTCTGGTACAACCTCCAATTAATAGATTTTGGTATAGCCTTTACCGATATGTTTTAAAGTTTTTTTGGTTTTTTAAAGGTGAGTTACATAGTGAAATCCAAACTTATCCTAAATTTTTTGAAAAGAAATCTGAAGCGCTTTTGAAGTGGTATTATGATGAAACCTATGCCTTGAGCGAAAAATTTAAAAAGGATTTTCCACAGATCACTTATATAAACGTTACCCTCGAAGAATTAAATACGATAGAGGGATTTACAAGAATTATTGACATATTTAATTTAAGGGAAATTTGCGATTTGGAAAAAATTAAACCTATTATTGGAAAAGCAAAGAATTTAAAAAGGGAATTTAATAAAAAACAATAATTGGAATGTGCGGATTTTTGGTTGAGCTTAATATAGGGGGACGATCGATCATGTCTAAACCTCATTTTCTCGATTTGTTGCGCAAATCAAGAAGGCGTGGACCCGATTCGCAAGGATGGTTTTCCAACGGTTCAAATTTACAGTTCGGCTTCAATAGACTTGCTATCTTGGAACTCACCGCGGCCGGGGAGCAGCCAATGCATAGCCATAACGCTCGTTATACCCTAGTCTTTAACGGTGAAATTTATAATCATCTGGAATTGCGACGGCAATTGGATTATATTGCCTTTAAAGGCCATAGTGATACGGAGACCATTGTAGCCTGCTTTGTTGAGTGGGGAGTGATTGATACCATAAAGAAATTGAATGGTATGTTTTCAATGGTTGTTTATGATAAGGATTTGGATGAAATACATTTAGTCCGCGATTTTGCTGGAATCAAGCCCCTCTTTTATGGATGGGATGGACACACTTTAGTGGCCGCAAGTCAATATGATCAGATTTTTTCACATCCCAGTTTTACAGAAAAATCCATAGATCCCCAAGTTCTAAAACTCTATTTGGAACAACATTTCATGCCTGCTCCTTTCGGCTTATATACCGATACTTATCAAGTCAATCCTGGTGAAATTATTACTTTCACAAAGAATGGACAGTATAATAAAACACGATATTGGGAATTGCCCAAAACATCTATATATTCCGTTATAGATAGAAAGAAAGCGTCACAATATATTTCCGATAAAATTTCCCAATCGGTGGGTAGCCAGTTACTTTCGGATGTTCCCCTGGGAGCTTTTTTATCTGGGGGAGTAGATTCGAGTTTAATAACTTCTTATATAAGGGATTATACTAGGAACCCGCAGGTTTTTACAATTGGTTCCGATAGCCAGAAACACGATGAATCTGCCAGGGCCCAACAATTTGCGGAGGCCATGGAATTGCAGCAGCAAATTTGGCAACTGTCGGCAACCGAAGCTTTAAGCTATTGGGACGAGGCAATGGCTTCATTACATGAGCCGTTTGCTGATTTTAGTATTTTACCAACTTATTTAGTATCCAAATTGGCTAAGAAAAAAGTTACTGTTTCTTTAAGTGGGGATGGAGGAGATGAACTTTTTTTTGGCTATGAACGCTTTTGGAGTATTGGAAAAAACATATCCTATCAACATTACCCGGAAATCTTCAGAAAGCTTTTGTATGGAATTGATAAATATACCACAGGTAATAAGCGTGTGAATAGCGTTTTATTGGCCCCTAGTCAAGGCAAAGCGCAACAAGGCCTTCATTCTCGATTCCGAAAAAATTGGCTCAACGAAATTGCGCCACACTTGCAAGATATAGAACTGCCTCAATCTTATGGAGTGTATCAATACTCCAATACCCGGGATATCCGTCAATTATTGTGCAATATGCGGTATTCAGAATTCTATGGAATGATGCAGAAAACCTTGCGAAAAGTAGATCTGGCAAGTATGCAGAATAGTCTCGAAGTTCGCGTACCCTTTTTGGATAAAAATGTGATAGAAGCTTCCTTGCAAATAGATCCCTTACTAAGTTATGGCAAAGGGGAACAAAAACAATTATTAAAAGGATTGCTTAACTCACGCATACCTGCTGTTGCGGAAGAAAAAGTAAAGAAAGGGTTTTCAGTTCCACTTACTGCTTGGTTGAGACAAGATTTGAGAGAAAAAGTTAGCGAGCATCTATTGGATGCAGATCTTTCCAGATTTGGTTTTGAAAAGAAGAATGTCGAAAAGATGCTCAGCTCCCATTTTCAGAAAAATGAGGATTTAAAATGGCCTATCTTTACGCTCTACGCCCTAACAAAGTTTAGATGAAACGAATAAAAGTGCTTTTTACAATTCCCAATTTTGATACTGCAGGAAGCGGAAAGGCGTTGTTAAATATAGCCCAAGGCCTGGACTCTGAAAAATTTGAAGTTCACATTATGTGTTTACATAATAAAGGATCATTATTTGAAAAAGTGGAGAGTTCTAAACTGGGGGTACATCTTTTTAATTATATTCCTGAATCGCGGCCACTGTCGGTTATGTTTAAGGAATGTTGGAGAGTATCAAGATATTTGAAAAAAATTAATCCTGATATTATACATAGTTATAACTACAGTGCCAACTATACCGAGGCTCTCTCTGCGTGGATGGCAGGCATCCCATGGGTGTTTACTAAGAAAAATATGAATTGGGGGGGGAAATCAAAAAATGCCTGGAAACTTAGATCCTTTCTTGCAAAAAAAATTGCCGTTCAAAATAAGGATATGCAGTCTTTATTTTATAGAAACAGCAAAAAGACCGTGTTAATCCCGAGAGGGGTAAATATTGAACATTTTCACCCAATACACTTTTTAGATACGAAAAAAATTAAACCAAGTATTAAATCTACTTCAAGAAATTTGATATGTGTGGCAAATTTTGTGCCTGTTAAGGGAATAGAAATACTTATTCAAGCTTTCTATAATATATATAAGAAACATACTGATTGGAGGCTTTTGCTTGTTGGGGATGCAAGTAATGATTATGGGAGACAGTTGCAGGCTATTGTCAGTAATTTAAAAATGGAGGAGCGAATTCAGTTTTCAGGAAAACTGTTGGATGTGAGGCCACAACTAAATAGGGCAGAGATTTTTGTCTTGCCAACAAAAAATGAAGGAAGAAGGGAGGGTTCACCTGTTGCACTCTTAGAGGCTATGGCGGCTGGAAAAGTAGTCATTGGGTCGAATGTTCCAGGAATTGGGGATCAATTGGAAGACTTTCCTTCCAATTTATTTGAACCTTCAAATATTGAGGATTTATCTCTTAAACTTGAATATTTTATGTCAAAATCGCCCGAGGATCTGCGAGAACGAGGACTAATGTTTCGTGCCCATGTCGTTGAAAATTATCCAATTACCAAGGAAATTGAAAAGCATGAACTATTATACAAATCAATAATTTACAAATCGTGAAAATTGGTATAGTCCTCTCCCAAACCCCCGGTTATTCCGAAACCTTTTTTAATTCCAAGATTAAGGGGCTTCGGGAGCATGGAATGGACGTCCGTTTATATTGCCAGAGCAAAAAAGACGATTTTAACCTTTGCCCTGTTATACTTAGTCCACGGATAAGCCGCAATCCCCTTCTGCAGTCCTGGTATTTCTTAAAGGAATTTGTTTTGCTTTTACCACATTTACTCGCCGTAATCCGCTATATAAAGCTGGAACACAAAGAGGGTACCGGGGTGCTTCAACTTTTTAAAAAGACATATCTCAACGCGCATTTATTAAAAGCCAACTTGGACTGGCTGCACTTTGGTTTTGCGACCTTAGCATTGGGCAGTGAGACGGTGGCCAAAGCAATAAATGCAAAAATGGCGGTGAGCTTTCGGGGGTTTGATATTGCCGTTTATCCAGTGAAACAACCAGATTGTTATAGAATGCTGTGGAAATATTTGAATAAAGGGCATACCATATCTAATGATCTACTTGTATTGGCAAAAAAGCATGGGCTACCAGACAGTATTCCTATTGAAAAAATTACCCCTGCAATTGATATTAATTTATTTCAATCAAAACCAACCGATTTTCAGGAACCCAAAAATATAGTTTTTTTGACCACCGGTCGCCTGCATTGGAAAAAAGGCTTTGTACACACTATTGAAGCTTTGGCGATTTTGAAAGCGCAAGGCTTGAATTTTACCTATAAGATTATAGGAGAGGGACCCGAATATGAGCGCATCGCCTTTGCGGCCTATGAGTTGGGTTTAAGAAATGAGGTTCTATTTTTGGGAAAATTACCGCATCATCAGGTAAAGCATGAATTGGAGAGTGCAAGTATATATATCCAATACAGTATACAGGAAGGCTTTTGCAATGCCGTATTGGAGGCGCAGGCCATGGGCAAGCTCTGTATAGTAAGTAATGCCGAGGGACTATCCGAAAATGTGCTTCACGAACTAACGGGCTGGGTAGTACAGAAATACGCTCCAAACGCTTTGGCGCAAACAATCAGTAAAGTAGTGGCCCTAAGTCCCGAAGAGAAATCAACAATATCACAAAACGCTCAAAAACGCGTGAAGGAAGAATTTAATATTGAAAAGCAACAGAAGGAGTTTTTGAATTTTTACTCTTAATCCCTCTGTCAGTTCGAGTGAATCTGAAAATGAGATAGCATTTTCGGATTTGCATCGAGAACCTTTCACGGCCTCCCTATGTCAGTTCGAGTGTTTTTTATTTGGAGCGATAGCGGAAAATAAAAAATGTATCGAGAACCTTGATCCGCAAAAACTGTTTCCCCAGCAAAAAAAGGTCTCGATACAAATTTGAGTTCGGCTGCCGCCTCCCTCAAATTCACTCGACCTGACATTCGGCCTACTTTTGTCAGTTCGAGTGTTTTTCAACATAGCGTTAGCGTTGTTAAAAAAATGTATCGAGAACCGTTGCTCTGCCTTCCTCTGTCAGTTCGAGTGTTTTTTATTTGGAGCGGTAGCGGAAAATAAAAAATGCTTGTATTGAGCTTGTCGAAATGTATCGAGAACCCTTGTTCTGCAAAAGCTGTCTCCCCAGCAAAAAATGGTCTCGATACAAATTTGAGTTCGGCTGCCGCCTCCCTCAAATTCACTCGACCTGACATTCGGCCTACTTTTGTCAGTTCGAGTGTTTTTTATTTGGAGCGGTAGCGGAAAATGAAAAATGTATCGAGAACCCTTGTTCTGCAAAAGCTGTCTCCCCATCAAAAATGGTCTCGATACAACTTTTAACTCGGCTCTCGCCTTCTTAAAATTCACTCGACCTGACAATTGGCTTCCCTCTGTCAGTTCGAGTGGTTTTTATTTGGAGCGGTAGCGGAAAATAAAAAATGTATCGAGAACCCCTTCCGACTTAAATTATAATATCCTAAACACTATATTTACCTACGTGAAACTCTACTACCCAAAATCCCACTACAACAAAGCCCACCGCGGATTGGTTTTTCCTTTGCTCAAGCCTTTTATTAAAAATGAAGGTTTTACCGACGCGGAGCGGATAGCCTTGTACGGACTTTCAGAACGCGCTTTTGAATTTGTAGAGGAGCTGGAAGCGGCCGATGCAGTGCTGTTGCCCATGGCCTGGAATTATTACCTGAAAACAAAACAGCAAAAGCTCGCCATCAATTTCGTAAAAGAATGTGCTGCCGCCAACAAAAAGGTGATTGCCTTTAACGCAGGCGATTTTGGAGTGCGGATTCCTTATTACGGAAATCTGATTGTACTTCGTCCCAGCGGTTATAAATCTAAATTTACCAACAACGAATACGCATTTCCAGCTCTTATTGCTGATCCTTTAAAGAAGTATTTTGAGACTGATAAAATCTTTGAAAGACCCTATGAAACGAAAGCCGTTGTTGGTTTTTGCGGACAAGCTAATCCTTCTGTGTTCAATGCCGCAAAAGAGGTTTTCAAAACATCCTTGCGAAATCTAAAAAGCTTTATTGGGAAGTCAAAAGACGAAGCCCAGCAACTGTTATCCACATCTTTTTTAAGAGCTTCGGTTTTAAAAAGGTTAAAGCATGCTTCCTTTGTGGAAACCAATTTTATAATTCGAAAAAAATATAGGGCCGGAATTATGGAGCATAAAGACACACATAGCACTACCTTGGAATTTTACAACAACTTGAAAGATTCAGACTACGTAGTTTGTGTTCGAGGGGCTGGCAATTTCTCCGTTCGGTTTTACGAAACCCTGGCCATGGGCAGAATCCCCGTTTTTATAAATACCGATTGTGCCTTGCCCTTTGAAAACGAAATCGATTGGAAAAAGCAGGTGGTGTGGGTGGAATTTAAAGACCGCCATCAAGTGGCGCAAAAACTAAAAGAGTTTCACGAGGCGCTATCTAAGAATGATTTTATATATCTACAGCTTGCAAACAGAATTTTATGGCAGGGAAAGATGACTATGGGGGGATTTTTTAAGAATTTTTT
>PAPR01000044.1 GCA_002709085.1 Pseudooceanicola sp. | reverse complement strand
GGCAAAGCGGCGCGGCGATTGTCAGCCGGATCATGGGCATTGTCCTGGCGGCCGTTGCGGTTGACAACGTGATAGAGGCCGTACGGACCCTGATCACCACTGGCTGAGGCAGATTTTCAGTGCGAAAGGTTGTCATTGATAGGTTCGGAAGGCGACGTTCATGCTGTGCGTCGTGTCGTGCCGAATTAGGTAGTTGTTTATGAATACTGACCAGATCTTCCTGTTCGCAATTTTCGGCGGTGTTTTCGTCCTGCTGATATGGGGCCGCTGGCGGTACGATATCGTCGCCTTTGGGGCGTTGATGACCGGGGTGGTCGTCGGTGCGGTCGAGGTCGAGAATGCGTTTTCCGGCTTTGGTCACGAGGCGACGCTGGTGGTGGCGCTGGTGCTGATCGTCTCGGCGGGGCTGGTACGGTCGGGCGCCGTCTATCTGATCACCCGGACGATGGTGGACAGTTCGCGCTCACTTGGCGCGCATATCACGCTGATGGGGGGCATCGGCGGGGTGCTCTCGGCTTTCATGAACAACGTCGCGGCACTGGCGCTGCTGATGCCGGTGGATATCCAGACGGCGCGCAAGGCGGGGCGGGTGCCGGGGCTGTCGCTCATGCCGCTCAGCTTTGCGACGATCCTCGGGGGTATGGCGACGCTGATCGGCACGCCGCCTAATATCATCATCGCCACGATCCGTCAGGACCGTCTGGGCGAGGGCTTTCGGATGTTCGACTTTGCCCCCGTCGGGGGTATCGCGGCGATCGCCGGGCTGGCCTTTGTGGCGTTGGTCGGCTGGCGGTTGATCCCCTCGCGCGAGGATGCGGTGGTCCGTGGAGCCGACATGGCCGCCTATGTGGCCGAATTGACGGTCCCGGAGGGCAACAAGCAGATCGGTCGCCGGGTTTTTGAGTTGATGGAGGGCGCGGAAAAGGCCGATGTCGCCATCATCGGTCTCATCCGCAACGACAGACGCCTTTACGGCAACGCGCGCAATACTGTTTTGCAGGCCGGAGACGCGCTGGTGCTGGAAGCCACACCCGAGGCGCTGGACGAATTCCGTGCCTCGCTCTCGCTGGCGTTTTCCGACCAGCGACGCGAGGAACTGCTGCGCGCGGACAGCGAAGGGCTGGACATCATCGAGGTCGTCGTCAAACCCGAAAGCCGGATCGCGGGCAAGACCGCGCAGGCCGTCGGCCTTTCGTGGCGTCAGCGCGCGGTGGTGATGGGAATTTCGCGGCAGGGGCGGCGGATCACCAGCCAGGTGCGCAATTCCGTTGTGCAGCCCGGTGACATTCTTCTGATCCTCGTGCAGAAGGACACAGGCAACGACGTTGCCGAATGGATGGGCGCGCTGCCGCTCGCCGCGCGCGGTCTGGCGGTGACGCAGGACAGCAAGACTTGGGCCGCGATCGGCCTGTTCGCCGGTGCCGTGCTGGCGGCCTCTGTCGGTTTGATCGACCTGCCAATCGCGCTCGGCCTTGTGGTGATCGCCTATGTCCTGATGCGAATTGTCCCGCTGCAAGAGCTCTACGATCATGTGGAATGGCCAGTCGTGGTCCTGCTGGGGTCGATGATCCCGCTTGGGGTCGCGCTGGAAACCAGCGGTGGAACCGCGTTGATCGCCGACTGGTTGATCTGGCTGACCGATGGCTGGCCCGCCTGGGCGATCCTGACCGCGCTGATGGTGGTGACGATGTCGCTGTCGGATGTGTTGAACAACACAGCCACGGCCATCGTTGCCGCGCCAATCGGTATCGAGATGGCACAGCGGCTGGAGGTCTCGCCAGACCCGTTTCTGATGGCGGTGGCGGTGGCGGCCTCTTCGGCCTTCCTGACACCCATCGGACACAAGAACAACACGCTGATCCTCGGCCCCGGTGGCTACCGGTTCGGGGATTACTGGCGCATGGGACTGCCGTTGGAGATCCTGGTGATCGTGGTGTCGATCCCGTCGATCCTCGTGTTCTGGCCGCTGTAGGGACGACCCGCGAGAAGCGTGCGCGGCTGTTTGTGACAAGCGTGGTTGGGCGGCACCTGGCGGAACAGCGCTGACCTTGGCCGGACGCTGGACCTCATGCAGCGGGCCGTTCTTCCGATCCCTGTAGCAACAGGCGAATGATATCGGAGCGGGTCAGAATGCCGACAAGACGATTGCCTTGGGTGACGGGGATCACTTCGCTTCCATCCGCGGCCAGTCGATTGAGAAGGGCGCCGACCGGCAGATCGTGGGCCACGGCGCGATACGCAGGACGCATGACATCCGACACCCTGCGCCGCGGGTTAATACGTGTCCACGCGAGCTTGCCCTGCGCTGTCAATGCCCCGAGAAGATCGGCCTGAAGGACGAGGCCCTGCAGTTCCGTGTCGGTTCCGACGACCGGAAGGCTTTTGATCGCGTGCCGGCGAAACAGCTTCAAGGCCTCGGGAATGGTTGTGGCGGGCTGCACCGTGATCAGGTTGGTGGCCATCACGTCCGCGCAGGTCGTGCCGTCAAAACGATGTTGTGCCGCCTGGGCTTCGGCTGCCGCCAACCGCCGCCCCAGGTCGGCGACACCAAGGTTTGTGGACTGGTTGAATCGATCGAGAAGCGCGCCAAGTTGCTCGTTCGTCAGGCCGAGGCGCGGCGCCGGGGCCGATACATCCTGCGTGTCGGGCTGTCGAAATGGATACATCCGACCCGTTGCCCGATTATAAAGAACAGCAGATAGAACCAGCGCAGCCGTGGTCAGCCCCACGGGCATCACCGCATAAATCATCCCCGCTTCCAGCGCCGGGCCGGGATCAAGGGCGGTCAGCAAGGCAACTGCGCCGCCGGGTGGGTGCAAAGCGCGAAGCAACATCATCGCGACTATGGCCACGCCGACCGCGACGCCGGAAGCCCAAGGCGCGGGCAGGATCTGAATGACAAGCAGCGCGACCATAGCCGAAATCATGTTGCCGATTATTGCCGACCATGGCTGCGCCAGCGGCGAGTTCGGCACGCAAAAGACCAGAACCGCCGTCGCGCCCAGAGGGGCTACAAGCTGAAGCGAGGACAGGTCGAGCGCTACGCCGACGCTTACCAGTGCCGCGCAGAGCCCGATCCCGAGCAACGCCCCGAGGCCTGCCCTCATCTGTTCGGCGCCGTGGAAAGGCGGAAGCGCCGGGAAAAGGTGGTGCCATGCCCGCATCCGATTCCGCACCCGATAAACCCCTGCTACAAATGCCCGAATCCTGAGCGATTTCACGCCGGTATGCCCTAGTTTTAGGCGACATTAAAACGGCTAGCCGTGCGGGTAAGGAGAGGGTTCCAATCAGCCGCTCGTCTGGAGATTAATAGTTTCAAATGATTGGTCGAAGGGGACGAAACGTCTTTGGCGAAAACGGGACATTCTCAGCGCAATTCGCTTTTTGGGCCGAATTCGGCGGTACGCTTATGCGCCGTGTGGTCAGATGGTCCCGATTCCGACCATGTCCAGGTTTTCCCGGTGTGTCGGAGGAACAGCTCCCCTCATCGCGCGTTTCACCGCAAAGGAGGAATGAGAATGGCGCAGTTTTCGAAAGGCGATCACGTGAGCTGGAACTCCGAGGCCGGGCGCGTCAGCGGTCACATCACGAAGGTCCACGAGGCGGATTTTGACTACAAAGGACACCAGCGTCGCGCCACCAAGGACGCGCCGCAATATGAGATCGAGAGCGACAAGACGGACCATATCGCGGCCCACAAGGAAGACGCTCTGACCAAGCTCAAATCTTGAAGCTCGGGATCAGGCCGATCAGGCGGGACGTCGTGGCCGCTGACCTCAAGGCGACGTCAGGCTGTCAAGCCCTCTGGCTCTGGCAAACCATTCATCCGGCATGTCGCCGTCACGGTATTGGCGAGCAGGCAGGCGATCGTCAGTGGACCGACCCCTCCCGGAACTGGCGTAATGGCACCGGCAACTTCTTTTACAGCGGCAAAGTCCACGTCCCCCACGAGGCGGGTCTTGCCTTCGCCCTTTTCCGGGGCCGGAAGGCGATTGATGCCAACATCAATGACGGTCGCGCCGGGCTTGATCCAACTGGCGGGCACCATCTGGGCACGGCCTACGGCGGCGATCACGATGTCCGCCCGCCCCACCGTCGCGGCCAGATCGCGGGTTCGCGAATGGGCGACCGTCACGGTGCAGCTATCGCGCAGCAGCAGTTGCGCCATCGGTTTTCCCACAAGGTTCGACCGGCCGATCACTACCGCCTCCATGCCCGCAAGCGGCCCGAGCGTATCGCGCAACAACATCAGACACCCGAGCGGCGTGCAGGACACCATTGCCCGCTGGCCCGAGGCCAAAAGGCCCGCGTTTACGACTGAGAGCCCATCGACGTCCTTCGCCGGGTCAATACGGGCGACGATGTCACGCTCTGACAGATGCCCCGGCACCGGGAATTGCACGAGGATGCCATGCACGGCGGGGTCGGCGTTCAGCTTGTCGATCAGCGCGTAGAGATCGGTCTGAGTAACATCCACGGGCAGCTTGTGCTCAAAACTGGCCATCCCAACCTCGGTTGTCGCGATGCCCTTGTTGCGAACGTAGACCTGACTGGCAGGGTCCTCGCCCACCAACACGACGGCTAGCCCCGGTTGAATGCCTTGATCAACGAGGGTCGCGACATGCGCCGCGACCTTTTGCCGAATATCCGCCGCAAAGGCTTTGCCGTCCAGAATTTTCGCCGTCATTCGGGTCCTCGTGCTCAGTAGGATGGTTTAGTGGGGGTGTTTTGGTCCCCGGTAATAGCGCGTTCGGGTGCCGGTGGCGCGGTCTCGGGTGCGACGGGTGCGGCGCGCGGATAACGCGCCTCGACCGCGTCGATGGCTGCGGTCACGCCGCGCAGGGAAAATTGCGCCGTGCCGTCCTTGCCTATGGGACGATAGGTAACGGTCAGGACATTGCCCGCTTTCATCATCTCGATCAGGTGGTCAGCGAGGGCGGGGTCCAGGATGGTGAAGGTCTCGGCCACGTTCGCAGTTGCCGTCTCGCCTGCTTTCCAGGCGCCGGGGGCAAGGTCAATCCATTGCCCATCGAAATCCAGCCGGACGTGGTTGAGCGCATGTTCCATCCCCCTGTCCATAACCTCGACCACCCAATGGTCGGTCAAATCGTTGTAGCCGAGGGTCAGGCGGTAATCAAAGACCGCGTCCGACCCGTCGTCCCTGCCTGAGTGCACCACCCGGCATGGTCCTGCCCCATCATCCGCGCAGACCGCGATCCAATCGGAAAAATTCGCGCGCAATTCCCCAAAAGGATGCGTGTACCAATCGTCGGCGGCGAGAGGGGAGCCAAGGCAGGCCAAGATGAGAGCCGAGGCCGAGAGGGCGGTGCGAATATAGGTCGTCATCGAAACTCTCCTGTCTGCGAATGCCGCCATCATAGGGTGGCGCGCACGAAGATGGTCGATAATTCGATCCCGCGTTCACGCGTCCTGTTTGCGACGGGGCGTAGCACGTTGCTTTGGACGAGGGAAACCCCGGCGATGCGACGAAAACGTCAGGCGAGATGCCTCTGGGGATCACCGGTATATCGCGACGAGACGCGCGACCCGAGCCCAGGAAAATATCACAGCACGGAACCAAGTCCGTTCATGAGTCGTTAACCCTGCAAGAAGAGACTGAAACACGGCGGGTTGCCGCCGAGGATCAAACCCCGAGGAGATAAGATAATGAAAGCTGCTGCCGTCGTCTTTCACACAAGTTTCGCCCTGACCCTGATGCTCGCCGCTGGCGTCATCGCGGTCATCTAAGGCCCCAAGATCCGCGCCGGGCCCGGGTGGTGCTCCCTCACACCCGGGCCGCAGCGGGATAGGGTTGATGCCTTGAACGCGATCTATATTCCTTCGCGCTCTTATTTGCTTCACACCACGCATTGCGTTTTACGCCGCGCCGCATTGGTCGCGGCTTTTTATATGCCCGGTGAGGTGATGTCGGCGTCCTAGAACAACGATGCGTGCATGTCTCCGACGCTCGGAGCGACAACGCGTGGTATCCGCGCAGACCAAAATTGCCCCCGCTGATTGACGCTCGACAAATTCTGCTTTCGCATTCACGAGCCATCAGGCGCATCGCGATCAGCACGGTCGAACCCTCGCAAGACTAAGCCCTACCGTGAGCGGCTCTCACACCGGCATCATCGAGCCTTGCATGACGGCCACATCCCGGGCCTCTCCACCATCAAAGGCGGTCACCGTCGCGCTGACGATCACCAGACGGCGACCCGGCTTGATCACGCGACCGGTCGCAATCAGATATTCACCCTGCGCAGGTGCCAGCAGGTTTATCTTGATCTCCGCGGTGACGACCTCTTGCCCGTCGGCCAGTGTAGTCAGGGCCGCGTAACCGGCCGCAGTGTCGCCCAGGGCAAAACTCAGCGCCGCATGACCAAATCCCATTTGCTGACGGGCCAGCGGCAGGATCGGCGCGCGCAGCACGACCTCTCCCTTGGTGATCGAAACGATCTCTGCGTTAAAGGTCCGCATCATGCTCTGGCTGGCAAAGCTGTCGCTTATGCGTTTCTCGATCTCGGTGCTCATCCCGGCCTCCTGATTATCGCGCCTTTAGCATTACCGGCTTTGTCGGGGGATAGCCAACCTGCCGCGCACAACCTTGGGTCAGCGGGGCATCGGAATGGCCCGCGCGACGCGCCCCGTCAGGATGGCCAGCGCCCCCGGAGCCATGAGCGAGCTCAACACCGGATCATGCGACCACAGCCCGCCCGTGTAGGTGCCAAAGGCCGGCATGATCAGCCGCGCGCCATCCGTCAGGAAGCAGCGCCGCGACACAGAGGCAAGGCGCGCCTTGGGGTGATAATGCCCGGAGACTTCGCCGGATGCGCCGGGGGTCGCGATATGGCGCAGGGCCAGCGGGCCAAGGGCCATCTCGGCGCGGTGCGCCCCGCCAAGCGTTACCGGTCCCGGATCATGGTTGCCCTCGATCCAGATCCAATCCCTCCCGGCCTGAAGCCGTATCAGCCAATCGACGACGCCTTCGGGCAGACCGTGGGCGGCGGCAATGTCGTCAAAGCTGTCGCCGAGACAAACCACCCGCGAAGGCGCAAGGCGCGCGATGTCCCGCTCCAGCCGCGTCAGGGTGTCGATCGTCTCGTAAGGCGGCAGGGCGGCACCGCCGAGGCGCGCCACACGCTCAGACTTGCCAAGATGGAGATCCGAGACGACCAGCACCCGACGATCCGGCCACCAAAGCGCGCCCGACGCGAGCGCCACGAGCGCCACCCCGGCCAACGCAAAGGAATATCCCCCCGTCACTTCGGCCACTTCGCCTGACTTATCAATCATTTCGGGTTTCATCTCGTTCCATCTACTCCGGGGTGAGGCCGCAGGCCGAGGGGCAGCGCCCCTCCCTTGCGCGACGTCACCGATCCGCGCCTCCTGTTAGCGTGTCAATCCGGCCTCTGCCATCAGGCGCGCCGCCTCTTCCTCCAGCAACCTTTCCCGACCCGCCCCGTCGAGCGAGACTTTGCCGACCTCAAGGAACATCGGCGCCGCCAGCGGCGTCACGCGATCCAGACGGACCACGTCGATCCGACCCTCGATCCGGTCGAGCAACTCTTCGATCCGGCCGAAGTCGACTAGCCCGCGCATCGCCTCCTCGCGCGTGATATCCAGCAACAGATGATCGGGATCATATTTCAGCAAGGTATCGTAAAGGATGTCGGACGAAAACGTTGCCTGCCGCCCCGATTTGCGCGCCTGCGGGGCGTTGCGCTGGATGAGCTGCGCGATATTGGCCGAGGTGCGAAAGGTGCGCTTCATCACCGCGTTGCCCGCCAGCCAGCGGTCCAGACCCGCGTGCAGCGCGGCGCGATCCAGCAACGGCGCCGGGTCGCTCACCGCCTCCAACCCCCAGATCAGCGTCGCGTAATCGGTGGAGACAAAGCCGAGAGGGTCGAGCCCCATTTCTTCCATCCGTTTGGTCAGGATCAGGCCGAGGGTCTGTTGCGCATTGCGCCCGGCAAAGCCGTAAAGGCACAGGTTCTCACGCCCATCCATCGGAAAGCTTTCGATCAGCAACCGCCCCTCTTGCGGCAGGGCCGACAGGTCACGCTGCAAGCTCAGCCATTCGGCGGTGTGGCGCGGCAGTTCCGGCCAGCTGTCCTGTTGCAGCATCCGCAGGATGCGGTGCGACAACTGGGTCGACGTGGCGAACTTGGTGCCCGAGAACACCGCGACCTTCGGTTTCTTGACGGCGGCGCGCGTGACCTCGACCACGGTGTCCTTTAGCCCCTCGTAGCGCACGATCCGACCGCCGATCAGAAAGGTGTCGCCCTTGTTGAGTTGCGCGGCAAAGCTTTCCTCGACCTCGCCCAGGGGCCGCCCGCCGCCGTGGCGCATCCGCACCTTCAGCTTGTCGGTGTCCTGAATGGTGCCAAGGTTCATGCGGATCAATTGCGCGGCGCGCGGATCGCGCAGATGCCAACGCCCCGCCTCGTCCTGCATCAACCGTTGCCAGCGGTCATAGGCCCGCAGCGCATAGCCCCCCGTCGCGCAGAAATCGAGGCATTCATCGAATTGCGCACGGGTGAGGCCGGCGTAGGCGCCGGCGGTTCGGACCTCGCGCAGCAGTGCCTCGGCGTGAAACGGACCGGCGCAGGCGGTGGCGAGAATATGCTGACACAGCACGTCGCGCGGCCCCGGTCCGCGCGGCTCGCCGTCCAGATCGCGCGCCTTGACGGCTTCCAGTGCGGCCACGCATTCGACCACCTCGAACCGATTGGCAGGGACAAGCAATGCCTTGGACGGCGCGTTGTAGCGGTGGTTCGCCCGTCCGATCCGCTGCACCAGCCGCTTGACGTTCTTGGGCGCGCCGACCTGAATGACCAGATCGACGTCGCCCCAGTCGATACCCAGATCCAGGGATCCGGTGCAGACTACTGCGCGCAGCCGTCCCTCGACCATCGCCTGTTCGACCCTCTCGCGCTGCGTGCGATCTAGAGAGCCGTGGTGAATGCCGATCGGCAAGCCCTCGTCATTGGCGAGCCAGAGCGCGTGAAAGAAGATCTCTGCCTGCGCGCGCGTGTTGTGAAAGATCAGCGTGATCCGGTGACGGCGCACCTCATCCAAAATCGCCGGAATCGCGTAGACCCCGCCGCCGCCAGCCCATGGGGGAAATTCCTCGGTCTGCAACATGGCGATGTCGGGATCGGGGCCGGGATCGGCGTAAAGGATGTCGCAAGGGTCGGGGTGACGGGCCAGCAGATGCGCGATGGCCGCCGGATCCTCGACCGTCGCGGAAAGCCCGACGCGGCGCATGTCGGGGCAAAGCTCTTGCAGACGCGCCAGCGCCAGCCACAGTTGATCGCCCCGCTTGCTGTCCGCCAGCGCGTGGATTTCGTCGACGACGACACGTTTGAGCCCGGCAAAGGTGCGCGCGGCATCCTCGTAGGAGCAGAGCAGCGAAAGGCTCTCTGGCGTTGTCAGCAGGATATGCGGCGGGTCGGCACGTTGCCGACGCTTGCGCGAGGATGGCGTGTCCCCGGTGCGGTCCTCCACCCGGATCGGCAGGTCCATATCGGCAATCGGGGTGGAGAGGTTGCGCCGGATGTCAGCCGCCAGCGCCTTGAGCGGCGAGATATAAAGCGTGTGGAGCCCTTCATGCCCGCCCTCGGCGAGATCCACCAACGTCGGCAGAAAACCGGCCAGCGTCTTGCCCCCGCCGGTCGGCGCGATCAGCAGAAGAGAGGGGTCATCGGCGCGCGCCAGCATCTCGGACTGGTGCGGATGCACCTGCCAGCCACGGGCAGCGAACCAGTCGATGAATTTGTCAGGCAGGAATTTGTCAGGCGGGGCAGGGGCGAACATAACGTGAATATAGTCGCCATGGGACCGCTTGGCGAGGCTATTTCATCACTCTCGCCAACCCGTCCCGCAGGGCCGCGATTTCGCCCGAAAACCGCTCTGGCACGGTGATCTGCACCTCGTCGGTCCAGGTTGTCAGACGCCCCAGAAGCGGTGTGAGGACGGCCATCTCCTCTTCGGTCCAGTCCGAAAGAAAAGTGCCGAGCAGCAGGTACTTGATACTGCGCACGGCCGTGACCACTGCGGTGCCAAGGTCGGTCAGGGCGACAATCGTACGGCGCGCATCGCGCTGGCTGATGGCTCGGGTCACATAGCCTTCGGCGATCAGCTCGGTAACCAGACGCGAGGCCCGCGACGGATCGATGCCAAGGCGGGCCGCAATGGTCGCCACCATCGTTTCGTCCTGATCGGTGGCACCGAATTCGTTGGAGGGCGCCCAGATCGCGATCATCACGTCGAGTTTCGCCAAATCTAGCGGCAAGCCGAGTTCCTGCAAGGCCATCTGCCCCAGCTCGCGTTTCTGCACCCGACGGCGCCAGGATTGCAGCAGGGCGTCAAGCTCAAGCGCGTGATCGGTCGTGGCGCGCGCGATGCCGAAACCCGCCAGTACATCCTTTAATTCGTCGTCGCGGCTGCCGATGGTCCTATCCTCCACAGTGATTGCATGCTATTGACATGTATATGTGCCGGACACATATGGTGGTATCAATCTTTGGCGAAGTGCCATGTCCCATTTTTCACCTCAGCCGTGCTGTTTTGACACAGCCGCGAGGTTCAGGAAAACCTCATGCCGGATTCTAAGACCGCATCATCGCCTGCCCTCATCGATATGCAAAGCCCCGACCCGCGAACCTTGCGGGTTATTCTGATCACGGTCGCGACGACGCTTTTCCTGGGCTCGACCGGCAATACGATCGTGAGCACCGCGGTCCCCAAGATTGTGAGCGATCTCGGGGGCTTGGCTTATGTTTCTTGGGTGATGACGTCCTACCTTTTGGCCTCGACCGTCGGCGCGCCGATTGCGGGGAAACTGGGCGATATGTACGGACGCAAGATCGTCCTGCAGGTCGCGATCGGCATCTTTCTGACCGGGGGTTTGATCTGCGGCGTGGCGGGCAACCTCGTTGTCCTGATCGCTGGACGTCTGGTGCAGGGGTTGGGGGGCGGTGCGCTGATCGTTGTGGCCATGACCGTGATCGCGGATGTCCTGCCCCCGAGAGAGAGCGCGCGGGCCCAGGCTTCGCTGTCATCCGTATTCGGCATCTCGACGGTTTTGGGGCCTTTGATCGGTGGCTTTCTGGTGCAGACCGTCAGCTGGCACTGGATTTTCTTCGTTAACTTTCCCATTGGCGTCCTTGCCTTTGTCATCCTGACCCGGACGCTGCCCTCGCGCACGGAAAAAGTGCCGCATAAGATGGACTACATGGGATCGATCTTGCTGATGGTCCTGTTGTCGACCCTCGTGCTGATCGCAAATCTGGCGGGGACAATCTACGCCTGGACCTCACTGCCGACGCTGTTCTTGCTGCTCCTGATACCCATGGCGCTGGTCGGGTTCATTTCGGCAGAGCGGCGCGCGGCCGAGCCGGTGATGCCCCTCGGCCTGTTCCGCATCCGCAACTTCCAGGCTGCGAACTGCGTCGGTTTCATGGTGGGGATGGCAATGTTCGGCACCATCGCGTTCATGCCCATGTTCCTGCAGGTCGTCAAACATGTCGATCCGATCCGCAGCGGCCTTTACATGGTTGCGATGATGGCAGGGCTGTTCGGCACCTCTGTCGGTTCGGGACGGGTCATGCGCACCACGGGGCGTTACAAGATTCTGCCCACAGTCTCGACGGCCGTGTTGTGCCTCGCTATGCTCCTCTTGACGACCATCGGCCCGGATACACCGATGTGGCTATTTCCGATCTACTTGTTCCTCGTTGGCGTCGGCATCGGTCCCACAATGGCGGTGGGGGTCGTGTCCATCCAGACCTCGATCCCGCGCGCGCATCTCGGTGTGGGCACCGCCAGCGCCAACATGTTCCGCCTGATCGGTGGTTCGATCGGGACTTCGGTGTTCGGCGCGATCTTTGCCATGGGGCTGGGGCGTCACGTTCAACCGTTGATGCCTGCGTCCTCTGAAAGTCGCGGTCTGACCAGCACAATGGTTGACCGCCTGGAACCCGCCGCGCAGGTCGAGGTATTGCAGGGGTTCACCGACGCACTTACACCGATCTTTTTCGTCGGAGCGGTGGTTGCGGCTGTCGCCTGCCTGATCTCGACCCGATTGCAGGAATTGCCCCTGGGCCCGCGCACCGGCTCACAGGCAGAACCGGCGGAATAAGCGGCTGATGCCGGCCCGGCCCCGCGACGGGCGTGCCGTGGGCAGGATGATTGCGCTTACTTCACGATTTCTTCGTGCTTGACGAACATGTTGGCCCAGGCGCGATCGATCAGGTCTGGAGTCATCTGGTAGGGAAGCCCCTCAAACTCGCAAATCGCGATCATCTGATCGATCAGAAAGATCGGCTGGTAGTTGGCATAGACGTTGTTGATAGAGGGGTATTTCTTCTTCAACAAATGAACGAGCGCGGATTCTTCAAGCGGGATCCGCCGTTTGCGGGCCACGAGCGCAAAGATCTTCAGGAAGTTTTCCTGCGTCGGTCCGTCGATCTTGATCTTGAAAAAGATGCGGCGCAGCGCGGCCTGATCAAAAATCTCGTTCGGATGGTAGTTGGTTGAGAAGATCACCAGCGTGTCGAACGGCACCTCGAACTTTTCGCCCGACTGAAGGGTCAGGATATCCTTGCCTTCTTCCAACGGCACAATCCATCGGTTGATCAAGCTTTGCGGCGGTTCCGACTGGCGGCCCAAATCGTCAACAATGAACACGCCGCCGGTGGCCTTCATCTGCAGCGGCGCCTGATACGTACGCGCCACTGTATTGTAGTTGAGGTCGAGCATGTTCAACGTCAGTTCGCCCCCGGTGATGACGGTGGGGCGCTCGCAGCGGATGTAGCGCGTGTCGTAACGGTTGCCGGACCGACGCAGCGAGGTTGGATCCTCCTCCTGCTCCTCGGCAGAAGAATGCACGATGGGGTCGTAAACCGTGATGACCTGGCCGGAGTATTCGACCGCACGCGGCACGTAGATCTTGTCGCCGAGTGCGTCTCGTATGCCGTTGGAGATCGAAGATTTTCCGTTCCCGGGCGGTCCGTACATCAGGATCGACCTCCCCGAGCTGACCGCCGGCCCAAGGGTGGAGATCAGATCGTCAGGCAGGACCAGGTGGCCCATGGAGCCGGTCAGCTGATCACGGGTGATCTGGATGTCGCGGATCGACTGCCGTTTGATCTGCCGGTGATAGATATGCAGCGGCACCGGCATCGCGCCGAAATATTCCGATTGCGCCAGCGCATCCAGCGCGCGTGCCTTGCCATTGTCGGTCAGCTGATAACCCATCTCATTATCGCCGGTGGCCTTCATCGTGCCCATGGCTTCGAGCAGCAGCTGCTCACGGGCGAGATCGATCAGCTCCTGCGTGACGTTGGGGGGCAAAGAAATCGCGACTGAAATCTTCGACAATTTGTCGACACTCTTGCGGAACATCGTTTTGATCAGAATATCACGAGCCATGATGATCGGAAGCTCGAGCTCTTCCAACGACCGCGGAGGCGGCGGGGCGATCACCGCCGTCGAAACCTGCATATTCATGTGCGTCTGCTCATTTTTCTTTTCAGATCAATCATAGCGGGTTTCGAATCGCCTCGCCATGAATTTTCAGTGCAAGCGAAAGTTTACCGCCCGACCGTACACAAAACGAAAATCTATGTGAGTGATACGTCGGGTAAAAAGTTTCAAATCGTAATCATTCTGGCTGGCATACGGCTGACGTTCTTGGGGATGACGCCGGTGCGCGGCGGTGTTTCCTTCACTGGAACGGCGGCGGATATGCTCCACCTCAGAGACCTCCTTCTGCGGGTTAGTGGCGGCGCGGTGCAGGACCGCGATTTCAGCACGCGACTCGGCAGTTGGGCGGTGCTTCTGACGGCTCTGCTGCACCGGGCGGGGATGGGGCTTGGTATGGCGGCCGTTTCGGCTTAGCTCCTTGTTACCATTGCGATTTTTTCCCCACTGTGCTGGCTGAGCGTCAGTCGCCTGACGCAAGGGCAGTCCGCGGTCGCGGGTGTGGTGCTGACCGGATTGATCACCAGTATGGGGTATGGTGGGACCAATTCATTGGTGTCGATGTCGGTGCGTGACGATCTATGGTGCTGGTCGGCGTCAGGTCCGGTGGTTTTGCCTTCGGTCATCCCGCCAAATCGCAACGCCGGGCAGGGGTGGGACGGCGCGGCGATCGGCGGACCATGCTGGGCATAGTGATGACCAAGAAGACCTTTGCCGCGACATTGATCTTTCCGGTCGTCTTCATACTGTTGCGGAATGATCGCACACAGACATTCTTGATCACGGTTTTGGCGGCATTATTCGGGCTATGGGTCGTAACTGCGACGCTTGGTTTGTGTTATTGGCAGGGCTACGCTGCCGACCTCCTTGCGGTCACGGGGTCTGCTGAGCACCGTCGGCGCGGTAGCCTCAGGAGAAGGCCGCGAGCATCAGATAGAGCGTCAATGCCGTCGACAGCGCGGTTCCCATGGGAAATTCGCGGCCCCGGTCCCAGCTTTCCCATGTGGGGGCCAGCCTGCGCAACGGAGAATGTTTGGCGCCCCGGTGGGTGGCAAAGGCCGCCAACATGGAGGCCGCCAACAACATAAACATCAGGTGCAGATCGCCCAGCGCGATAAAGGGGGCGGCGGCGGCAATGAACTTGGCATCGCCCGCGCCCATAATACGCATCGCGGTCATCGCCATGCCGAGAAGCAGCATCACGACCAGATGCAGCAGCCGGGCTCCGTAGACGTCAATCGGCAGCACAAAGGGTCCGAGGACCACGAACACAAGCGCCAGCATCACAACGCTGCCGTTGGGGATGCGCATGCCCCGCAGATCGCTCCACGCGACGTATAGCCCGATCAGCGCGGCAAAGGGCAGAAACAGCCGGGCCGCGAAAGGGTCCAGCGCCAGCACGGGTCAGCCTTCCAGCGCGCGCAACGACCGGACAGCGTCTTCGAAGTGCTGCGGATGGGTGTCTATGGCCTCGCGCAGGAGCGACTTTCCGGTTTGAGTGTCACCCTGTTTCACCGCGCTCAACCCCATGGTGTGCAACAGTTGCGCACGTTCAACCTGCTTCATCGGGATGACGGGCAGGGTGTAGTTGCGCTGGGCCCCACGGGCGAGGATCAGGTTGTTTTTGGCGGTAAAGAGGTCAGGATCATGCTGGATCGCCTGGCCGAACAGCTTTTCCGCCTCTCCGAATTCACCGCGCGTCAGCTTGGAATAGCCCCAATTGTTGAACACGCCGCTGGGGCGGGTGGTCAGGCCGACGGCGGTTTCATAGAAGCTGTCCGACTTTTTCCATTCCTTATTGCTGTCCGCGATCATCGCTTCCAGCCGGTAGCGGTTAAAGGTCTCGTGCGTGGGCGGAACGGTATCCAAAACCGTGTCCGCGCGGTCCCACTGGCCGTCGCGGATCAGCGCATCGGCAAATTCGACCTTGTCGTCGGGTATTGAATCCTTGTGCTGGACCACGCGGTCCCAGGCCGTGACACCTTCGGTCGGGCGCTTGGCGCGGATCAGGCTCAGCGCGAGGCTGCGTTGCAAATCGATCCGGTCGGGATTGTCCTGCAAGGTCCGCTGGAAATAGACCACTGCCTCGTTCGGATCCCCGACCGTCAACATGATGTCGTTTAGATTGCTTTCGTCCACGACGTTCACATCGCGGAACGCGCGATTGACCTCTCCATTGGTCGTGCCGGAACAGGCGGACAGCGTCAGCGCCCCCGCCAAACAGGAGAATACAAATACTGGGTGGCGCATGTGCCTGCGTCCTTTACTGCCGTCGCCCCAATCAAGGTTCCTGTTGACGTAGTCGATATACACTGCGTCCGTCACGAACCAAGTCGAGTTCTTGTTCTAGGTCAGGATCATAACCTGTTTTGCTTTGCAAAGCGAGTGCCATGCGGAGATTGTCGCGGATTTCATCATTTTCGCCGTTCGACAGGGCAAAGGCACGACGCAGTGCTTCGGTCGCCTCGGGAGTGCGGCCGGTGTCGATCAATAGCATGCCGAGGTTGTTCCAGGTCTCGGGGGCGGCGGCGGTGTCCTTCACCGCCTCGCGCAGCTGCTGTTCCGCCTGGCCCAACCGACCAAGGCCAAAGTTCGCAGCGCCGAGGCCCGCGTAGATCGTCGGGGTCAGCCCCTCATCGCTCGCCGCGCGCGTAAAGGCGTCCAGCGCCAGTTCATATTGCTTGGCGGCCAAGAGGCGATGACCGACCACCACGCCGTTGACAGCATCCTTGCGGCGGTCCACGCCGGGCGAATAGGGGCTTGCTGGGTCAAACTTTGGCGTGGTCAGGCCGGTGCACCCGCCTAAGACCGAAAGGCAGGTGAGGGCGGCAATTGCCGCCCGGATCAATTCTCAGGCTCCGCCATCGTTTGGGCCGACACCTCACCCATCTTGGTGATACCCATCAGCGACGGTCCGATCAGGATGATCAGCAGGGGAGGGACAGTCAGCATCATGGTCGCCAGCGTCATCTTGGTCGGCAATTTGTTCGCCTTTTCTTCGGCGCGCATAACGCGCTTGTCGCGCATCTCTGAGGCATAGACGCGAAGAGCATCCGCCACGGAGGTGCCGAAACTGGCGGATTGCACCAGCACGGTAACAAAGCTGGAGATGTCGGACACGCCGCAGCGCTCACCCATGTCATTCAGCACCGAGGCCTTGTCCTTACCGGCCTTGATCTCGTGGCTCACCATCTCGAATTCATCGGCGAGCGAGGGGAAGGAGATGCGAATTTCGTGCGCCACCCGCAAGATGGCCTGATCCATGGATTGCCCGGCCTCGACGCAGACCAGCAGCATGTCCAGCGCGTCGGGAAACCCGTTGGTGATCTCTTCCTTGCGCTCGGCCTGTCGCTTGTTGATCCAGTACTTCGGGATCATGTAGCCAACGCCGCCGGGACCGAGGATGTAGATCAGGGTGGTTTGTGTATCGGGCTGTTCCGCGGCTTTCACGGCGAGGAAATAGACCACGCCCGCCAGCAGGCCAAAGATACCCAAAGCGAATTGCGCAAAGTGGAAATACCGCACCGCGTCCTTGGAGCGATAGCCGGCCTGCAACATCTTGATGCGCATGGCCGACATTTCTTTTTCGTTCTGCGGCTCAAGAAAAGTGGAATACCGCTCGAGCTTCTTGTTGCTTTTGGCGGTCCGCAGGCGGTCCTTGTGCACGGGAGCGACGGTTCTTTCCGCGTTCGACCGCTTGAGTTTTTCCAGCGGATCGACGTCCTTCTTCATCATGAAGGGCAGGGTGCCGAGGATCAGCAGGATCCCAAGGCCACCCACGACCAAGAGCGGCCCCATGGGGCCCAGTATCTCGACCAGGACAGAATTCAGTGCCTCCATGATCTTTTCCTTCGTCGATCAGACTTTGATATCCACGAGCTTGCGCATCACGAACAGGTTGATCCCGAGAAAGGCCGCAACGGCAAAGCAGGCCGGGATAAAGAAGGGGTGGTCCATGACCTCGTCATAGTAATTCGGGTCCATGACATTGATGACGATCAGGGCCGCAACCGGAAAACCCGACAGGAACATGCCGGACCACTGCGCCTCTGCGGTGATCGCCTTGACCCTGCGGAACAGGCGGAACCGGGCGCGGATCACCTGCGCCAAACCGGCGAGGATTTCGGCGAGGTTACCCCCCGAGGTCTGCTGGATCGTCACGGCAACAGCAAGAAAACGTAAATCCTGCAGGCCGATGCGTTCTGCAAGGTCCTTCAGCGCATCGCCCATGTCACGCCCATAGGCGTTTTCATCCGCGATGATCCCGAATTCCGACCCGAGGGGATCGGCCACCTCACGTGCGACGATCTGGATGGCCGATGAGAACGGATGCCCCACACGCAGCGAGCGCACCATAAGCTCGACGGCGTCCGGCAGTTGCTCCTCGATCATGCTGAGACGCTTCTTGGCCTTTTTGGCGACCCAGAAATAAATGGCGCCGATGCCAGTCGTGACCGACATCACGGCCCGCAGGGGGAGGGAGGTTTCGGTCATGACCGTCAGGGCGAGGAAGGCCACGACGCTCAACCCGACCATCAACATGATCAACTGGCGGGGCGAAAAGGCAATCGCTGCTTTCTGCGCTTTGTCCGACAGCAAGGAGTACAGCGGCAGACGTTGCGCGGTCATGTGCTGCTGCATTTCCTTGCGCAGCTTCTCCAGCACTTCTTCGCGATTGGCGGTCTTGTCCAGCATTTCCAGCCGCCGATTGACGCGCCGGTTCAGTCGGATGGATTTGCCGAAGAACAGCAGGTAGATACCTTCGACCAGCGCAAGGACGCCGAGGAAGATCACGATGTAGATGATAGGTTCCGGGCTGATCGACATTGGATTATTCCATTCGCACGGGGTCGAAGATGTGCGCGGGCAAGTCATAACCCCACATCTTGAACCGTTCCGAGAAGTGGCTGCGCACGCCGGTCGCGGTGAAATGGCCGACGATCTTGTTCTCCGGCGTCAACCCGGTGCGCTGAAAGCGGAAGAGTTCCTGCATGGAGATCACGTCGCCTTCCATCCCCGTCACCTCGGTGATGGAGGTCATGCGCCGCGTGCCGTCTTGCAGGCGGCTGGCCTGGACGATCAGATGCACGGCCGAAGCGATTTGGGAGCGCATCGCCTTGAGCGGCATCTCGATCCCGGACATCGCGATCATGTTCTCCAGACGCGACACGCCATCGCGGGCGGAGTTCGCGTGAATCGTCGTCATCGACCCGTCGTGGCCGGTGTTCATCGCCTGCAACATGTCGATGACCTCCTCGCCGCGCGTCTCGCCGACGATGATGCGGTCGGGGCGCATCCGCAGCGCGTTCTTGAGACAGTCGCGGGGCGACACGGCACCCTTGCCCTCAACGTTGGGCGGGCGGCTTTCCATGCGGCCGACGTGGGTCTGTTGCAACTGCAGTTCGGCGGTGTCTTCGATGGTAAGGATGCGTTCGCTGTCGTCGATGAAGGAAGACAGCGCGTTCAGCGTCGTCGTCTTACCCGAACCGGTCCCGCCCGAGACGATGATGTTCAGGCGCGTGGCGACGGCGGCTTGCAAAAATGCGGCCATCTCTTCGGTAAATGCGCCGAATTTCACCAGGTCGTCGATCCCCAGCTTGTCCTTTTTGAACTTCCGGATAGAGACCAGTGATCCGTCCACAGCAATTGGCGGAACCATCGCGTTAAAACGCGATCCGTCGCCCAGACGGGCGTCGACATAGGGGTTCATTTCGTCGACACGGCGACCCACGGCCGAGACGATCTTGTCGATGATCCGCAGCAGGTGCTTTTCATCCTTGAAGGTAACGTCCGAGAGGGTCAGCTTGCCGTCCCGCTCGACAAAAATCTGTTGCGGGCCGTTGACCAGAATGTCGGAAACACTGTCGTCCTTCAGCAGGCTCTCCAATGGGCCGAGGCCCTTGACCTCATCATACAGTTCCTGGTTGAGGGTCGTGCGTTCCTCGCGGTTCAGCACGATGCCCTTTTCCTGTAGAACTTCGGTTGCGATAGAGTTGATTTCGGAACGTAATTCCTGTTCCGACGCGTTGTCGAGCGCAGCGAGGTTCAGGTTATCGAGAAGGGCGCGATGCAACTCCAGCTTAATCTCGCCCAATCGCTCCTTGCGCTTGCGGTTCTTGTCCGCAGCCAGAGGAACGGCGGCGGATTTCGGCATCGGTTTGCGCATGCTCGCCGCAGGTGCCGCGGCGGGTTTGGGCGCGGCGGCCGCCTCACGCGCCTGTGCCGCGTTGGCGGGACGGGGCGCTGCCGCGGGTTTTGGCCGCGGTGCCGGGGTTGCGCCAGTGTCTTTTTTATACCGTGAAAACATGATGTAGCCCCTGTCGCCCTATGCGGCTGTCGCCTCGGCGGATTGTTCGCCCAATTCGTAGACCGATTTCGCCAGCTTCTGGATTTCCTTGCGAAGCGGATTCTTGGCCGCCGAAAGGCCCAGGGGTTGACCGTGATCGCAGCTTTGCACCACGGTCCGTCCACCATCTGGCAACATGACTTCTATCGTAATATCAAGACTTTCCGCCAAGCGCTTCACGCGGGATTTCCCGTTAAGGTCGAGCGATTTCGGCGCCCGGTTCAACACGTAGCGCAGCTTTTCAACCGGCAGGTCTTCGGCCTGAAGCGCGCGTTTCAGACGCTGCGTATTCTGAGCCGAGCGCATGTCGAGCTCGATCAGCGCAAAATAGACATGCGCGGCGGTCAGGATCGTTTCGGACCACTGCACCAGCGTCGACGGCATGTCCACGACGACAAAGTCAAAGTGCGAACTGGCCATCTCAATCAACCGCATCACGTCTTCGGAGTTGATCAGGTCCAGCGGCAACATTTCGGACGGTGAGGTCAGAACCTGCAGCTTGCCCTCGTAGTCCAACAGCGCTTGCTTGAAGACGTCGTCATCCATCGCCTCGGTGTCGGACAGCAATTCATAGATCGCCTCGCGCCGGGGCAGATCCAGATAGGTTCCGACCGCGCCAAATTGCAGGTCCAGATCCAGCACGCAAACGGTCGGGGGGGGCTGGTCTTTTTTGGCGCTGTTGGCGAGCTCCCAGGCGAAATTGACGGCAAAGGTCGTGGAGCCGGTGCCCCCGGCAAGACCATGACAGACGATCAATGCGCCTTCCTTCGTGCCGCGTTTTGCCTTGCGCACCGGGGCGGTGTCATCGACCACTGGCTCAGGCGTCTTCACACGTTCGATCGCAGCGGCAAGTTCGCCTTCGGGTAGGGGGTAGGGGACAAACTCATCGGCCCCCTTGCGCAGCAACTGATGCAGGGCAGATGGGCTGACGTCTTCAGCGATCAGGATGACCTTGATCCCATGGTCGCGTGCCTGGCTGATAACTTCGCCCAGCATGACAATGTTGTCTTCGTCCTGCTCATCCATCGCAACCGCAATGAATTCCAGAGATCGCGCGTCGGGTTGGTTGAAAAACATCAACGCCTCAGCGAATCCCAGGTCGCCCCAACTGTCGCCGAGGGCGGTTTCCATGTCTTCGATCAGCAGCTCAAATCCATCGGGTTCCCTGCGAATGGTGCAGGCGACGATGTTATCTTCTTCGGAATGCGCTGTAGCTGTCGTAGTCATTGCCTCTTGTTCCCAACTCGAAAACGCCCGGCTTTATTTGTGCCTGTGCCCGGTTGTCCGGGGCTGTAACGTCTGCCCACTACCGGGCGTTATATTCTCTGATCAAATTGACGGCGAATCTGGGCACTAGTAGGGCCAAATCGTTATTATTGTACGACGACGCGAAATAGAGCCGCCCGTAATTGAGAGCGGTGGTTAACCACCGCTCCCGCTTGAGGAGAAGTCGACGCCGGTGAGCCCGGTCGCCGGGGTGGCGCTTTCGATATAGTCGCGATATATGATCTGGGCGTATTTCCCATCCAGGATCAGGGGATTACTTGCAACGAAACCGGTGACTTCGGTGACTGTTCGCCGGTTGCGACGCTCGCGGCCCTGGGTCACGATCAGAGGCTGAGTTTCGCCCTTGGATACAACCGCTTCCAACCGGCCCCGGCTGATCCCGTGAGCCACGAGAAAATGGACCACCGCGCGGGCGCGACGCAGGCCAAGCCTTTGATTATAGGCGCTTGATCCCACCAGGTCGGTGTGGCCGTAGACGCGGAACCGAACCTCCGGGAATTGCCGAATCCAGTTCGCCTGACGCGACAGAACCTGTCGGGCCGACGCGTCGAGCACGGCGGAATTGAAGGCAAAGGTGACAGTGCTGTCGACCTCTTGCGCGAACCGGTTGGCCAAGTCCAGCACGTAGCTTTGCTGTCCTGACATCACCAGAGTGTTGTTCATCGTCGCATTGCCGAAACCGTTGTCTCCGGTTGCGCCAGCCTCGCCGTAAAAGGCGCGGCTGCTGTCTTGCGTACAACTTGCGAGGGCGGTGATGCCGGCTGCGGCAACGAGGATCAGTTTGCTAAAACGTACCATGCCGATCACTCCATCACGTAGCCATAGGACCCGGTGAAGTCCTGTTTCGCGACCTCACGGGCTGCGCCCTTGAGTTTGCTGCCCTCTTTCGCGGTTTTGCCAAAGAGGAACAGTTCTTTTTCTGAGGGCGGCTTGATGCGATCCGTTGGCAAGGCCAGTGCCTCGCCCCGCGTCGGTGAGACGAGGTGCGCGGTGATGATGATCACCAGTTCCGATTGATCGCGCTGGTAGTCCGCACTGCGGAAGAGGGCGCCGAGGATCGGGATGTCGCCCAACCATGGCACCTGGCTATTGTTGTCGCGGAATTCATCCTGCAACAGGCCCGCAATGGCAAAACTGTCACCGTCCCGCATTTCCACAGTCGTCGAGGTTTCACGTCGGCTGAAGGCGTCGATCCTGAAATTCGCGTTCGCCTGAAAACCATTGGAGGAGTCGATGGCGGAGACCGCGGCTTTGAGTTCGAGGTTGATGATATCGTCATCGACCACGCGGGGGATAAAGTTCAGCTCCACCCCGAACGGTTTGAATTCGACCGTGATGGCGCCGTTGTCCTGGGCGACCGGCACCGGATATTCACCACCGGCGAGGAACTTTGCCTCCTGGCCCGAGAGGGCCGTCAGATTAGGCTCGGCCAAGGTCCGAACGACGCCTTTTGTTTCAAGCGCTTCTAGCAAGACGCTGACCTGCACGGCCCCGGCGTTGAAGCCCAGAACCGTCGCGCCAGCGTTGGAGTTGGTGGCAGGTATGTTGCGGGCGAGGCCGTTGGCCTGATTGCCGGAATTGGAATATTGGCCCGTGCCCGTCGACATGGGGTTGCCGTTGAGCACGGTGCCATTGGCAGCCAACGAGGCCGACAGTGACTTCGAAACAGAGCGCTGCATTTCCGCGAAACGGACCTTCAGCATGACCTGCTGAACCCCGCCCACCGACATCAGGTTCGACACCCGCTCGGGCGCGTAACGTTCGGCGAGATCAAGCGCGCGCTGCAATTTCTGCGATGAAGATGCGACGCCCGACAACACGATGCCGTCGTTGGCGGTGCGCACTTCGATCTTTTCGTCGGGCAGAATCTGGCGAAGCCTTTGCTTGAACTCCGAGATATCGGCCGTCACAACGACGTCGACGTTTGTGATCAGCCGCCCCTCGGCGTCGAGCAGCGTCAGCGTGGTGATGCCCGGCTGCTTGCCCAGAACGTAGATCGACCTGTCCGAGAGCGAGGAGATATCCGCGATCTGGGGGTTGGCGATTGAAAGCTCTGCGAATGCAATGTCGCTTTCGACGACGACCGCCCTATTTATGGCGACCTTCAGCGAGCTTTCGGAATTTCGATTTACGATCGTCAATCGCTCAGCCTGAGCGGGGGAAACGAAGGTGCCAAGTGTTAAGGACAACCCCAGAAGGGCAGCCCCAAGTGTACTGCGATGTGTCATGTGACCTGCCTCTCGGATCACGCCTCGGATCGGGTCTTTTCGCCCGTGTTTGAAAGCATACTGCGTCAATTTGAGATTTCATGCAAGAATCAAAGCTTTTAGAGCCGTTCCTGATGCAGCAAAGCCGCAGGCAGCGCCCGCGGCTTGACCGAATTTTGGTATAACTAGTTTATTTACAGGCGATCGGCGTTTCCACAACTTCGGCGCCGCGGCGGGTGCGGATGGTGCAAACCTCCTGCTTGGGGGCCTCGCGGACCTCCTGAATTTCCGGCGCTTCGGCCAATCCGAGTAGGGAGCGCTGATCGACTTCGATGGCCTCGGCAATCGTGTCGTCCATATTTCCGACCAGCGACAGGGACAAACGACCCGTGGATTGCGCCTGCGCCAGTGAGGCGACCTGCTGCGGATTGACCGCGACGGTGACGGTACGGGCGATCATCGCTTCTGCATTGTCGCCGTTCGACATTTGATCGACCGCGATGAGCTGAATACCCGTTTCGATCAACTTGGTAACTTCGCCGGAAGACCCGCGGGACATGCCGCCGACACGACCGGTCCAATATACGTCGACCTTGTCGCCCGGACGCAGGAAGCCCGAGACGCCGGTTGCCACATCGACCTTGACCGCAAAGGCGCGCATGCCTTTTTCCAGACGTGACGTCAGTCCGGCGTCTTCGCCAGGCTTGGTGATCTTGACTTCCATGATCGCCTCGTTCGGGTCCACCATGCGCAGGATATAACGCGGACGAGGATCATTTTCGGGAAACAGTGCGGCTTCTTCAAAGTAAATGCCCTCGGGCATCGCCGCTTCGGGCCATTCGACGCGGCGCACATCCGCTTTGGTCAGCTCTTCACCGAATTTCATCTGGCGCTTTGCGACATAGACCATTTTGGTCGGAACTGTCACTGGTGTGGTGGCGGCGGCGGCTGCCATCTGCGCTTGCTGCGCCAGGAAGTCCTTGACCATGACGACCGCGAAACCGGCGAGGCCGAGTCCGACGGCGAGAACGATTCCAAATACTGCTCGCATTGCTCTTGTCCTTTTTTTCCACGGCAGGGGCGGGGCCACTGCTGACTATTATCTACCCGGAGTTCCCGGTGGTCTGGGTTTGATAATGGGTGGGGAATATGGCGAAAGATGGGATGGAGTGCGGTGCTTCGATGGCCTGATGCGGTGATGTGCCTGGAGACGCGAGACCTAAAGCGGATCCTCGATTTTCTGGCTCGACATATAATCGGTGACCGTACCGGCCAGGCCCATGGTATCGTTCCGCGTCATGGTCAGAAGGAATACCACCATTGCCGCAACCCCGGCGGTCAGCACCACCCAGTCCACAGTTGTGGCCCCGTCCTCACCCCGTAAATACGTTTGGAAAAATGATTTCATGATCGGTCCCCGATGAGGTCTCTTTGAGAAAACCGCGCCGCGCCAAATTTAGCGGCGCCTGGCGTGCCTAAAAAAAAGGCCGCGCCCCTGTCGGGCACGGCCTGTTTTCAAGTCGTTCAGGGCTAAGCTGAACTTACTTTGTGTCTGGTTCAGCCGCCGTAACCTCGACACCACCCATGTATGTGCCAACTTTGCCGGTCAATGCGGTCGCGTTGGTTTTAATCGTGCCGAAGGCGGCGACGGCCAGGCCGACAACAGCGGCAGTCAGCACAACCCAGTCAACAGTGACAGCGCCGATTTCGTCTTTACGGAAATTTTTGATGAACTTGATCATAATAGTGTCCCTCCAAAGGATCATGTAAGCGTTTCAGTGGTCCGTTTCGGTTTGTCGGCGCCTATGGCTCTCTCTTTCCAAGGCACCACCTCTGCGGCACCTCGATATATAGCCTGCAGATTTGGGCAGCATTGGGGCGCGATTGGTTCGAAATTGTAGTTTTTGGATTTGATGACCGAATATCGACTAAATATATGATTTTAATATATAATATAGGACTCACTTGCTGCATTACCGCCCGCTACCGTTTGAGGTCGATGCGAAAATGTCACGCATCCAGAGGCCAGACTGGCCCGATTGGCCCAATTCTGCGAAACTTCGCGCAATAAGAGCAGACAAAGAACAGGCGAGAAAAAAATGCGCCAATTTGCAAGATGCATCGCCCTCGCGGGTGGGGTGGCCGTCATGTCCGGCCTGATCGTCGACGTGCGCGCCGAAGCGCCCGGGTTCAAGGATTTCTCCTTCAAGCGGGTGAAGCCGCCCAAATCCTCTGCCGGACAACGGATCACCGTACAGATCACCGATCCGCTGCCCGTGCCGAAAAAGAAATCGGTCTCTGATGTGAAAGACGCGGTCGTGATCCCGGTCGCGGCGGCTGCACGTCCGGTCAGCTCACTGCTCGATTGGTTCTGGGACGATATCTCACCTGCGTTGAGCGATTCCGCTCCGGATCGCTTGACCCCCGCATTGGTCCGGCTGTCCAACCCGCCGAGCGGGGCTTCGGTGCCCGAGCCCCGGCTGGATGCGTTGTTGTCCATCACACAGCGTCACGGGGCGGATATCTTGCTCTCCACCGTCGGTACGCGCGTCTCACCAGCGCTGGCGCTGGCCGTCATAGCGGTGGAATCGGGCGGGCGTGCGGATGCGGTCAGCCACGCAGGGGCACAGGGCATGATGCAATTGATGCCTGCGGCGGCGGAACGTTTCGGGGTTGTCGACCGGCTGAACCCGTCGGACAATATCCGGGGCGGGGTGAAGTATCTCGACCGGCTGATGAAAGACTTTGACAACGATCCGGTCCTCGCTCTGGCTGGCTATAATGCCGGAGAGAACGCCGTGCGTCGTCACGGTGGCGTCCCGCCCTATGCCGAAACCCGGAACTATGTCCCCAAGGTACTGGCGGCCTTCAACGTCGCGCGCGGCCTGTGCCTGACGCCGCCGGTCCTTGCGACGGACGGATGCGCCTTTCGCCAGCCCTGAGGGTATCGACATGAAATGGGCCGGAGGAGACCCCCGGCCCATGCCCATCGCTTTGGTTCTCATGTCCGATAATGCCGTGGACCCCACGCAGGGCCCAGGCCGAACCCTCAGACGATCGTGGCCTCAGTGGCGGCGCGGATTTCGTCTTCGGTGACGCCTTCGGCGGTCTCCACGATCTTCAGTCCACCTTCGACCACGTCCAGCACGCCCAGGTTGGTGATGATGCGGTTCACCACTCCGGCACCAGTCAATGGCAGGGTGCAGGATTTCAACACCTTGGTCTCACCGGCCTTGTTGGTGTGGTCCATCACGACGATGACACGGCCGACACCGGCGACGAGGTCCATTGCGCCCCCCATGCCCTTGATCAGCTTTTTGGGGATCATCCAGTTGGCCAGATCGCCGTTTTCGGCGACTTCCATCGCGCCGAGGATCGCCGCGGCGATCTTGCCGCCCCGGATCATCCCAAAGGAGGTCACGCTATCGAAATAGGCGGTGCGGTTCAGCTCTGTGATCGTCTGCTTGCCGGCGTTGATCAGGTCGGCGTCTTCCTCGCCCTCAATCGGGAAGGGACCCATGCCCAGCATGCCGTTTTCCGACTGCAGGGTGATGTCCTTGTCGCCGACATAGTTGGCCACCAGGGTCGGAATGCCGATCCCTAGGTTCACGTACATCCCGTCTTCAAGTTCCTCTGCCGCGCGTGCGGCCATCTGATTGCGATCCCAGGGCATAGATAGCTCCTCTACCGTTAGGTCAGGTTGGAAATGTCTGGAAATTCCAGAGTGATAATTGTGCCGGACGAGGACCGCCCCACATCGACCTTGCCACGCATTTGCGTGATGAGGCTTTGAATGACCATGCCGCCGACGCTTTTCTTGCTTGGCCAGACCGTATCTTCTTTCATGCCGATACCGTCGTCGGAGACGATGATGCGCAGACCGTCGTTCTCGAGGCGCTGCAAGCGGACTTCGATCAGGCCCGACTCGCGTCCCTTGAAGGCGTGTTGCAAGGCGTTGGTCAGCACTTCGGAAACGATCAAGCCGATGCTCACCGCCTGATCCGTCGGAATGTCGATGGCGTCCAGATTGGTGTTCATCCGGATCCCGCCGCGCCCGTCCAGAGCCTGTGTCCCAGCAACGAGACGCGATAGGTATGCGCCAAAGGCGACAGTATCCATGTCGCGTCGACGCTCTGGGTTCGACAATTCCTCATAGAGCATCTGCAGGCTCTCGATCCGTCGCGACAGCGTTTCGAACTGAGGTTTTGCCGCGCCAGCGCCGCGCCCGAACATCCGCACCAGGGAGACCACCAGGGACAGGTGATTTTTCACCCGGTGCTGCACCTCGCGCATGGCGTGGCGGACCGCATTGGGCGATATCTTCTCTTCCGACGGGGACAGAGGCTTTTGAATCCCGAGGAAATAGCGAAGCTCACCGCTGACCGAGCGGATCGGCGTCAACAGAAGCCGGTTCATAAAGGTGGAGCCATCGGCGCGGTAGTTCAGCACGTCGACCGTGACATCCGTTTCATCCGCGATGGCCTGACGGATGCGAGCGACATCCTCGGGGTCCGTTTCTGGCCCCTGGAGAAACCGGCAATTGCGACCCAAGGCGAAGTCGGCCGAGTAGCCGGTCGTCGCCTCGAACGCCTGATTGGCATAGACGATTGGACAGTCAGGCAGGTTGGGATCGGTCAAAAGCAACGACACCATGGACCCGGCCAATGTCTCAAAGGCCTGGGCATGGGTCAGGGCGGCGACGTCGATCTGCTGCGGTAAATCTGTGGTCATGACTGTCCTCCCGGAATCAGCCGTCAGGCCGCGGGACGGGTGGTGCGCTTTTCAATCCGCTTCTCGTGTTCACCCTGGATGATGCGATGAACGTAGACACCGGGCAAATGGATCTTGTCGGGATCGAGACTGCCGGTGGGCACGATTTCCTCGACTTCGACGACGCAGATCTTGCCGCACATGGCCGCGGCAGGGTTGAAGTTGCGCGCGGTCTTACGGAACAGCAGGTTGCCGGTCTCATCCGCTTTCCAGGCTTTCACGATGGCGAGGTCGGCAAATATGCCTTCTTCCAGGATGTAATCCTGACCGTTCCACGACTTCACCTCTTTGCCTTCGGCAATGACGGTGCCCACGCCAGTCTTTGTGTAAAATCCGGGGATGCCGCTGCCGCCGGCGCGCATACGCTCAGCCAATGTGCCCTGGGGGTTGAATTCCAGCTCCAGCTCGCCCGAGAGGTACTGCCGCATGAATTCGGCATTCTCACCAACGTAGGAGGACATCATCTTTTTGACCTGACGGGTTTGCAGCAGAACGCCCAACCCGAAGTCGTCGACGCCCGCGTTGTTCGACGCGACCGTCAGGTCCTTGGTTCCCGCGTCGCGGATCGCGGCGATCAGCAGTTCGGGGATACCGCACAGACCGAAACCGCCAGCAGCGATGAGCATGCCGTCAAACAGCACGCCATCCAGCGCATCGGTCGCGGAGCCATAGACTTTTTTCATGGGAAGCCTCCTTGGTGAGTTTCCCATGTCATGCCGTTAGCCCACCGCAGAGTCAACGCGGCCGCGCCGCAGAAACGGCACACCGGTAAACCAGAGCCGAGGTGCGGATCAGATAACCCGGACCTGCGTGCCGATTGGTGTGCTGGCAAATAGGTCTTCGATTGCGAAATTATATAGCCCGATGCAGCCATCCGAGCTTTGCCGCCCGATCTTGCGCGTGTCATGGGTGCCGTGGATCAGATAGGCGGGCCAGCTGAGGTACATGGCGTGGGTGCCGAGCGGATTGTCCGGACCCGGCGGCATGTAGGTCCAGCCAAAGCGTTCCTTCTGGCTGGCGGTCGGGGTCCAGTCGGGGCCGACCTTCTTGCGCACGATCTCGGTATAGCCCCGCTTGGTCAGTTCATCGGTCTTGGGCACCGAGGTCGGATAGATACGGTAGTCCGTCTCATCCCCGGACCAGAAGTGCAGCGCGCGCGAGGTGGTGTCGCAGACGATCGCGCCTTTGCCCAGCGTGTCGAAATGGTCCTGCCAGCGCTGCGCGGCAAAGCTGGAGACGTTGTTGCGCACACCGGCCTGCGCTTCGGTCGTGTCCCCTTCGGCGGCCCAGGCGAGCGTCGGGGTAATGACTGTCGCGGCGATGCCGCCCATGATCAGCTTGCGGCGGGTAAGGTGGAACGGTGTCATGACATCTCCTGTCCATCGGAATTGACGTATATCTGTCAAACTCCGATGGCTGAGACCAATCACATATTCTTTATCGCATATGTATGCGCGCAACCCCAGAATTGCACCGGTGCGCGCCTAGTCCTCAGCAGTCTTCGCCGCGTCTTTCTTGGCCGCCGGTTTCTTGGCGGGGGCTTTCTTTGCCGCGGTTTTCTTGGCGGCCGGCTTCTTGGCAGCTGCCTTTTTCTTGGGCGCGGCTTTTTTCTTGGTCCCCTTCTTGCCGGCCTTTTCCGCGATCAGAGTGACCGCCTGATCCATGCTCAGCGCTTCGGGGTCCTGCTCCTTGGGCAGGGTGGCGTTTATTTTTTCCCATTTCACGTAAGGGCCATACTTGCCTTCCATGATCGCGACGGGGCCACCATCGGGATGCTCGCCCAGCTCTTTCATCACCTTGGCCGCGCCACCGCGCCCGCCACGGCTCGCGACTTTCTCCGCCAGAAGCTGTACTGCGCGGTTCATGCCCACGCTCCAGACCTCGTCCAGCCCTTCGAGGTTGGCGTTGGTGCCCCCCCGGTCCGAGGTGCTGTCGGCATGTTTGATGTAGGGACCATAGCGCCCAATGTTTGCCCAGACGTTAATGCCGTCCTCGGGGTGCGTGCCGACCAGACGAGGCAGGGTCAACAACATGACGCCCTGTTCCAGCGTCAGATCCTCGGCGACCCAATCCTTGGGCACGGATTGGCGAGGGGGCTTCTTGTTCTCTTCGGTCACCTCACCGCGCTGCACATAGGGGCCGAAGCGACCCTTGAAGACGCGGATTTCATCGCCCTGATCCTCGCCCAGAAGCTTGCCCTCGGGGGGAATTGCGCTGGCTTCGGCTTCCGGATCCGGCGGACCGAAGGGACGGGTGTAGCGGCACTCGGGGTAGTTCGAACAGCCGATAAAGGCCCCGCCGGAGCGCGCGGTGCGCATCGACAGCCGGCCCGCCCCGCAGTTTGGGCAGATGCGGGGATCCGTACCTTCCTCGTTCGGCGGAAAGAGATGCGGTGCGAGCACTTCGTTGATCTTGTCCAGCACCTCGGTGATGCGCAGATCGGCGGTTTCGGCAATCGCGGCGGAAAAGTCGCGCCAGAAGCGGCCCAGCACATCCTTCCAGTCGCGCGACCCGGCCGACACATCGTCCAGTTCATCCTCGAGGTCGGCGGTGAAATCATATTCGACGTAACGGCGGAAGTAATTCTCGAGAAAGACAGTGACCAGCCGGCCCTTGTCCTCGGGGATCAACCGGTTCTTGTCCTTGCGCACATAGCCGCGATCCTGAATCGTCGTTACGATGGAGGCATAGGTCGAGGGGCGCCCGATCCCCAGCTCTTCCATCCGTTTGACCAGCGTGGCCTCGGTGTAGCGGGGCGGGGGCTGGGTGAAATGCTGCTCCGGCGTGACCGACCGCTTTTCCATCTTATCGCCCTGTCCGACCTGCGGCAGACGCTTGTCGTCTTCGTCCTCGACGTCGTCGCGCCCTTCTTCGTAGACCTTGAGGAACCCGTCGAACATCACGACCTGACCGTTGGCGCGCAGACCAACCTGACCGTCCTGGCTGCCGATCTCGACCGTGGTGCGTTCGAGGCGCGCGCTTTCCATCTGACAGGCGAGCGTGCGCTTCCAGATTAGATCGTAAAGCCTGCGCTGATCCGAATCCGTTAACCCAAGGGCAGCGGCGTCCGCCGTCATTTCGGTCGGGCGGATACATTCGTGCGCTTCCTGCGCGTTCTTGGCCTTGTTCTTGTAGGTGCGCGGCTGCGCGGGCACGTATTCTTTGCCGAACCGCCCGCCGATGGCGTCGCGGCAGGCGGTGACCGCCTCCGGCGCCATGTCGATGCCGTCGGTCCGCATGTAGGTGATGTGGCCGGCCTCGTAGAGCCGTTGTGCCGCGTTCATCGCCTGGCGTGCGCCCATGCCAAATTTGCGCGAGGCCTCCTGCTGAAGCGTCGAGGTCATGAACGGCGGGGAGGGGTTGCGCGTCGCGGGCTTGGCCTCGACCGATGTGACGCTGAGGTCGCGGGAGGTCACGGCCTGCACCGCCAATTCGGCCGCTGTCGCGTCCTTGATGTCGTAACGGTCGAGCTTCTTGCCGGCGAGGACGGTCAGGCGGGCGTCGAATTCCTGGCCGCGCGGCGTCTTCATCAGCGCGCTGACCGACCAGTATTCGCGGGCGCGAAAGGCCTCGATCTCCATCTCGCGCTCAACGATCAGGCGCAGGCTGACGGATTGCACGCGACCGGCGGATTTCGCGCCGGGCAGCTTGCGCCACAGCACCGGCGAAAGGTTGAACCCGACGAGATAGTCGAGCGCGCGGCGGGCAAGATAAGCCTCCACCAGATCACCATCGACCTGACGCGGGTTCTTCATCGCCTCGGTCACTGCGGTCTTGGTGATCGCGTTAAAGACGACGCGGCTGACCGGTGTGTCGGCCTTGATCGCCTTGCGCAGCCGCAGCGCCTCTTCAAGGTGCCAGGAGATCGCTTCGCCCTCGCGATCGGGGTCCGTCGCGAGGATCAGGGCGTTGTCGTCCTTTAGTGCGTCGGCGATTGCCTTGACGTGCTTCTTGCTGTCCGAGGCGACCTCCCATTTCATGTCGAAATCGTGGTCCGTGTCGACAGAACCGTTCTTGGGCGGCAGGTCGCGAACATGCCCGTAGGAGGCCAGGACAGTGTAGTCCGACCCAAGATATTTGTTGATTGTCTTGGCCTTGGCCGGGGATTCGACAACAACGACGGGCATATGGGATCCTCTCTAACTCTGGACGAGTTGTATGGCGGCGGACCATGTGGGTCGCAAGGGGCGAATGTCAATGCAGGGGATTTGGGGGTGGCGTGGGGTGCTGCCTGCCGTGGATCCGGGCGTTAATCGCCGCTGACGCGTGCCAGAAGGCCACCGGCATGGCGGCGCACCCGGCCCAGAAGTTCCAACCGGGTGATGCTGGGCGCGATCAGATTGCGGGCATGCGGCAGGTCGCGGATCAACTGGTCCTCGGCCACCGGCGCAGGGCTAAGACGGTCGAGGATGTCCGAATGCAGCGCTGCGGTCTCCTGAAAGCTGCGACTGGCCCCAGGTGGTGCGGGAGAGAGATCAAAGCTGTGCTGCGGTTCGGTGGCAATCGGTTGTGGCAGCGCGTCGATGACGTCCTGCGCGGATCGCACGAGCATCGCCCCGTCGCGAATCAACAGGTTTCCGCCGGCGGCGCGCGCATCGAAGGGATGTCCCGGCACCGCGAGGACATCGCGCCCCTGATCGAGGGCCGTGCGCGCGGTGATGAGGCTGCCGGATTTGGCCGCCGCCTCGATCACCACCAAGGCCCGTGCGAGGCCGGAGATCAGGCGGTTGCGGCGCGGGAAATTGCGCGCCATCGGTTGCAACCCCATGGGCATCTCGGACAGGCGCAAGCCCTTTGCAGTCAGCTCTGTTCCCAGATCAGAGTTTTCTGCGGGGTAGAGCACGTCCGCGCCCCCGGCCATCACTGCTACGGTGCCACTATCGAGGGATGCGCGATGCGCCGCCGCGTCGATGCCGCGTGCGAGGCCCGAGACGACGACATAGCCTGCTTCGGCCAGCTCGGCTGCCATGTTGCGCGCCATCCGCAGCCCGAGTGAGGAGGCGTTGCGCGCCCCGACCAGCGCCACCATCGGGCGTTGCAGCACCTGTATGTCACCGATCATCCACAGGATCGGTGGCGCATCGGGGACATCCAAGAGCGCGGCGGGGTAGTCGGGTGTTCCGATGCAGATCATCCTTGCCCCGGCTTGTCGGGCGGCCGCTATCTCCTTCACCGCGACGCCCTCGGGGCAGGGGCGGTAGTCGGTTACGCCTGCGCCGGCG
>PAPR01000043.1 GCA_002709085.1 Pseudooceanicola sp. | reverse complement strand
TTCGGCGAGGGCAGGATCGCGGCGAGCAAGGCCGCCTGCCGATCACTCAGCGCGTCGGGCGTCGTGTCGAAATATCGGCGCGAGGCGGCCTCGATGCCAAAGACGCCCTCGTCGAATTCCGCGATGTTGAGGTAGACTTCGACGATGCGCTGCTTGGACCAGATGAGCTCCACCAGCGGGGTGATCAGCGCCTCCAAAGCCTTGCGCAGCCACGTTCGCCCCTGCCAAAGGTAAACATTCTTGACCACCTGTTGCGAGATGGTGGAGGCCCCGCGATTGCCCCCCGCGTCGATGGCGCTGCGGATCGCGGCCATGTCGAAACCCCAATGGGCGCAGAAATTCGCATCCTCCGCCGCGACGACGGACCGGGCCATGACCGGCGCAATCCCGTCGTAATCGACCCACTGGTGATCGACGCCGCCCAGCCGCTTTTCCTCGCTCAGCATGTAGAACCCGGTCTGCGGATTGATCAGCGCATAACCGCCGACGGCCAGCAGGATCAGCGCCGCCGCAAGGACAAGCAGCCGCAGGACCCACCGCCGCAGCCAGCGCGCGGGCTGAAAACGGGGCTCTTTTCTTGTCGGTTTCTTGCGTCGCGAGGACTTCGCCCGCGGTTTTGCCTGCCTTGCCATCGCGCCAGTCTAGTTCACCGGGCGGATCAAGTGAATCAGGTTTTCGGGGTGGGGGGAGAAGTTTGGGGGTGGGGGCGCGAACGGCCCAATGCTGACGTTCATGCCAAGACCAAAATCCTCCAGCGCAATCCACCAAAACGGACATTGGGCTGGTGATAGGCCCCGCCTGAGTGGTCCAATTTGATTGTTAGTGCATGGCCAACCTTGCTAACCTTCTTTCAAAGGTCAATTTTTGAAGCGGTCGACTACCAACTGCATGAGCGATGCACCAACGACTATAGTTTCTGTTACGTGATCACAAGATATGCAACCACGGCTACTCCGATTAGAAAGCAGAAAAAACCAATAGGCTGTTGGACAATGAAATCACCATACCTTGCCATCCGCCCGACCAAAACTCGATGAATGGATGTTGATGCTGTAACCCCAATCATCACAAGGTAGAGTAAAAATGTAGGCAACATGCTCGTGATAAACATAGCTGAGAAAGGCAAATATATTTCTACCCCGCGACCAAAGCTCGTCACGATTTGTCGGTTAGAAATCCAATCTCTACTTCTGATAATGTAGCTCTGTTCGCACTCAAAAGCCAAGGTCTCACGAGTGGCTCCATCAATAGTGTCATCTGCTTGGAGTCTGAAGTTGTAGCCACCGTCTTGCTCACAAAGTACAGCTGCCAGGCTCGATCCAGCAAGCTGTGACTGAGTATATGTACTGATGAAGTCCTCCATCGACACCCACCCTGTGGAATTGAACATCGCAAATGGGAAATTGTCTTCTAACGCATCGACTGTAATGAACGCTGGAGTATACAATGCACCAAAGTTACTGAAATTCGGCTTAACTCCAGCCAAGTCGAGCCGTAAATCGATAGCGAGGCGCGGAAGGATGCTATCTCCGTCAGGATCATAATCCGGGAAAGATTCTGGATCAGCCAATGTAGTCGATCTGTCAACACGGCGCAAAAGCATCACTGTTAAATCCGACCCCAGGATGGGTTCCAAGTCATCGGTAAAATATGGATCGACATCTGCAATGGCCAATGATCCACCATACAAAAGCCGCAAGAGATTGAGTGCTTCTGTAGGACGTACTGGATCGGTCGATAAGGTATCAAATCGTCCCTCGGTGCTATCTTCACCCGCAGAAAGGCTATAGAATATCTGCGTCTCCATCAGACCTTCTACGATGTCGTCATCGACATAAATATCGCCCTCAACCCCAACCCATTTATCAGCAGTTACACGTACATTTGTGCTTTGTTCGGGAAGCGTAAAAAACTGAACCAGCACCAACAGGAAAGCGGCATACGTAAGAATAAAGATATTCAGCGTAACCATAACATCCGAGCCAAAGAAGATAATGCTATTGAATGGCCGGTCTGAGGAAACCGATGCTCGGATAAACGCTCTTGTTTGGGCAATAGTTACCACATCCATGACAATGTTAAAAAGGAAGAAGCTGCCGATCGTAGCAATCTGCGCCTTGGTAAAGACGAACTGTGGAAGAAACTCGCTGAAGAATACATTCTGGATAGTTATCGCGACGACAAAGGATAGCGTTGAGACGAAAAACGATGACCTTAGAAATTGCCCCCCAACGATTGTACCAGAAAAGTACCTATCGAAAACAATTGCTTCCGATAAGCCCAATATCTCTTTGTATCCCTCAAACCAGGTCCTGCTTGATCGTGGAGCCGTAAGATAGCCTTCAATTCGCTCTCGTATGTGCGCAGTTATAAATATCCGATCCAACGCTATACCAAAGCCTGTAATGGTAGCTAAGGTCGCGATCACTTGGAACCAAAGTGAATTAGTTAAATCCATATTTGACGACGTTCCCCATATCGGAAAGAATTATACCTACTTTCTCAATCAACCGCTGCGACGAAACACAAACCCCTTATAGGTCAAAGCAAGGGTTACTTCCAAGGCCTGCTTTTGAGCTCTGGTACGAGCGGTTCGGGACTACGGCGAATGACTGCTTGCCGCCCTCACCACATCGCTCACCTTTGACCCTCCCCGCGCTCCTAACCAAACCCCACCACACAAAAAAGGCGCGCCCCACAGGGCACGCCTTCACTCTCCGCCACGCCGCGCCAAAAATCACTCCGCCGGGATCGCCTTATCCTCAATCGACAGCGGGAAGGGAATGTGGACCAGCATTTCCTTCGGGCAGACCTGGACAAAGCTGTCCTTCTCCAAATCCCAGTTCTGGATCAGATCGCTCGCCTTGCGGCTGCCGGTTTCTGCGGCATGGCGCGCGATCAACCCCTTGAGCTGATCCTGCCAGTGATCGACCGTCACCGGGCAGGTGACGAGGGTTTCCATGTTCATCATGGCCGCCGTCTTGCCCTCGGGATCGTAGAGGTAGGCCATGCCGCCGGTCATCCCGGCCCCGAAGTTCGGCCCGATCTCGCCGAGGATCACCGCGACGCCGCCGGTCATGTATTCACAGCCGTTGGAGCCGCAGCCCTCGATCACCACCTTCGCGCCAGAGTTGCGCACGGCAAAGCGTTCTCCGGCCCGACCGGCGGCAAAGAGGTAGCCGTCCGTCGCGCCGTAAAGCACCGTGTTGCCGATGATCGTGTTGTCCGAGGCGATGAGCGGGCTTTCCATCGGAGGGCGCACGACAATGGTGCCGCCCGACAGACCCTTGCCGACATAGTCGTTGGCCTCGCCCATGATCTCGATCTTGAGCCCCGGCGCGGCAAAGGCGCCCAACGATTGACCCGCCGAGCCCGACAGCTTTACCGTCAGATGGTCGGGTTGCAGCGCGTTGCGCATGCCAAAGTTCTGCACGATATGCGACGAGGTGCGCGTCCCGACAGAGCGATGCGTGTTCTGCACCGCGTAGGACAATTGCATCTTTTCGCCGTCCTTCAGGAACCGCGCGGCGTCGCGCACGATTTCCACGTCGAGCGTGTCGTTGACGGCATTGCGCGGCTTTTCCTGGTTGTAGACGATGTTCTTGGAGCCATCAACCGTGATCAGCAGCGGGTTGAGGTCCAGATCGTCCAGATGGTCCGCCCCGCGCGAGACCTGGCTGAGGAGGTCGGCGCGGCCGATCACCTCGTCCAGCGAGCGCGCCCCGATGGAGGCGAGGATCTCCCGGACCTCCTGCGCGTAGAAGGTGATGAGGTTCACGACCTTGTCCGCGGTGCCGGTGAACTTTGCCCGCAGCTCGGGGTCCTGCGTGCAGACGCCGACGGGGCAGGTGTTGGACTGGCACTGACGCACCATGATGCAGCCCATGGCGATCAGGGCGGCGGTGCCGATGCCATATTCCTCGGCCCCCATCATAGCGGCCATGACGATGTCGCGCCCGGTGCGCAGCCCACCGTCGGTGCGCAGGGTCACGCGCGACCGCAGGTTGTTCATCGCCAGAACCTGATGCGCCTCGGTCAGGCCCATTTCCCAGGGCAGGCCGGCGAATTTGATCGAGGTGCCGGGGGATGCCCCGGTGCCGCCATTGTGACCCGAAATCAGGATAACATCGGCCTTGGCCTTGGCGACGCCCGCCGCGATGGTGCCGACGCCCGAAGAGGCGACAAGCTTGACCGTGACCTTCACGCGCGGGTTGATCTGCTTGAGGTCGTAGATCAACTGCGCGAGGTCTTCGATCGAGTAGATGTCGTGGTGCGGCGGGGGTGAGATCAGCGTGACACCCTTGGTCGAATGGCGCAGGCGGGCGATCAGGTCGGTGACCTTCATCCCCGGCAGTTGGCCGCCCTCGCCGGGCTTGGCACCCTGCGCGACCTTGATCTCAAGCTCTTCGCATTGGTTGAGGTATTCCGCCGTCACGCCAAAGCGGCCCGACGCGACCTGCTTGATCTTGGCCGAGGGGTTGTCGCCGTTCGACTCAGGGACGAAGTGTGCCGGATCCTCGCCGCCTTCGCCGCTGTCGGATTTCGCGCCGATGCGGTTCATCGCGACGTTCAGCAGCTTGTGCGCCTCGGGCGAGAGCGCGCCAAGGGACATGCCGGGGGTCACGAAGCGTTTGCGGATCGAGGTGATGCTTTCGACCTCTTCCAGCGGGACAGGCGTGTTCAGCGGCTTGATCGCCAAAAGATCGCGCAAGTGGATCGGCGGATTGGCCTGCATCCGGGCTGAGTATTGCTTCCAGATTTCAAAGGAGGCGCGGTCACAGGCCGATTGCAGCATGTGCATGGTCTGCGCTTCCCATGCGTGGGTCTCGCCGGATTTGCGCGCCTTGTAGAAACCGCCGATGGGCAGGACGTCCAGACCGGAGAGCCAGCCCTGCTGGTGAATGCCCTCGACCTTCTTCTGAATGCCCGAGACTCCGATGCCGGAGATGCGCGAGGTCATGCCGGGGAAGAATTCGGCGCAGGTGGCGCGCGATAGGCCGACGGCCTCGAAGTTCAGGCCGCCGCGATAGGACGACACGACGGAAATCCCCATCTTGGACATGATCTTGAGCATGCCCTGATCGATGGCTTCGCGGTACTGCGCCATGGCCTCGTTCAGGGTCATGTCGAGCAGGCCGCGCTTGATCCGGTCGGCCAGCGTGTCCTCGGCGAGATAGGCGTTCACGATGGTCGCGCCACAGCCGATCAGCACGGCAAAGTAATGCGGATCGACACATTCAGCCGAGCGGACGCCGAGCGAACAGAAGGTCCGCAGACCCTTGGCCGTCAGCCAGCTATGCACGGCGGAAGTGGCGAGGATCATCGGCATCGGCACCCGGTCCGGGCCCTGATGTTGATCGGTCAGGATGATGTGACCGCCCCCGGAGCGCACGGCTTCCTCGACCTCCGCGCGAATGCGGTTGAGCGCGCGGCGCAGGGCGTCCGGTCCTTCGTCGGTGCCGAAGGTGCAGTCGATTTCGCTCAACCCGGCGTTGAAATGGCTTTTCAGCTCATCAAACTGCGCATTGGCCACAAAGGGGCTGTTCAGCACGAAAATTTCGGTCTGGGCCGAGCTTTCGTCGAGCACGTTCTTGAGGTTGCCGAACCGGGTCTTGAGCGACATCACGCGGAATTCGCGCAAGGAGTCGATCGGCGGGTTCGTCACCTGGCTGAAGTTCTGCCGGAAGAAATGCGAAAGCGGACGGTACTTGTTGGACAGGACGGCCGAGGGGGTATCGTCCCCCATGGAGGCGAGCGCCTCTTTCCCGTCCTCGGCCATGGGCACGAGCGTCTGTTCGATCTCTTCCACCGTCATGCCGGCGGCGATCTGGCGCTGGCGCAGGTCCGCGCCCTCGAACATCGGCTTTTCGGCGATGCTGGACAGCTCTTCGTCGAGATCGGTGATCTTGCCCACCCAATCGCCAAAGGGTTGGGACGCGGCCAGTTTGTCCTTGATTTCGGTGTCGTGGTAGAGCTTGCCCGCCTTCATGTCGACGGCGATCATCTGACCCGGACCAAGCGCGCCTTTTTCGCGCACGGTGCCCTCGTGGGTCGGGACCATCCCGGCCTCGGACCCCGCGATCAGCAGGCCATCGCCGGTCACCACATAGCGCATGGGGCGCAGCCCGTTACGGTCCAGACCGCCACAGACCCAACGGCCATCGGTCATTGCCAGGGCGGCGGGGCCGTCCCATGGCTCCATCACGCCGTTGCAGTAGGAATACATGTCGCGCCAGGCTTGCGGCAGTTCGACCGCCTGCTTGGACCAGGATTCCGGCACCAGCATGGTTTTCGCCATGGGGGCAGAGCGTCCGGCGCGCACCAGCACCTCAAAGACGGCATCCAGCGCGGCAGAGTCGGACGAGCCCGAGGGAATGATCGGTTTGATGTCTTCCGCAAGGTCCCCGAAGGTGCCCGAAGCCATGCGAATTTCGTGCGACTTCATCCAGTTGACGTTGCCCTTGATGGTGTTGATTTCACCGTTGTGGGCCAACATGCGGAACGGCTGGGCCAGCCACCACTGCGGGAAGGTATTCGTGGAATAGCGCTGGTGATAGACGGCGAAAGCCGATTCAAAACGTTCGTCCTGAAGGTCGGGGTAAAAGACCGCGACCTGTTCGGCCAGCATCATGCCTTTGTAAATGATCGAGCGGCACGACAGCGACGCGATGTAGAGCCCCTCGACATGGGCGGCGGCAGCCGCTTTTTCGATGCGGCGACGGATCACGTAGAGTTCGCGTTCGAATTGTTCCTCGTCCACGCCCTTGCTGTTGGAAATCAAGATCTGCTCGATCTCGGGACGGGTGGCATTGGCCTTTTCGCCCAAGCACTCGATTTCGACCGGGACGTGCCGCCAGCCGTAGATATAGTAGCCCATGCGCAGCACTTCGGCCTCGACGATGGTCCGGCAGGTTTCCTGCGCGCCGAAATCGGTGCGGGGCAGGAAGACCTGTCCCACGGCCATCAGCTCATCATGGCGCGGCTCGTGGCCGGTGCGTTTGATCTGGTCGTAAAAGAACGGGGCGGGGATCTGGATGTGGATGCCGGCGCCATCGCCGGTCTTGCCATCCGCGTCCACGGCGCCGCGGTGCCAGATGGCTTTCAGCGCATTGATCCCGGCCTCGACCACCTTGCGGCTTTTCTTGCCGTCGATCGACACCACGAGGCCAACCCCGCAGGAGGAGTGTTCCTCGGCCTCGGAGTACATGCCGTTTTCGGCCATCCACTTGCGCTTGGCTTCTTCGGCGCGCACCCAGTCGGCATCATATTTGGTCATGTCAGGTTCCTTTCGAAACGGGGCCCGGTCGCGGGCAATAGGGTCAGATCGGCACAGGCCGCAAAATTCGGGTTAGCACGGGGCCGGGAGGTCAATCGCCGGGCATGCCGTAGGTCGCCAAGGTGTCGGCGCGGGTCACTTGTTCGCGCCCATTCTCGGCGTAGGCGAGGCCGCCCGCCTTGCAGTCGACAAAGCTCTCCAGCGTCATGGTCATGCCGGTCGTTTCGTCGAACACGCCCAGAGGGATGCTGTAGTTTTCCGGCCCATAGCCATCGACCGTCAGGTGATAATACATCGGCGTGCCACAGCGCTGGCAAAACGCGCGTTCGGCCCAGTCAGAGGTTTGCAGCGTGCGAATATGCGCCTCGCCCTTCCAGGTGACACCTTCGACGGGAACATGAACGGCGAGCAGGGCAGAGCCGGACCAGCGGCGGCACATCTCGCAATGGCAGGCGCTGAAATGATCGGGCACATCGCGGGCGCTGAACGTCACTGCGCCGCACATGCATTGTCCTGTCTTATCGGTCATTGGCAGTTCCTCGTGCTCTTTTTTTTCCGGTCTACCACGGTCAGAGGGGGTGTTGCGCAGCGCGCGGTGATATTTTTTTCGGAGTCGCAGGTTGAGGCGTTTGGTCGGGTTCGGTTAACGGGACCGGCGCGGGGCGCCGGGCCGGTCATTCACTCCGCCGCAACGGCGGATTTGGCGGTCAACTCTTCGAGCAGGGCAGCGACGCAATCGCGCCCGTCCCGGATCGCCCAGACCACCAGCGAGGCACCGCGCACGATGTCACCGATGGCGTAGACGCCGTCGAGGCTGGTCTTGCCGGTGCCGAATTCCGCGCGGATGGTGCCCCAGCGGGTCACGGCAAGGTCGGGCTGACCCCAGAGCGTCGGCAAATCCTCAGGTTCAAAGCCAAGCGCCTTGATCACCAGATCGGCGTCCTCGACGTAGTCCGACCCTTCGATCAGCTCCGGCGACTGGCGCCCCGAAGCATCGGGCGCCCCAAGGCGCATGCGCTGGATCGTCAGGTTGCTGACCGCGTCGCCGGAAAAGTCGAGCGGGTTGGAAAGCCAGACGAATTCGACGCCTTCTTCTTCGGCGTTCTGCACCTCGCGTTGCGAGCCGGGCATGTTGGCGCGGTCGCGACGGTAGAGGCATTTGACGGACTCCGCGCCCTGCCGGATGGCGGTGCGCACGCAGTCCATCGCCGTGTCGCCACCGCCGACGACCACGACTTTCTTGCCCTTGGCGTTCAACTCGCCCGATTCGAATTCAGGCACGGTGTCGCCGAAGTTCGAGGCCCGGTTGGACGCGGTCAGGTAGTCGATGGCGCGCACGATGCCGCCGGCCTCTGCGCCGGGCTGGGTCAGCTCGCGCGTTTTATAGACGCCGGTCGCGATGATGACGCGGTCATGCTTGGCCCGGATATCGGCAAAGGAGATGTCCTCGCCCACAGTGCAGTTCATCACGAAGGTGACGCCGGATTGCTCAAGCTGGTCGATCCGCCGCATCACGACGTCCTTTTCCAGTTTGAAGCCCGGAATGCCATAGGTCAGCAAGCCACCGCCGCGATCATAGCGGTCATAGACCGTGACCTGCACACCTGCGCGGCGCAACATGTCGGCGGCGGCAAGGCCGCCGGGCCCGGCACCGATGACGGCGACAGATTCGTCACGCTCCTTCGCCGGAACGACGGGTTTGACCCAACCTTTTTCCCAAGCGGTATCAGTAATGTATTTCTCGACCGCGCCGATGGTGACGGTGCCATGGCCGGATTTTTCGATGACGCAATTGCCTTCGCACAAGCGGTCTTGCGGGCAGATGCGTCCGCAGATCTCGGGGAAGGTGTTGGTGGCCTGACTGACCTCATAGGCCTCTTCCAGCCGGTTGGTCGCGGTCAGGCGCAGCCAGTCGGGGATGTTGTTGTGCAGCGGGCAATGGCTTTGGCAATAGGGAACGCCGCATTGCGAACAGCGGGAGGATTGCTCTTCGGCCTTGGCGGCGGCATATTCCGCGTAGATTTCGTCAAAATCCTTGTTCCGCGCGTCGGCATCACGCTTTTCGGGCATGTCACGGGGAACGGTTACGAATTTCAGCATCGGTTGCTTGGCCACGCGGAATCCTCTCGGTCAAACTTTGCTCAGGGGTCTCATAAGGCAAAGTAGGGCGAATGAAAAGTCATAAGTACTGACCTATATTTCCTCTAATCTCGGTCGGGAGATGAAAATTCGCGGACTTGGCTGAGATAATAGGTCCGAAATGTACCAATCATCGGTCTTCCCATTTCCGATCAGAGGCTTAAACCAAGCGGAAACAAAGAGAGGTGAGCGATGCCCCTGTTCCAATTGATCCTTCTGGCCGTGATTCAGGGCGTGACCGAGTTTCTGCCGATCTCCTCCTCAGGCCATTTAATTCTGTTGCCGCAGCTCACATCATTGGCGGATCAGGGGCAGGCGCTGGATGTGGCGGTGCACCTCGGAACGCTCGGCGCGGTGATCCTGTATTTCTGGCGCGACGTGGCCGAAGCCGTCGCCGGTCTGCCGCACCTGCTGCGCGGGAAGCTCGACACGCCGGGAGCGCGGCTGGCGTTTCTTTTGATTGTCGCGACCATCCCGGCCATCGTGATCGGTCTAGTGCTTAAGGTCTCGGGGATCGAGGAGCTGATGCGCTCTGCCTTCGTGATCGGCTGGACCATGCTGATCTTTGGGATCGTGCTCTGGTGGGCGGATCAACGCGGCGCAGAGGTCAAGGAGGCGCGGGACTGGACCCTGCGCGAGGCCTGGCTTCTGGGCCTCTGGCAGGCGGTAGCGCTGATTCCCGGCACCTCGCGGTCGGGCATCACGATCACCGGCGCGCGTTTCATGGGCTACAAGCGCGCCGATGCGGCCAAGGTGTCGATGCTGATGTCGATTCCGGTGATTCTCGCCAGCGCGGTCCTGCTGGGGGCGGAGGTGATCGCGGGCGGTGACGTCGGCGCGTTGACGGATGTGGCCATTGCCGCGCTGTTGGCCTTTGCCTCGGCGCTACTCGCCCTCACTCTGATGATGCGCCTGCTGCGCAGCGTCAGCTTCACGCCATACGTGATCTATCGGGTGATCCTGGGGATCGGGTTGATCTGGTGGGCCTGGCCGTAAAGGACGCTTGATCCGTCACGCGGGCGCCCCATTCAGGCGCGCAGGTTCTTGGCCGACTCCTTGATCGCCGCGTATTGCCCCGAGGGCCGGAACCGCCACAGGTAGTCCGGGATCACCGCCTCAACCGCAACAGGCGCAATCCCGAGGTCCTCGAACCCCTTGTGCTGACCGCTGACCACATTATCGGATTGCAGATTGGTGATCTGGTCCGAGGTCAGAGTGTTGTTGTGGACCAGCCCGAGAGAGAGCCATTGCACCACCGTCAGGCCAAAGGCCATCAGTCGGGCAATCCAGACCGGCAGGTTGATCAGAATGCGGCGACGTTGAATGGTGTCCAGCATCTGCTGCATCAACTCGCGGAAGGTCGAGACATGCGGCCCGCCGAGTTCGTAGATGCCCCCCGGCGCCGCGCCGAGCACGCCCTTTTCCACGGCCATCGCGACATCATCGACGTAGACCGGCTGAAATTTTGTCGCGCCGCCCACCATCGGCAAAACCGGGCCGAACCGCGTCATAGCAGCGAACCGGTTAAAGAATTCGTCCTCCGCGCCGAACATAATCGACGGGCGCAGGATCATTGCGCCGGGCATGTGCTGCAGAACGTTAGCCTCGCCTTCCGCCTTGGAGCGGGCGTAATCGCTGTCGGAATCCTCATCCGCGCCGATTGCCGAAATCTGGACCATCCGCGCAACGCCCTGTTCGGCAGCGAGACGGGCGACGCGTCCCGCGCCTTCGGATTGCACCGCATCAAAGTTATTCTTGCGCTTTTCCGCCAGGATGCCAACGCAGTTGACCACTGCCTCCGCGCCAGAAAGGACGGAGCGTACAGAGGCATCGTCGCGGATGTTGCAGAAAACCGGCTCCACCTGACCGACAGAGCCGTAGGTCCGCACGAAGATGGAATCATTGGGATGACGTGTCGCAACGCGCACGCGCCAGCCCTGCTTGGCCAGTCGCCGCGCGACGTAGCGTCCCAGGAAACCCGATCCGCCAAAGATGGTGACAAGCTTGGACATGCTGAAACCCCTGCAATCCTACGTCAGTATCCCGTTCCTACCGCCCCGTCCGCGACCCGGCAAGGCGATATGGCGCCACAGAGCGATCAGAGCGTGATTTGCGCCAAATCATCGTTGACACTGGGCGCTACGGGGTCTAAATCGCGGCCTCACGCAATCTGTGCCCAGATGGCGGAATGGTAGACGCGCTGGCTTCAGGTGCCAGTGGCCGCAAGGCCGTGGAGGTTCGAGTCCTCTTCTGGGCACCACTTGCAATTGCAAAAGCCCTTGAATCGTTCAGATTAAGGGGTTTTTTGATGTTGGGGGTCGGAAACTGCCCCCGGAAACAGCCGGTTATCCTTAATCGTGACACCCGGCCATCGCTGGTTTTGCCGCGTAGATGCGGGTCAAGCTGCTCCCAAAGACCATTCGAAACGACAAAGCGTTACCCGCTCATTCAAACCTCCCTTTTGGAAGTTTGAATCAGAAATCAGACCGGCTGGGAATTCTGAGCGTCCAGGGACCTTCGTTCCGTGACTGTCTGTTCGACTGTTGGAGCGCTGCAATTTGGACCCGGACCCGGTCCCGAGCCTAATCTATTCCGCGCCATCTTCCTGTGGCGCCTCAACCTCTATCCCGGCATGCCCCAGTAACTCGTAGAGCTTGGCAAATGCCTGTTCGGAGGTCGTCGATTCCTTTTTGGTTTGCGACAGAAAGGCTTCGGCGGGTTTGGCGAACCGGATCGCCGCGTCGATCTCGGCGTTCGTCCCTTCGCGGTATGCGCCAATGCGGATCAGCTCTTCCATGTCGGCGTAACGGGCAAGGGCACGGCGCGCGGCGCGCAGGACCGCGTATTCACCAGGGTTGTGACAATCAGGCAGCATCCGCGAGATGGAGCGTTGCAGATTCACCGCCGGAAAGCGGCCCTGTTCGGCAATGTTGCGGTCCAGGACAACGTGGCCGTCCATGATCCCGCGCACGGTATCCGAAATCGGTTCGTTCAGATCGTCGCCATCGACCAGCACAGTATAGAGCGCTGTAATGTCGCCTTTTTCCCCCGTGCCCGGTCCGGCGCGTTCCAGCAATTGCGGAAGCTCGGCGAAAACGGTCGGCGGATAGCCCTTGGTGGTCGGCGGTTCGCCCCCGGCAAGGCCGATCTCGCGCTGCGCCATGGCAAACCGAGTGACACTGTCGATCAGCAGCAGAACCTGCAAACCCTGATCGCGGAAGTATTCTGCGACCGCTGTGGCAGTCCAGGCAGCTTGCCTGCGCATCAAGGGCGGTTCGTCCCCGGTCGATACCACAACAACAGACCGGTCGAGCCCCTCGGGACCGAGGTCCTGCTGGATGAAATCCTGCACTTCGCGCCCGCGTTCGCCGACAAGGCCAACGACGATCACATCCGCCTCCGCACGTCGCGCCATCATCGACAGCAAAGAGGATTTACCAACGCCAGAGCCTGCGAATATCCCCATGCGTTGCCCGCGGCACAGCGGCGTAAACACGTCAAAGACCCGCACGCCAGTGTCCAGCCGTTCGCCAACGCGGCGCCGCGCATAGGCATTCGGCGGCGTGTTCTTGGGCGGACAGGGCACCGGGCCTTCATGCAGCGACCCCATGTTATCCATCGGATCACCGAGCGCATTGACCACCCTGCCAATCCAACTGAGGTCGGGGCGGATGTTTTCCCCGCTGGTCGAAATCTCGACCCGGTCGCCAATCGTGACACCGTTCCAGGTGCCAAAGGGCAGGACACGGGTCCCTTCGGAATCAACCGCGACGACCTCTGCCAGTACCGGGCCCTTGCGTCCCTTGATCGTGCAACGTTGCCCGATGCCAAGCGCACGGTTCAACCCGACGACGGTCAGAGTCAGACCGACAATCGCGCTGACTTCGCCGGCTATTCTTGGTCCCTCGGTTGATCGAGCAAGGGTAGAAAGCTGAGAGAACGCCGTTTTCATGGTAACTATCCATTGCTCTTGCAGATTTAATCATGCTAATCTTAAGTTTGATAGAAGTATATCCTTGGATGTCCGAAAAGGAAACCTTGCTGTGCGGCTTAACGACATGTCCTTCTTCAACTTGGCCTCCCGCCGGATGAACTGGCTCGGGTCGCGACAGCAGGTTGTCGCCCAGAACGTCGCGAATTCGGACACACCCGGGTTCAAGGCGCAGGACGTCACCGCCTTTGCCGACGTGATGCGGGGGGTGGGGGCCTCTGTTCGAACAACCAACTCTCGCCACATCGGCGGGATCGGTGGCCAGATGGATGGTGTCGCAACGCGCGAAGACGAAGAGGCCTACGAGACTTCGCTCGACGGCAACACGGTGGCGCTGGAACAGCAGACCATCAAGGCCTCCGAGATCTCGGAAAATTACCGGCTGGCATCGCAGCTATACCGCAAGGGTCACGAGTTGCTGACGCTGGCGGCCACGGGCGTTCGATAGGGTAAGGGGCTGACATGGATCCGCTGAAATCAATTCTGCAAATCTCGGCCAGCGGCATGCTCGCGCAGGGTGAGCGTCTGAAGGTCGTCTCGGAGAACGTCGCCAACGCCAGCTCGACGGGCATGTCCCCCGGCGAGGATCCTTATCGGCGTAAAACCATCACCTTTGAGGAGCTGGTCGACCGCGACAGCGGGGTCTCCAGCGTGGGCGTCTCCAGCATCGACCGGGACGATACCGATTTTTCCCTGCGGTTCGAGCCTTCGCATCCGGCGGCGGACGATAAGGGGTTTATCAAGGTGTCGAACGTCTCGCCCATCCTTGAGATGGCGAACATGCGCGAGGCATCCCGCAGCTACGAGGCCAACATGAACATGTTCGAGGCGGCGCGGAAGATGCGCACGCAAATCCTCGATATGCTGAAATAGGAGCTGTCTGAATGGACAAGCTGATTTCCACCGGGTTCGTCAACAACGCCTACGGTTCGTCCACCAAGCTGACCGGTGGCCCTGCCGAGCTGGGCGCGGCCGCGACTGGTGAGCCGCGCGTCAACTTTGCCGAGATGGTGCAGCAGGCGGCGCAGGAGTCAGTCCAGACCATTCGCGAGGCCGAGCAGGTTCAGCAGGCCGGGCTGACCGGCGACGTCTCCGCACAGCAGGTGGTCGAGGCCACGCTGGAAATGGAATCGACCCTGCGCCTTGCCGTGTCGGTGCGTGACCGTCTGGTCGAGGCCTATCAGCAGATCATGCAAATGCCCATCTGACGGGGGTGATGTGAACGAAGCGGACGCATACGACATCATCTCGGACACCATCGTGACCGTGCTGCTTGCGTCCTCGCCCATCCTCGGGGTGGCGCTGGTTGTCGGGCTGGTCATCGCGTTCTTTCAGGCGCTGACGCAAATTCAGGAAATGACATTGACCTTCGTGCCCAAGATTGCGGCGATTTTCGTCACGCTGCTGATCGCGACCCCGCTGATCTATACGACGGTCAAGAGCCTGTCGAACAAGGTCTTTGACCTCATCGCAAGCGGAACGGTCTGATGTGGCGCGCGCTGCTTCTGACGCTGCTCGCCCTGCCGGGAATGGGGCAGGCGCAATGGACGGGGTTCTACACGCCGACTGCGCAGGCGACGGCTGCCGCCCCGACCGTCACACCGCAAAGCCGCACGTCCCAGATGAACGGGCTTTGCATCCGGGAAATTCTGCTGGCGCAGATGCGCTACCAGATACCCGATAATCTTCTCCTGGGGATCGGGTTGCAGGAGAGCGGGCTCTACCGCAACGGCGATTTGACCGTCTGGCCCTATACCGCGAACGCCGAGGGGCGCGGCAAGTATTTCGACAGCGCCGACGAAGCGGTGAGTTGGGTGACCGCGCAAAAGGCGCAAGGGGTCACCTCCATCGACGTCGGCTGCATGCAGATCAACATGCATTGGCACCCGGACGCCTTCGATACGGTGGCGGATGGGTTCAATCCGGTGCGCAACGTGGATTACGCGGCCAGCTATTTGACGCGGCTTTATAAATCCAAGGGCGACTGGACGCAGGCCGCAGCAGCCTATCATTCCGGGACGGCGGAACTGGGTGAGGCCTATCTGGGCCGCCTGCAGCAGAACGTCGCCGTGGCAAACACCCGGCTCGACAGGTTTCGGGCCATGGCCGGGGCGGTCGATCGGTCGGCCCCGCGCACGGCAGCACAAGCGCCGGAGGCTGGGATGCCGACCAGCGGCGTTTTCTGGACCGCCGATCTGGGGCGCGGTGACGCCGCCAACCAGGCGGGGGGGCGCAGCCTGTTCGGCCCCGGTGAGATCGCGCCAATCCTGCCCGTCTTCAGCCGGGGGTCATAGGGATGGCGAGCACGGATAACATGACGGCCCGAGGCGCCTTGTTCGCGCGCGGCCTGCGCAACCGCGACGTCGCCTTTGCGCTTGGCGTGACGCTGGTGCTGGCGGTGCTCTTCGTGCCGCTACCGCCGGTGATCCTCGATTTCGGTCTGGCGATCTCACTGTCGCTGTCGGTGCTGATCTTGATGGTGGCGCTGTGGATTCCGCGCCCGCTGGATTTCAACTCCTTCCCGACCCTATTGCTGGTCGTCACCATGCTGCGGCTGTCGCTGAACGTCGCCTCCACCCGGCTGATCCTCTCCGAAGGGCACACGGGGCCAAGCGCGGCGGGCGGGGTGATCGAAGGTTTCTCGCGCTTCATCGTGTCGGGCAATTTCGTCATCGGGATCGTGATTTTCGCGATCCTCGTGGTGATCAACTTCCTCGTCATCACCAAGGGCTCGACGCGGATCGCCGAAGTCAGCGCACGCTTCAGCCTCGACTCCATGCCCGGCAAGCAGATGGCCATCGATGCCGACCTCGGAGCGGGCCTGATCGACGAGACTGAAGCCAAGCGGCGGCGCAAGGACCTGGAGGACGAAAGCGGGTTCTTCGGGGCGATGGACGGTGCGTCCAAATTCGTGCGCGGCGATGCGGTCGCCGGCATCATCATTACCATGATCAATGTGATCGGCGGGATCCTGATCGGGGTGCTGCAACATGATCTCTCGGTCTCCGAAGCGGCGAACAGCTACACGACACTGACCGTCGGCGATGGCCTCGTCACGCAGGTTCCCGCGCTGATCGTGTCGCTTGCGGCCGGTCTGATCGTCACCAAGGGAGGCACCGAAGGCGCGGCGAACGAAGCGGTCATCGGCCAGTTGTCTCGCTTTCCCAAGGCGCTGTTCATGTCCGGCGGTCTGCTGGCGGCCATGGGTCTGCTGCCCGGCTTCCCGATCTTTGTCTTTGTCATGCTCGGCGGTCTGATGGCCGGTCTCGGCTGGTACATCATGCAACAGGAAGACAAGGCCGAAGAGGCCCGGCGCCGCGCCATCATCGAGAAGGAGCGCGCCGGAACCACCGGACCCGACGACAGCGTTCAGAACACCATGAAGCTGGACGATCTGCGCCTTGAGATGGGGGAATCCCTCGTCTCTCTCATGGCGGCATCGGATGCGGCACTGCCGGGCAAGATCAAGTCGCTGCGCAACCTCTTTGCCCGCGAGTTCGGCTTTGTACTGCCCTCGGTCAGGATCACGGACGAGCCGGGCCTGCCGACCAACTCCTACGCGATCCTCGTTCAAGGCGTCGAGGTCGCGCGCGGAGAGGTCCGTCCGAACGGCATGATGGTCGTCAATCCCGTCGACAATCCCTTGCAAATGACGGGCGAGCCGGCCAAGGACCCGACCTTTGGTCTGGACGCGCTGTGGATTCAGCCGCAACAGGCCGGAGAGGCCGAGCGGCAGGGCTATACCGTGGTCGATCCCGAAAGCGTCATCACCACCCACCTGACCGAGGTGGTGAAGGAGCATATGCCGGACCTTCTGACCTATGGCGCGACGCAGGACCTGATCGAGGGGCTGGACCGCGAATACCAGAAGCTGGTCGGTGAGATCGGCGGCGGATCCCCCGCCATTCTGATCCAGCACGTCCTGCAATCCCTGCTGACGGAGCGCGTGTCGATCCGCAACCTGCCGCTGATCGTCGAGGCCATCGCGGAGGCGAAGCGCAACACCTCCAATGTGACCAACATCACCGAGCATGTGCGCCGCCGTCTGTCGAACCAGATTTGCAAGTCGCTGACCGCCGAGGACGGCTTCATCCCCGTGATCACGCTGGCGCAGAAATGGGATCAGGAGTTCCTCGACAGCATCCGGGTAAACGGCGACGACAAGAACCTCGTGATGTCCCCGCAACGTATTCAGGAATTCGTGCTGGAGGCGCGGCGCAAGATCCAGGAGCACGCGGCCGAGGACCGCTGGCCCGCGATCCTCGTCGCGCCCGAAGCCCGCAGCTTTATCCGCAACATGCTGGAACGTGTCAGCCCGATGACGCAGGTGATTTCGCATAACGAGGTGCATCGTAACGCCAACCTGCGGACCCTGACGACGATCGGGGCCTAGCGTGGATCTGGGCGCGCTGCTCACCGCTCAGCTCATCGCCGTCGCACTGGTGTTCGGGCGGATCGGGGCTGCGATGATGTTCCTGCCGGCCTTTGGCGAACAGTTCGTCTTTGTCCGGCACCGATTGGTGTTCTCGCTGATCCTGTCGATCATCCTGACCCCGCTGGTCGCGCAGGACCCTGTTCCGGTGGAATTCGCCGACCTCCTCCGCGCCATGGTGATCGAAGTGACGCTCGGCGCGTGGATCGGATTGGCGGGGCGGGTGCTGTTGACCGGCATGCAGATGGCGGGCGCGCAGATCGGCATGGTGGCGGGCCTGTCGAACGCCTTCGCGCCCGATATCGGGTCGTTTCAGGGCTCGACCCTGATCGCGACGACACTGATGCTGGGGGCGATCGCGGTGATCTTTGCCACCGATCTGCATCACGTGATGATCGAGGCGCTGGTCAACAGCTACAACATCTTTCCGCCGGGGCAAGTGATGCCCGGTGATCTCGCCGCGCAGATGGCCAAGGCGGCGAGCACCTCGTTCTACATCGGCCTCAGCGTCGCCGCGCCCTTTTACGTCATGGGCGTGATCCTGAACGTCGGGCTGGGCCTGACCAACCGGATGCTGCCGAGCCTGCCGGTCTTTTTCGTCGCCGCCCCGGTGCTGATCTTTACCGGGCTGTTTGTTCTTATCTTTGCCGCGCCGTCGGCTCTTCGGACCTTTGTCACCCGCTTTGCGGACTGGCTGGGTCTGTTGACGTTCTAGGGGGTCCCTCATGGCCGAAGAGGACAAGGAAAATAAAACCGAAGACCCAACCCCGCGAAAACTAAAACAGGCGCGGGAGAAGGGCGACGTTCCTTCCTCCCGCGAAGTCGGCAACATGATGTCGGTCCTGTCGCTGTTCCTCGTGGCGATCTTTTTCCTGCCGCAGCTCGGGCCGATGTTGCTGGGCACCCTGCGCCGGATTTTCGAGAACGCCGGGCAGGTCTATATCGGGCAGGACACCCAAGGCATCCACGACGTCGGTCAGGTGACGATGGAGCTGTCGGGCGGCTTGGCGGCGGTGCTCGCCCCCGTCGCGGCGACGATGGTTCTGGCCGCCATCGCCGGGGTCCTCATCCAGGGCGAAGTGGTCGTCGCGGTCAAACGGATCACCCCGGAGATGAACAAGATCAGCCCGATCGCGGGGTTCAAGAAGATCTTCTCCATCAACTCCTTCGTCGAGTTCCTCAAAAGCGTCGCCAAGGTGCTGATCGTCGGCGCGATCTCGATCTACATTGCGCAGCTTGCCGTGCGAGGAATCTGGCAGTCCGAACAGGTGACGCCCGAGACGGTGCTGCCCTACATCGGGCACTACGCCTCGATCCTCCTGATCGTCGTGACCTTTTTGCTGGTGGTCATCGCGATTGCGGATGTGATGTGGAAACGCTTCCAATGGATGAAAAAGCAACGCATGTCGATCCAGGACATCAAGGACGAACACAAGGACACCGAGGGCGATCCGCTGATCCGTGCCAAGCGCGCCGAGATGCGCCGCCGCCGTGCGCAGCAGCGCATCACCACCGCCGTGCCGACCGCGACCGTCATCCTGACCAACCCGACCCATTTTGCGGTGGCGCTGCGCTATGACAATGGCGTCGACAAGGCCCCGGTCTGCGTCGCCAAGGGGGCAGACCTGATGGCCGCGCAAATCAGGAAGGTGGCGCGCGATCACGACGTCCCCGTCGTCGAGAACAAGCCGCTGGCCCGCGCCTTGCACGACGTAGCCGAGATCGACGCCGAGATCCCGTTCGAGCATTGGCAGACCGTGGCCGAGATCATCGGCTATGTCATGGACCTCAAGCGCAACCTGAACCGCACCGCACCGCTGGGATCCAGCCTCCGCCTGTTCGACTGAGGGAAAGACCTAAGCGCGCGCGAGATCCAGCATGTTGCGCACCGCGCTCAGCACGACCTCAGGGGATTTATAAAAGATCAACTGTCCGGTTCCGTCGATCCGGGTCAGTTGTGTCCGGTTGTGATACCGCCTCGCAAAATCCTCGACCGACGATAGAGCAACCACAGGATCGCTTTCACCGTGAATAAGGTGGATCGGCATCTCCGTCGCCTCGACATGGCGGGACCAGTTGCCAACGACGTGTCGACTGTCGATTTCAAATGCCCTGTGGCCCTGGGCGACGGTAAACCGGTAGCCATTCAATACCATATCCTGCACATCCGGGTCCGCGATGACCGGCAGGTCGTCCGGGGAGTTCTCATAAAGCGACATCAGGAATTTCCGCTCTCCCCCGGTGCGCATCTGACGGATCCCGGCACGCAGCAAAAACGGCAGAACGCGCGGCGAATATCGCGCGGTATAGGCCACCACGCGCTGCCGGGTGGTCATGGAGGCAAACTGGCCCGCCCCCAGGATCGGCACCCCGCCCGAAACGCTGACAAGACCGCGGATGTCTCCTGAATTGGCCGCCGCCGCTGTCGCATGGGCAGAAATTGCCCCCGCCATATGTCCTAAAAGAACAGGGGACCGGAGGTTTCGATCCTTCAGCATTTCGCAGACGTCCTGCGCAAACCGATCGAGCGAGCCGGCCATCGGCCCATGGTCAGGGTCGGCCGCACCAAACCAGGGACGCGCTGGACATATAAACCGGAGGTTGTATTGTGTCAAAAGATCACGGCAATGCTCCAGCGCGGCCATCCCGTCCAGCATCCCATGGAAAAAGATCACGGGATCACCGCCTTCGGGGCCGTGCAGTTCCACCGGCATCGACCGCCCATCGCGCAATTCCACACGACGCAGACCGGGGCCCTCAACAACGCGCAGGCTGTGATCGGGATTGTCTTCCGAGATACGGATCAGCAAATGCAACAGGCGGACGAGTTCCGGCTGCGCGGAGGTCCGCGTCTTGGCCATGATGTTCTTGATCTGGGTGCGCACGGTGGCGACCGAAGCGCCGCGCAGCTCGGCGATCTGGCTGGCCGTTCTGCCATCGGCGATCCATTCGCAGATGTCGATTTCCGACGGCGTCATGGCAAAGTTCTCGCGGATTAGGGTCGCAACCCCGGCTGGCCAGCTGGCGGAAAGCCGGGTCACAAGGATGACTTCGGTGCCAGCGGTTTCGGTGATCACGCGCGCCTGGAAGTGCACGTCGCGCCCGGTTTCGCTGAGCCTCGTGGTAAAAATCTGCGGGCGGGGCGGCGAGCCGTGCGACGAGGCCAGCGCGGCGGCCATCTCGATTAAACGGTCGCGGTGTGCCTCCTCCAGCCCAAGGGTGTCAATCGTGGCACCGCGCCGCAATCCAAATTGGCGCTCTGCGGCGGTGTTGTACCAGACAATGACGCCGTGCTCGTCAATCAAACAGCGGGCGGCGCCACGACCAGCGCCGGGCGCAGCAGGCTCCTGCCCGTCCACAGTTGGCGGCGGCATTGTTTCGTCCAGCAACTTGGACGCGAGCGCGAAATGGGTATCAAGCTCAGGCGTCGCCGTCATGTCCGTCCGCTCGGTTCCCCCGATTTCATGCGCAACGCGGGTTGTGACGTAGCCGTCCCATCGCTCCATGAACGTATCATAGGTCTGCGGGTCGAGCGCGATGCGGTAGATCGCCTCGATCAGTGAATCCCGGGCGGCCGTACTCGTAGAATCAGGCGTGCCGGTCTGCTCTGCTGCAGCAGCGCCACTTGCCTCCCGGGCGGGGTCGTTGTGAAAATCGGTCATACCCTATTTTTGGTAGGGAAGTCGCTAAACACAAGAAAAATCGCGTTTCTGCGCAAAGTAGTCCTGTCGCCCCGCCCCGCGACGTTGACCCAGATCCGTCATGGCTGCCAAACTAATTGCCATAGATACTGACGTGTTCAATTTCCCATAGTTCATAGAACACAATTTCTTCAGTCATACTCACGGGCGTGGCAAAGTTTTTCCGGTCAGGACCTACATGGGTCCTGGCCATTTTCTTTTTATCTCAGAGTCTTGGGATCATTTTCTCAGCGTCAAAAGGCATGCTGATCGACGGCTTTTATGGCTGTGAATTGGGCCGGTCGCAGCTTTCTCGCAGTGCCCAAACGATGGCTGCGCCAGTCCGGGCCGAGCACGGCGCTGACTGCGAATATCCGCTCATCTAGGATGCGTCGCCGAAATCTCCGAACGCCGCCCAGCCGCCATCGACCGAGAGTGTGACGCCAGTGATCGCACTGGCCGCGGGGGAGGCGAGGAACCATATCGCCTCGGCGATTTCGTCGGGGTTGATCAGGCGGCCCTGTGGCACCCGGCGCTGGATCGCGGCAAGGTCAATCCGGCCATCGTCCACAAGTTTCTCGACCAACGCCGTGCGCGCATATCCCGGCGCGACGGCGTTGACCCTGACCCCTGATCCGGCCCATTCGCAAGCGAGTGATCGGGTCATCATCGCGATCCCGGCCTTGGCAGCGCCGTAGGCGTTGCGGCGTGGCAGGCCTACGACCCCAGCGATGGAGGAAAGGTTGACGATCGCGCCCTGCCCCGACCGTGTCATCGCCCGTCCACATTCCCGCGCCAACAGGAACGCGCCGGATAGGTGAACGTCCAGAACCCGCCGAAAATCCTCAATCTCCTGATCCACGCTCGGCAAATGGCTGTCACCGATCCCTGCGTTGTTGACCAGCACGTCGATCCGGTCGAGCCCGGAGACCAGATCACGAACCGCAGCTTCGTCGGTCACGTCGAGGCTGACGCCGATATGCTCGGACCCGAGCGTATGCGCGGCGTCCTGGGCGCCGCTCAGGTCGGCAATCACCACCCGGTAACCGCGCTGTGCAAAGACACATGCGGTGGCATGGCCGATTCCCACAGCGCCGCCGGTTATCAATGCGACCGGACTAGTCATGGGCATAACCTGGTCGGGGGACATGGTTCATCAAGGTCTGCGCATAACCGCCGTCGACGATAACCTCTTGGCCCGTGACATAGCCGGCGCGATCCGAGGCGAAGTAAAGCACAGCATCGGCGATATCCTCGACCCGACCGATCCGACGCAGAGGAACGACACTCTCGCGCGCCGCCTTGGTCTTTGGGTCGGCGTAGAAGCTTTCCGAGAGCGGCGTGCGAACCAGACCCGGCGAAACCACGTTGGATCGCACGCCCCGCGGCCCCCACTCATAGGCCAGTTGGCGTGACAACATGGACACCCCGGCCTTGGACGCGGAATAGGCGTTGGAGAAGGCCTGCTGGTGGCTCCCCGAGATCGACCCGACGTGCACCAGCGCGCCCGAGCCGCGTGCCAACATGCCCGCGCCGAATGCCTGTGCGCACCGAAGGTAACCGGTCAGGTTCACATCCAGCATTTTTTGCCAGCTCTCGATGTCTGTGAGGTCGAGGTTTCCGGGGGCCAGAAAAGCCGCGTTGTTCACGAGGATATCGACGCTGCCGATTGCCTCCACGGTTGCCGCGATGCTCTCGGGGTGGGTTACGTCGCAGGCGAAGGCGCGCGCTCTGATACTGTCGGCCGCGTCCTGCACCGCTGCTTGGTCCAGATCCAAGAGCATGACCTCCGCCCCGGCGTCGCTGAACGCCTTGGCGATGGCGTTGCCGATACCGCCGGCAGCGCCTGTGACAACCGCAACCTTGCCCTCAAGTCCCAGCCAACTCATCTCGAGACCCCTGCCAGGTGCCGGCCGGTCAGATAGCCGAAGGTCATCGCCGGGCCCAGTGTGATACCTGCGCCCGGATAGTTTCCGCCCATGATCGAGGCGCGATCGTTGCCGACAGCGAACAGCCCCCCGATAGCCGAGCCGTCCGCACGCTGAACCTGGCCCGAAACATCTGTGCGCAAGCCGTCAAACGTACCAAGGTCGCCCATGACGATCCGCAGCGCGTAATATGGGCCCGTCGTGATCGGACCAACGCAGGGGTTGGGCTGGTGCTCAGGGTCGGCGAGGTAGCGGTTAAAGCTGGTCGTGCCGCGACCGTATTCCGGGTCCTCGCCCACCGAAGCGGTTTTGTTATAGGCCGCGACCGTTGCCTCAAGCGCGGACCTGTCGATGCCCGTCGCAGCGGCGAGATCGGCCAGTGTCGTGCCCCTTTGCAAATACCCGTTCGAGATATACCGGCCGAGCGGAACCGGAGCGGGCTTGGCAAATCCGAGGCCATATTTACGGATCGTCGGGTGATCGCAAATGAGCCAGGCGGCCGTCTCGGTCTGTCCCTCGCAGGCGCGCTGGAGGGCTGCGCCGACATCATGATAGCTATTGCTTTCGTTGGTGAAGCGCTTGCCGCTTTTCAACACCGCGATAATTCCAGGTTTGTAGCGGTCGAGAAGATGCGGGAACGCACCGAACCTGCCCTTGCCTTGCGGGACCTTCGAGACGGGCATCCAGGCGGAGGTGTCGCCAAATTCGACCGGCGCGTGGCCACCGATGGATTCGGCCAGCCGGATGCCGTCGCCGGTGTTGGCCTCGGGTACGGGCGAGACATGCTCACCCCCGCGGGCAAGATGTGGATAGGCTTTTTTCAGCTTCTCCAGGTCATGCGCGAAACCGCCTGTGGCGATGACTACCCCCTTGCGCGCACTCAGCGTCCCGCTCGGGGTCCGAACAGCCGTGACACGTCCGTCAGTCACGATCAGTTCCTCGGCGGGCGTCTCGGTGTAGAGCGGTATGTCGGCGTCAAACACCGACTTCGCCAACCGGGCGGCCAGCGCATTGCCGGATGTCACCTGCACACCGCGCCCGTAGCGCGTGACTTCGGTGAAGTGCTTGACCATCCGCTTGGCGACATAGGCGAAACTGGAGGCGGATTTGGTCGCGTTGAAGAAGTGTTTGATGTCCGCGTTGGATGAATTGAACATCATGCCCATGAAGGTGATGGTCGAGAGCGGCGGGCGCAGCCTCTTGAGGTTGGCGCCGAGCGATGAGGTGTCAAAGGGTGCCGCCAGGATGGAGCGGCCAACGTCGACCCCGCCCGGTACATCGGGATGATAGTCAGGGTATAGCGTGGGCACGAATTTGACGGATGTTTCGCGTTCAAAGAATTCCACCATCTCCGGGCCGGTATCGAGAAACGCCTCGACCGCGTCAGCCGAATATAGATTGCCGGTTTCCGCTTTCATGTAGGTCAGCGCGTTATCACGGCTATCCTTGACCCCGGCCTCCCTGGCCTGCGGGTTCATCGGGATCCACAAGACCCCCCCGGAAAAGGCGGTGGTTCCGCCGAACACCGGCTCTTTTTCGATGATCGCGACGGACAGCCCGTGCTTTTTCGCAGTGATCGCCGTGGACATTCCACCGGCGCCGGATCCGACCACGACGACGTCGTAGGTTTCGTCACCCTCTGGGCGCAGGCTCATGCATTCCTCCCGTGTGGTCTGCAGTCGGGATTAGGCCGGACCGGTGGCATTGGTCCAATGGACAGGGCGACGTTTTTGTTGGACAATTCAACGGCAACGTCCACGACAACCGTAAGAGGAGACTGAGGTACGTGTCCAGGCCCGCAGCTATTCCAAACTTCTATCTTTATGGAGATGCGCAGCTTGACGAAGATCTGGATACGATCCACGTCGAGCCTATCCGCGAACGATCCCTGCGCCACGATTGGATAATTCATCCGCATGTGCATCCGGACCACGCGCAAATCCTGTGGATCAAGGATGGCGGTGGGCGGTTCACGATCGAAGGCGAAACGCTACTCGCCAAACCGAGGACGCTGGTGATGCAGCCGGCTGGGGCGCTACACGAGATCCGGTTCGATCCAGGGACCGAGGGTCGGGTCATCACGATCGCCGTGACGTTCATTGAGGCCCTCGTCAGGGACGATCCCCGCCTTGTCGCCATCACACGCAAACCGGGTGCCTACCCCCTTGCCGCCGATGGCCCCTGCGCAGAGATCGTGCCGATCCTGTTCGAACAGCTTTTGACAGAAACCACTCGGGAGGCGCCGGGCCGGCGGATGGCAATCCGGGGCGTGTTTTTGAATATCCTGGTCTCGCTCTTGCGGCTTTCGGCGAACCGGCTTGAGACCGAACCGGCCAGACGGGATCGGGATTTCGAACTTGTGACCCGCTACCGCGCCGCGCTGGAAGAACATTTTTACCAAGTGAAAACGCTCGACTTCTATGCGCGCAAGATTGGTGTCTCGACCCAGCGCTTGAATGCGGCTTGCAAGCTGCGCGCCGGGCGCACGGCCTCTGAGGTCTTGTATGACCGGATCGTCGTAGAGGCAAAGCGCTGCCTGCTCTACACCGAAATGACCGTGGCAGAGATTGGCCATTCCATCGGTTATGAAGACCCGGCCTATTTCAACCGCTTCTTTTCGCATCGCGTGGGAATTCCGCCAGGGACCTACCGCGCCAGGGCGGCTACGACACGGCGCGTCAGCTGACGAATCGTGCAACACAAAGTCTCAATCATCCATTTCGGTAAGTAATGTCAGTTTGCAGTTTGCCGAGACGTCACCGCAGGAGGACCAAGCGTGTTATTCGAGCTTCGGACATACGATCTGAAACCAGGCAAAGCCCCAGTTTATCTGGAGTTTTTTCGCACGTTCGGCGTCGCGCTGGTTTCGCGCCACCTGCCAATGGGCGGATATTGGATGGTGGAGAGCGGGACGCTCAACAGGATCGAACACCTGTGGATCTACGAGAGCTTTGAGGAGCGTGACGCCTGCCGCGCCGGATTGTCGGCTGAGCAGGACTGGGTCAGCAAATTTATTCCCGAGGCATTCGTGAATGTGGTCGCACAATCGAACCGGATCATGCAGCTGGTCCAATCGTCGGAAACCTTTGACGCCGTGATCGCCGCGCGCAAGTCCGTACATGAAAATCAAGCCAGCGCATCGCCCATGTTCAGCCCTGATCTGCAAGGGCTGACCTTTTCCGACGACCCGCAGGTCAGCGGCACTACCCTCGCACAGTTTCGCGTGGCCAGCGGCCATTCACCCGGCCGCTACGTCACGCTGTCAGCCGGTACGCCCGACGCACTAATCGCCGACACGGAGAATGCAGTGTGGCACGAGCTGCTTCGCCCGCTGAGCCTGTCGCCACTTCGTTAAGTACAGCGTCAGGGACAATGTGATTTTCCGACAAGGCTGCCGCGACGCCCGGCACCGGTGGGTCTGTGACAACCCGCCGGTCCCAAGCAAACTCTATTTCTCGGCCCTTTCGGACTCCGCCTTTGGCGCCGTGTCCAACCCGTCGGTGGGGAGGATTTCGGCCTCTTCGGGTTCAACCGGAGGCGAGTCCACTGTCGCGGGTGTCCGGGTGTTATCCTCAATCTCGCCCACGATGAGGGGGAGCATGGATGTGCCGACCTGGCTTTGATACTCCTCCACCGGTGCAGTGGTCCATTCCAGGGTGTCGAAGGCCGCGCAATTATTGCAGATCGGGGTCCAGTTGGCCTGAATGTTGTGGCAATTCTCGCAGGTCCACTGCGGGCCGCGCGGCGCTGTCACGGCGCGGGCCAACCAGCCCTTGACGATGGCGTCAGGCGCGCCTTCGCCGCGTTCAATGGCCGCCATAATGGTCAGCGTGCGGGCGTCCGGGCTTTCCTGGGTGAGGTTGCCAATCGCGCGGCGCGCCTCGGGGAAATCCTCGGCCGCGATGTTCAACTCCGCCATCAGCAGGCGGGATTCACGATGGGTCGGAACCGGTTTGACCAGCGCGGAGAACCGTTTCAGCCGTTCTTTCGGGCTCTCATCAGGCTCAATCTGAGCATAGGCGGCGGCGAGGTCCGGATGCGGCGAGGTTTCCCATGCCTTCTTGAGGACCTTCGTCGCCTGTCGCTTCTGGTTGCGCGCGACATAGGTTTCGGCGGCCATGACAGCGGCTGGAATGAGATCGGGCGACATCTTGTTCGCCTCAATCGCGGCGTCACCGGATTCGCTGCCGGCGTCTTCGAGATAGGCGCCCTTGGCCTCGGACAGGGCGAGCACCGCATCGCGGCGGCGATGTACGTCGCGGGGCAGGGTTCCGTGGCGCAATTTGGCTTTCAGGGTAGAACGCGCGCCCTTCCAATCCGATTTTTGCGCCTGAAGGCGTAGGAGTGTGTCCTGCACCTCTTCATGGCCCGGTTTCAGGCCAAACGCCTTTTCCGCCAAGGCCAGCGCTGTATCGGTATCGCCGTCGAGCAGTTTTTGATGCATCAGCCCGCGCACCCCGACAAAGCGGGTGCGATCGGTTGTCACCAGCTTTTTGTAGGCCTCTTCTGCCTTGGCCCGGTCACCGACCTGTTCGGCGGCCTGGGCCGTCAGCAAGGTCGTCAATTCGGGGCGATCAAGGTAGCGTTCAGCCTTGGCCGCCTTGGACATCGCCTTGCGCCCTTCGCCAGAGGCGAGGGCCATCATTCCCTCGCTCAGGGCATCAAACCCTTTGCGTTCGCGGTTCCGGTCGAAATACCGGCTCAGCGCGGTTTCATCACCGTTGATGAAATGCAGCAAGGCGATCAGCAGGCCGAACAGCTTGAGAAACAGCCAGACGGCGAGTACCAACACCACGGCCGCGATCACGGCCTTGAGCGGGGTGAGGTTTATTTCGATCCCGCCCATGGCGATCAGGACGCCGCCCTGCATGTCGAGCAAGTAACTCGCGCCGAGGGTCGCGGCAGCCACCAACGCGACAAAGACAACTATCTTGATGAGAGACCAGAGCATCGGCGGCGTTCCTTAATTCGTATTCAGTTCGGCCATCAGGCCATTCGCGGCCTCGACGGTGGTCAGGCGGGTTCGGGCGTCGCTCACCCAGTCAGAGAGTTCGGCCTTGGCCGAAGGCGGCAGGGCCTCGATCTCGGTCAGTGTTCCGGACAGATCACCATCGGCCAGCGCAGCCTCGGCACGCGACAGGATCGCGTCGGGATCGTTGCCCTCCTTTGGGGCCAACGACCGGATGCCAAGCTGCGTCTTGAAGAAATCCCCGACCGAGGAGTTGCCGCTGCCCCGTGTCACGGCAATCGCCTGACGGGCAGCGGTCGGGAAATCCTTGCGCAGATCGGCCAGTGTGGCGACGCCCTCGACGTTTTCTTGCAGAGCCTCCGGCACCGTTTGACCCGAGGCCTCCAGCTCTTCGAGGGGTTCAGCGTAGCTGGCGCCGCTGTCGAGCGCGGAGAGGATGGTCACAAGCGCGGCACGGGCCTGGGTGTCTGCGGTCTGTTCGCTGGCCTCGGCCTTCAACTGTTGTGCCTGGTTGACCATGCCTTCGACTTCTTCGCGTTGCGTCTGCATCGCGGCACGAAGGCGGTCCAGCTCAGTCTCATAGGCCTCAATCGCAGATTGAGAGACAGTTTCGCGGACCGGAGCCTTCTCTAGTTCGACCATACGGGCGGTCATCTCGTCGAGCCGCGTGTTCACCTCGGTCAGCCGGGTCTCGAATTGGGAATTTAGCTCTGCGATCCCCTGAGCATTGGCCTCGACGCTGCTTTCCAGCGGGGCGAGGTCGGCGGCGGCAGGAATGGAGGCCTTGAGATCGGCAATCGCCTGATCCTGCGCCTCGAAGCGTTCGGCATTGTCATTCGACGCATTGAAACCGGGAATCTCCCCGTTCAGGGCATAGGCCGCCCCGAACCCGATCCCGGCGGCGACGATGCCGCCCAGGACCAGCGGAACGAAACCGCCGCGCCGCTCGACCACCACATCGCGGGAGACAGGCTGGGATGATGCGCCACCGTCATCCGGGGCGCCAATCGCTGGCGTCGTTAAATCGGGTGGCTCGCTTTCTTCGGGTGGCGACATGGCGGAAGCGGTCGGTTCGACCCCCGAAGGGGCGTGATCATAGGGCGAATGGCTAAAGGTTTCGGCCGGGCGAAGCTTTGCGCTGTGATCCCCCGAAGCGACCATAGCATCGTCGGACCCTGCCTCGGGCCTACCGCTTTTGTCGGACGCATCGTCCGGCGCAATCATCGTGGGATCGAGACCGGCCTCGTCTGCAGCGATTTGCTCGGACGCCGCTTGATCCGTTCCGGTCTCTTCGGATGCCGATGCATTCCTCGCCCCGTCCTCGGCCTTGCCGCCGCCCTCTGCCGCGAGCGGGTCGTTGGAGGGTCGTTGTGGTTTCTTCCTGCTCGCCACGAAATAGTCCTTTCGAATCCCTACTTTGCCGATACGCAAAGCCAGCTTAGTCTGGCCGTCCCATGCCCTCAAGCCGTCGCAAGGTCGCAACGACGGCCCGGATCATCGACGGGGCATCCGGTGCATCGGCAATCATCCGGTCTCTAGTAGGTAGGTCGCCAAATGCACGTTCAACTGCGCGGCTTATCGCGACAAGGTACAGCGGTGCCCGAGGACGGGCCAATTCTGCGAATCGCGCAGCCGTCCGAGGCGAATAGAGAGGCAAAATCAATGGGGTACGCGCGGCTAAAACGGCCTGCGCTTCGGCGGTCAGATCTAGCAGATCCTGATGATAAATCACCGCTTCGCTTGTCGGGATCCCGGCTTCAGTCAGCCTTTGGGCGATATTGCCGCTGCTATGCTCGCCCCGAAGATGCATGAGCGTCCCGCTCGGCGCGGCCTCGATGATCCGCGGGACCATGGTGGCTGCGTCGCCCCCCATGGCACAGGCGTCCAACCCGATGGCACGGGCATCCTCTGCTGTCGCCTCGCCGACGCAGAAAGCGGAACGCGGTGGGCCGGAAAGCGCGGCGTAGGTCTGGACACCGTTGCGAGAGGTCAGAATCAGTTGGGCGATATCGGTCAGATCCGGCAGGTTCGCCGCTGACCGGACCTGCATCAGGGGGCTTTCGATCACCGGGAGGCCCGTGATCTTAGCCAGCGCCCTGCCGGTCGCCTCGCTTTCTGCTGCGGGCCGGGTCAGAAGGATCGACGGTCGCATCCGGGCCTCACCATTGTTTCAGTGTCTTTGCGGTGTTACCTGCGTGTGATCGATCATGCAATCGGCAGGCAGATGGCGCGCAGCTACACTTTACTCGGGCTTGAAAGCTCGTGCGATGACACTGCCGCGGCGGTTGTTCGCGGCTATCCCAGAGAGGCGGACGTGCTGTCCTCGGTCGTCGAAGGCCAGTCGAGTCTGCATGCCTCGTTTGGCGGTGTCGTTCCTGAAATCGCCGCACGCGCGCATGCCGAACGGATGGACGTTGTCGTGCGGCAGGCGCTGGACCGCGCGGGCCTCACCCTTGGCGATCTGGACGGCGTGGCGGTAACGGCCGGTCCCGGTCTGATCGGAGGGGTGATGGCGGGCGTGATGTGCGCCAAGGGGATCGCCTTTGGCACCGGCCTTCCCCTGATCGGAGTTAACCATCTGGCGGGGCATGCGCTGACGCCGCGACTGACTGATGGGGTCCAATATCCGTACCTGATGCTGCTGGTCTCAGGCGGGCATTGCCAATACCTGCTGGTGCGCGGCGCGGATGCGTTCAGGCGGCTCGGCGGTACCATCGACGATGCCCCCGGCGAGGCCTTTGACAAGACCGCCCGCCTGTTGGCTTTGCCGCAGCCCGGTGGCCCTGCGGTCGAGGCCGAGGCGCGGCAGGGGGATGCCGGGCGATTCCGCTTTCCCCGGCCTTTGCTGGACCGGGACGGATGCGACATGTCGTTTTCAGGGTTGAAGACCGCGCTGCTGCGTACTCGCGATCAAGTCATGGAGGGCAACCGCCTGCGCGCCGATGACCGCCGCGATCTCTGCGCGGGATTTCAGGCGGCAATTGTTGATGTACTTGTGGAAAAAACCCGGCGCGCGCTAGTTCAATATATGAAAGAGCGGCCCGAGCATCCCTGCCTCGCCGTCGCCGGCGGAGTGGCCGCCAATCAGGCCATACGCGGCGGGTTAGAGACGCTTTGCGCCGAATTGGGGATTGGCTTTGTGGCGCCGCCTCTTGCGCTTTGTACCGATAACGGGGCGATGATTGCCTACGCGGGGCTGGAGCGTTTCGCCGGCGGTTTCGAGGATGACATGACACTGGCCGCCCGACCACGCTGGCCGCTGGACGCAACGCAAGCGGGAATGCTGGGCAGCGGCAAGAAAGGACCAAAAGCATGATTGGAGTGATTGGCGCAGGTGCGTTCGGCACCGCCCTCGCGATCTCCATGGCGCGTGGTGGCACAAGGGTGACGCTATGGGCGCGTGACACGGCCCAGGTCGCGACCATGCGGATCGAAGGCGAAAACACTACCCGCCTGCCCGGCCTGCCCTTTCCCAAAGGTCTGAGCGTCACCGCCGACGCGCATGCCCTGCCAGACGGTCCGCTGCTGCTGGCCGTGCCGATGCAGAAGCTGCGTCAGGCGCTGCTGGATCTGCCCGACTTCGGCGCGCGTCCTCTGATTGCCTGCTGCAAGGGGATAGAGCTAACGACCGGCCTCAGCCCGTCCCAAGTCATCGCCGATGTGCGCCCTACGACCCCGGTCGCGATCCTCACCGGGCCCTCCTTTGCCCAGGATATCGCGCGTGGCCTGCCCACCGCGCTGACCCTCGCCACCGCCGATGAGGCGCTGAGCGAGGACCTGCAAGCCCAGCTGACCACGCCAAATGTGAGGATCTATCGTACGACGGATCTGCCCGGCGCCGAGATCGGCGGCGCGCTGAAAAACGTCATGGCCATCGCCTGCGGGGCAGCAATTGGTGCCGGGTTGGGGGATAGCGCACGCGCTGCGCTGATGACACGCGGCTACGCCGAAATGCTGCGTCTGGCATTGGCGCTTGGCGCACGCCCCGAAACGCTGGCGGGCCTTTCGGGTTTTGGCGATCTGGCCCTGACCTGCACATCAAGCCTGTCGCGCAACTACCGCTATGGCCTGTCCATCGGGGAAAGGGCCGAGTTCGACACCGGTATCACGGTCGAAGGCGCGGCAACGGCAAAGGCAGTACGGGATCGCGCCGACGCGATGAGCCTTGACATGCCCATCACCAATGCTGTCGTTGGCCTGATAGACGGGACGCTCAAGGTCGAACAGGCAATGACCCTGCTTCTGTCCCGTCCCCTTAAGGAGGAATAGAGATGCTTTTTGCCCTTATGGCCAACGACAAACCCGGCGCGCTGGACACCCGCAAAGCCACCCGCGACGCGCATCTGGCCTATGTGAGAGAGACCGGAGTCGTGGCGCAGGCGGGTGCCTTGCTGGACGGGGACGGAGAGATGTGCGGATCGCTGCTTATCCTCGACGTGGCGGACCGTGCGGCCGCGGATGCCTGGGCGGCGGATGACCCCTATGCCAAGGCCGGACTTTTCTCCGACGTGACGATAAAGCCCTGGAATAGGGTCATCGGCTGATGCGCTACTGGCTCTTCAAGTCTGAGCCCGAGACCTGGTCCTGGGACCAGCAGGTGGCGCGCGGTGAGCGTGGCGAAGAATGGGATGGTGTGCGCAACTATCAGGCGCGCAACGTCATGCGCGAGATGGCCCTTGGCGACCGCGGTTTCTTTTACCACAGTCAGAAGACACGGGAAATTGTTGGTATCGTCGAGGTTTGTGCCACGGCGCATCCCGACAGCAGCACCGATGACGACCGGTGGGAGTGCGTCGATATTCGGGCATTGCAGACGATCCCCCGGCCGGTGACGCTGGATCAGATCAAATCGACGCCGGACCTGTCGGAGATGGTACTGGTGCGCAACTCCCGTCTATCTGTTCAGCCCGTGCGGGATGACGAGTGGGAGCTTATCTGTCGCATGGGCGGTCTTTAGGCGCGCAAGGGTTCGAGGCGTCCCCAGGCGGTAAATATCCCCCTCCGTCGCCATTTTAATAACTAGGACAATTCGCACTCAGATGCGTAGACTTCCATCATCAGGAGCATGACGGGGGGTCAAATGGGCATTGTAGCAGTATTGGTCGCAGCGCTGGCAGGCTTTGCCATGGGGGCGGTATGGTACATGGCGCTCTCCAAACCCTGGATGAAAGCGGCGGGCATCCCGACAGACGAACACGGTAAACCGCAGGGCAGCGCGTCACCTATACCGTTCGCCATATCCGGGCTCGCCATGATCCTTGTGGCCGGGATGATGCGCCACATCTTTGAGATGGCCGCCATCGTCGGCCCGATGGAGGGTTTGGTCAGCGGGTTGGGAATCGGCGCGTTCTTTATCACGCCCTGGGTCGCAATGAATTATGGATATGCCAATCGCCCCAAGGCTCTAACGCTCTTGGATGGCGGCTATTCGATCCTCGGACCCGGCGTTATTGGCCTGGTTTTGGGTCTGTTCTAGCAAAATGTATAAGGTACGGCGCTGGGTTGCCGGACCTCGTCATGTCCCACGCAATCAATTAGGCGTAGGCGCTTTCTTTGTTGAAATGCTTGACCAACAGGTAATAGACGACCGCGCGATACTTGCTGCGGTTGGATTTACCATAGGTTTCCATCACGCTGTCGATGCCGGACATCAGGTTCGGACCATCCGTCAAGCCGAGTTTCTTTATCAGAAAGTTTTGCTTAACGGTCTCCAGCTCGCTTGCCTGACTGCTGGCGACAGTTGACGCGTCCTCGTTATAGATCGACGGACCGCACCCGATCGTCACCTTGGTGAGCAGATCCATGTCCGGCGTCATCCCGCATTTGTCTTTCAGGTCCTCAGCGTATTTCGCGATCAGATCGTCCCGTTTGCCCATATCCTATCCCCTAGGTTACCGCTGCCAAACGCGCAGCCATGGGAGGAGCCTAATGCGGCGATTCTTGAGGCGTAAAGGAAAAAGTGCCGGGATCAAGACAGCGGTGGTGCCCTGCGCCGTGCCACGCAGCGTTTATGATCACCGTAGAATGACGCCCTGACGGCGACCGTGATCTGTCTGGCGGTCATATCTCACGTCGGCATCATTGTAGGTCTTAAGGATCGCATTGCCGTTGCGACAGCCGGCGCTCTCGATCTCTTGCGCGGCGAGCACGGCGTGTTGGCCGTGCTGTTCCTCATGTGCGCGCAAGGCCACCAACATGCGGTCAAACTTGCGTCGCACGTCCGCTGGCATCGTGTCCGGGCGGGCGTGTTTGGGTAAGGTGATCGAGATGGTGACGGAGAGTTTGCAGGATCCGGACCATTGCACATACCAATCGGAGTAGCCCCAGTATCCCTTCGGTCCGCGCGCCGCCATTTCCGCGCGCAGACCGTCAATGGTTGTCGCCTTGACCGAGTAATAAGTCACTTTCTTCGTCACCTTTGGCGCAGCCTCGGCTGGATGGATCAGCGCGGCGGTGCAAAGGGCGGAAGCGAGCGATATTAACCGTATCTGCATGCGATCCTAGTATCTGTAATGTTCCGGCTTGAACGGCCCTTCGGTCGAGACGCCGATGTAATCAGCCTGCTCCTGCGCCAGTTTCGAAAGCTTTACCCCGATCCGATCCAGATGCAATCGCGCAACCTTCTCGTCCAGGTGCTTGGGCAGAATGTAGACGCCGGGCGCGTAATCCTCGCCCTTGGTCCAAAGCTCAATCTGCGCCAGCACCTGATTGGTGAAAGATGCCGACATCACAAAGGACGGGTGCCCGGTGGCGTTCCCGAGGTTCAGCAGACGCCCCTCGGAGAGCAGAATGATGCGATTGCCCGAGGGCATTTCGATCATATCCACCTGTTCCTTTATGTTCGTCCACTTGTGGTTTTTCAGGCTGGCGACCTGAATCTCGTTATCGAAATGTCCGATGTTGCCGACGATGGCCATGTCCTTCATCTCGCGCATATGCTCGATGCGGATAACATCCTTGTTGCCGGTGGTGGTGATGAAGATGTCCGCGCTTTTTACCGCATCTTCCAGCGTCACCACCTCGAAGCCGTCCATCGCGGCCTGAAGCGCACAAATCGGGTCTATTTCAGTGACTTTGACGCGGGCCCCCGCGCCAGAAAGCGAGGCGGCGGACCCCTTGCCGACGTCGCCGTAACCGCAGACTACGGCGACCTTGCCGGCCATCATCGTATCGGTGGCGCGGCGGATACCGTCGACAAGGCTTTCCTTGCAGCCGTATTTATTGTCAAATTTCGACTTTGTGACCGAGTCATTGACGTTGATCGCCGGGAAAGGAAGCTGGTTTTTCTTGTGCAGATCATAGAGGCGATGCACACCGGTTGTCGTTTCCTCGGACACGCCCTTGATCGCCTCGCGGGTCTTGGTGAACCAACCGGGGGAGGCCGCCATCCGCTTCTTGATCTGGGCAAAGATCGCCTCTTCCTCTTCCGAGGTGGGCACGGCGATCAGGTCATCCTCTCCCGCCTCGACCCGCGCACCGAGCAGGACGTAAAGCGTCGCGTCGCCACCATCGTCGAGGATCATGTTCGCGCCCTCGGGGAACATGAAGGACCGGTCAAGATAATCCCAGTGCTCGACCAGAGTCTGACCTTTCACGGCAAAGACAGGGGTGCCGCCTTCGGCGATTGCGGCTGCCGCGTGATCCTGCGTGGAAAAGATGTTGCACGAGGCCCAACGGACATCCGCGCCCAGTTCGACCAGCGTTTCGATCAGAACCGCGGTCTGGATCGTCATGTGGAGAGAGCCAACAATGCGCGCGCCGTTGAGCGGTTTACCCGCGCCATATTCCTCGCGCAGCGCCATCAAGCCGGGCATTTCCGTTTCCGCGATGTCCAGCTCCTTGCGCCCAAAAGCGGCAAGGGAAATGTCTTTTACAATGTAGTCTTTAGCCATGGGGGCGGCTCCCGATAGGTCCGAAGGTGTCATCGCCAGTAGCACCCGGCCCTGTTTTCGGCAAGGCGCAGGGGTGCGTCCGACATTGCGGAGTTTTTTGCATCCCTGGCCGGTGACTCCGCACTCCTTTCCCAGTATTCCATCTGAAACGGAGGCGATGATGGCGAAACAGGCACGGGCGTGGCAGCGGATGCTCTCGGGGCGCAGACTGGATCTGCTGGACCCAACTCCGGTAGATATCGAGATTGAGGATATTGCCCATGGCCTTGCCTTTGTCGCACGCTGGAATGGACAGACCTCCGGCGATTTTGCCTATTCCGTCGCCGAACATTCGCTTCTAGTTGAGACGCTGTTCGGCCGGATGGAGCCTGCTGCGAAACCAGCGCACCGTCTGACAGCGCTCCTTCACGACGCGCCGGAATACGTGATCGGGGACATGATTTCCCCGGTCAAGGCGGCGGTCGGGCCGGGATACGGCGCGCTCGATGATCGTCTGACCTCTGCCATCCACATTCGCTTTGGCCTTCCTGCTGTCACGCCTGCGGTCCTGAAGAAAAAGATCAAGAAGGCCGACCGCGTCAGTGCCTGGATGGAGGCGGTGCAGATTGCCGGTTTTTCCATCGGTGAGGCTGACAAGTTCTTTGGCCACCCGGATCCGGCGCTGATCGAAGGGCTGGACATCACGCTGCGTCCGCCCATCGAGGTTCGGCACGATTTCACCCGTCGCCATGCCGACCTTTTGAAACAGATCAAATGATCCATGTTCGACGTGCTGTTTCGCTGGATTCGGGACAAATGGCAGAGCTTTTGAATGAAGTGATCTCGGCGGGTGGCACGACGGCCCTGACTGAGGCTGTCACGCGCAACGACATCGCCATCCGGATGAGCGGCGGCCAAGGTGCGATCTGGCACGTGGCCGAGGACGACACTGGCATGATCCTGGGGTTTCAGTGGGTCGAGCCGCACAAGGATCATGGCCCCGAGGTCGCCAACATCGCCACCTTCGCTCGGATCGGACAAACCGGGATCGGCATTGGATCGGCACTGTTCGACGCAACCAGGGATGCGGCCCTCGCCATCGGCTACCGCTGGATCAACGCCACGATCCGGACAGACAACGAGGGCGGGTTGATCTATTATCAAAGCCGCGGGTTCGAGACATATGGCCGGGTCGAGGGTGTCCGCCTCGCCTCAGGCCAGATTGTCGATCAGGTGCTTAAACGCTATGACCTCTAAAGGTCAGCGCGGCGAACGTTTCGCCAGAATGCGCTGCAAGGTCCGGCGGTGCATGTTCAGACGCCGCGCGGTTTCGCTGACGTTGCGGTCGCACAATTCGTAAACCCGCTGAATGTGCTCCCACCTGACACGGTCGGCGCTCATGGGGTTTTCCGGCGGTGGCGGCAATTCATCCCCCCTCGCCAGCAGGGCGTTGGTGATGTCGGTCGCATCGGCGGGCTTTGCCAGATAATCCGTGGCCCCGATCTTGACCGCGGCCACGGCGGTTGCGATGGCCCCATAGCCGGTCAGCACGACAACCCGGCAATCGGGGCGCTTTTCACGCAGCACCTCAACCACGTCGAGACCATTTCCATCGCCCAGTCGCAGATCGCAGACGGCGTAGGCAGGCGGGCGGGCGGTGGCGATGGCACGACCCGCAGCCACAGTTTCCGCAGTCTCGACGTCGAAGCCACGTTTTTCCATCGCCTTGGCGAGTCGCTTCAGGAACGGCTCATCGTCGTCCAGCAGCAACAGGGTCCTGTCCTGGCCCAAGTCGAGATCATCGATCATGCAAGAAGTCTCCCGGCGCTAAGCCCGTTCGCGGTTGGTCGGTTCTATCCCGCAGTCAGGCCAGCGTCAAATCGTCAGAAACGACTAGGCAGCGTCGAGGAAACAGGCAATCGAGTCGGCTATTTGATCCGATGGCTGGTCACGGCGGAAAAACTCGACAAAACCGGACTCCGGCAGCGTCAGGTAGCTGAAGGTCGAATGATCGACGAGGTAGAATTCATCGTCCTCTCCCGATTTATGCGCATTGTAGTAGGTGCGATAGGCTTTGCTCGCCGCCTTGATCTGCTCTGCCGATCCGGTCAGGCCAACCATGCGGGGGTGAAGGTAGTCGGTGAATTCCGCCAATTGTTCGGGCGTGTCGCGTTCCGGGTCGATGGTGATGAAGACTGGTTTGACCGAATAGCCTCGGTCCTCCAGCAGGGTGACCGTCTCAACGTTGCGTGCGACATCCATCGGGCAGATGTCCGGGCAATAGGTGTAGCCGAAATAGATCAGAGCCGGTTCGTCGATGACCTCCGCATCGGTGACAGTCGCGCCGGCCTCGTCCACCAGGGTGAAAGATCCGCCGATCTGATCAGAACCGCCGGCAATCGCGCTGGCGCGGCATTGTGCAAACTGATCGTCGCTGCCGTCCCTGCTCACCACCCATAAAACAGCGGTCAGGGTGACGATCACGGCGGCGGCGGCAATGGCGTAAATTCGGGTCATGTCGATCCTCTGTACGATAGCGGGTTCCCCCGAACGGTTAAGCCCGGTTAAAACTGCCTGTCTGGATTGGCCGGTATGGCAAGACACAAGTATCAAGGCCGCATCGCTATGCACACCAGACACAACCGCACAGCCCGAGAGGGAGCCGCGATGAGCGACACGCATTTCAACGTACTCAAAGGCCGCGACAGGGGCAACTGGATCCGATTGCGCACCATCATCCTCCTCCGGTGGATCGCGATCAGCGGGCAGATGGCAGCCTTGCTCGTCGCGTGGCAGATCTACGAACTGTCGTTGGCCTACGGTCTGTGCTTCGTGGTGGTGGGCACCTCTGTCATCGGCAACCTCGTCGCCAGCTTCATCTTTCCCGAGAGCAAACGGTTGTCCGAGGTCGAGAACCTTCTGATGCTGCTATTCGATCTACTGCAGCTGGGCATGCTGCTCTATCTGTCAGGTGGTCTGCACAACCCGTTTTCCATCCTCGTCGTGGGGCCGGTCACCGTCTCGGCCATGGCGTTGACGGGCCGGTCGACCCTCTTCATGGGCACCATCGCCATCGGGATCGTCACGCTGCTGACAAAGGTTTACCTGCCTCTCAAGACGGCGGAAGGCGCGACCCTGCAAATCGCCGATGTCTTTGTGTTTGGACAATGGCTGGCGATCATCATCGCGATCATCTTCCTTGGGATCTATTCTCGCTGGATCGCGACCGAACTTCATTCCATGTCGGATGCGCTGCAAGCGACCCAGCTGGCCCTCGCGCGCGAGCAAAAGCTCACCGACCTCGGCGGCGTCGTGGCTGCGGCGGCTCACGAGTTGGGGACCCCGCTGGCAACGATCAAACTGGCCTCCTCCGAGCTTGCCGAAGAGCTAACTGACCGCCCCGATCTGGCCGAGGATGCGCAATTGATACGCCAGCAGGCGGACCGGTGCCGCGACATCCTGCGCTCCATGGGGCGGGCGGGGAAAGACGATCTGCACTTGCGCCAGGCACCTCTGCCCACCGTCATCGAAGAGGCCGCCGATCCGCACCGCGACCGGGGCAAGCGCATCCATTTCGACATCGCGCCGGAAGCAGACTCCCAAGCCAGCACCCCTAGCATCCTCCGACGTCCCGAACTGATTCACGGCATGCGCAACCTGGTGCAAAACGCGGTAGATTTCGCCTCTGCCAATGTCTGGGTCGAGGCACGCTGGTCGGAAAAGACGATCGCGGTACGGATCATGGATGACGGGCAGGGCTACGCGCCACAGGTCATCGGCCGGATCGGCAACCCCTTCATGCGGCGACGCCGCACTGCCGATGAGCCCGTCCAGAGACCGGGTTACGAAGGTATGGGTATGGGTCTGTTCATCGCCAAGACCCTGCTAGAACGTACGGGGGCGGAGTTGACCTTTGCCAATGGCACGGATCGTTACGCCCTTTCGGATCAGCACGCCGAGCGAACCGGTGCGGTAGTAGAGGTGCTCTGGCCGCGCGAAAAGATCGATGCGGTGGCGGGGGATACACCTGTTCCCGCCGGGGAAAACCGGTTGATCGAAATATGACGTCAATCAGCGTCGAATACGCGAGGTATTAACTGAACCTTTACCTTTATGCGGTTCCCTTGCTGGGCAACAGATGGGGCATATCGTGTATCTTGGATTTGTTGAATTCGGCGTCATCATCGCCGTTTGTCTTGGGACTGCTACGATGGCCGGGCTGTGTATCCTGGCGACGAATCGAACATATAGACTAAACCGGCCAAAACCAGCCTCTCGGGGCAGCTTGCGGCTGGTCAAGGGACGCGTTGTCGAGGGGGACTCATCGCTTCGCAATTTGCTGCGGCAGGAGGCATGGGACAATTCTCTACCCGGCTTGCACAAGTTCTTCTCCTTCCGATTTGCCGGTCTGCCGCTTGAGTTTCTCGGCGGCGATGCCTCCGGCAGTGACTTCGACTTGTCCTTCAAGGCGCGCAAAGCCGACGACTCGGCAGAATTGCGGCTGGTGCGCAAAGGGAACACCGCTTTTCTGGACCTGCGGGATCCGGACAGCGTGCACGCCATGCCCAAACACTGCACCAAATACCGGGCTCATGTGCAGCAACTGACAAGCTGGGCGTTCAGCAATTCGCCGCACCCGGTGTGGATGACAGATAGCGAGGGGTTGGTTTGTTGGGCCAACCGCGCTTACCGCAAACTCGAAACCGAGGCAGGCGGGCCGCGCCCGGATGGGCGACCCGTCATACCCGATGCGCAATCCACGCCCAGCCTTCCGGACCGGGAACAAAGGCGCGTGCGGTTTTCGACCGGCGAAGATCAGCCGGATCGCTGGTTCGACATCACGGAAGAGGTGAACAAGGGGGTCCATACCTTTCACGCGATCGACGTAACTGCGGTTGTCCAGGCGGAATCAGCACAGCAGAATTTTGTCCAGACCCTGACAAAGACCTTCGCGCAACTGGCCACCGGTTTGGCGATCTTCGATCGAAATCGCCGCTTGGCGCTGTTTAATCCGGCACTGCTCGACCTGACGTCGCTCGACACCGAATATCTACTGGGCCGACCGGGTTACCTGTCGTTCTTCGACAAACTCCGCGACGAAAAGATCATGCCGGAACCGCGCAATTATGCATCCTGGCGGGATCAGATCCTCGACCTTATCGCCGCGGCGGAGGATGGCAGATATCAGGAAACCTGGACCTTGCCCACGGATCGCACCTATCGCGTTACGGGGCGTCCGCATCCCAACGGGGCCGTTGCCTTCCTCATCGAAGATATCAGCGCCGAGGTGACTTTGACACGACGGTTCCGCGAACAACTGGATCTGTCACAGGCCGTAATGGAGTCGCTGGATGACGGGCTGGCGGTGTTTTCGCCGCAAGGTCAATTGAGCTACGTCAACGAATCCTATCGCGCTTTGTGGGGTCTGGCACAGGATGCGCCCTCGCTGGACATCTCGGTCAGTGATGCGTCGCGGCATTGGCAGTCGCTATGTGATCCCGATCCGATCTGGGGCGATTTCCGCGACTTCGTCGTCGGTTTCGAAGAACGCAGCGAATGGGACGCCACCGTGCGCATGTCGGATGGTCGCCTGCTGGATTGCCGGTTCAAACCCTTGCACGGGGGCGCGACCCTCGCCGCCTTTCGCACCACACCGGCCCTGCGCGAGGTGGCGTTTCAAGGCACCGCCTGACCGCGCCCTCTTGCAGGTCGGGTGCAGGACGATAATGTCGGCGCATGACCGAATTGCGCCGCCGCTATCAATCTCACTCACCCGACGACACGCGGGACTTGGCACGGCGCATCGGGGCACGGCTTTCTGCTGGCGCAGTCATCCTGCTCGAAGGGCCAGTCGGTGCCGGTAAAACCCATTTTGCGCGCCAATTGATCCTGTCCCTGCTGCCTGAACCAGAGGATGTGCCCTCACCCACTTTTACCCTCGTACAGACTTATGAGAGCGACGCGGGCGAAATTTGGCACGCCGATCTCTACCGATTGACAAGCCCGGATGAAGTGGTCGAACTGGGCCTTGAAGAGGCTTACGAAACCGCGATTTGCCTGATCGAATGGCCCGACCGTCTCGGCGACCTTGCGCCCTCGGACGCGTTAACCCTGAGCTTCACCCATGACGACGTCGACAGCCGCGAGATCACCGCGCGCGGTCCCCGATCTTGGGATACGATTTTGCCCGGAGACCTTCATGCCTGACACTTTGCGCGATGCTCAAGCCGAGGCTTTCCTCGCGACGACAGCTTGGGCCCAGGCGACACGGCGACCCCTGGCCGGGGACGCATCCAACCGGAAATATGAGCGCCTCACCATGGCTGGAGAAAGCGCTGTCCTGATGGACGCCGCGCCGGAGAAGGGTGAAGACGTGCGCCCCTTTGTCGCCGTGGCGCGCTACCTCACCACGCTCGGCCTCGCCGCGCCGCACATAATAGCCGAAGATACCGCCAGCGGTTTCCTGCTGATCGAAGATTTAGGTGACGATCTGTTCGCCCGCGTTGTTGCCGCAGACAACAGCACGGAACTGGCGATCTATACTGCCGCCACCGACGCGCTGATCGTCCTGCACAATGCTACGCCAATGCCCGGACTTGCCAATTATGACGTGGCTGTCATGACGCCATTGGCTGGTTTGGCCTATGATTGGTACCTGGGGCAGACACTTGGTGCCGACCCGGAAAAGAAGGCGGCGTTCAGTGCGGATTTCGACCCAATCTTGGGCAAACACTCGGAAACTACCGTGACGATCCTGCGCGATTATCACGCGGAGAACCTGTTGTGGTTACCGAACCGGCAAGGGTCAGCGCGGGTGGGTCTGCTGGATTTTCAGGATGCGATGATCGGCGATCCGTCCTACGATCTGGTCTCCCTGCTGATGGATGCACGGCGCGATGTCGCTCCAGCCGCCGAAGCCGCGATGAAGGCGCATTACGTGGCCGCACAGCAACTCGATCCGGCGCTATTCGACGCGCAATATCATGTCATGGGTGCACAGCGAAACCTGCGGATCCTCGGCGTCTTTGCCCGCCTGTCGTGTCGGGACGGCAAGACGCATTACGTCGATTTAATCCCGCGAGTCTGGGCCCATCTGATGCGCAATCTGGAGCATCCTGCCTTGGCCCCCATCGCAGCCCGGATCCGTGCCGACCTTCCCGCGCCAACAGCGGATGTGTTGGAGAGGTTGCGCCGATGATGCCGCGAGGTCTGATGTTGTTCGCGGCCGGTTTCGGCACGCGGATGGGTGCCCTGACCGCCGACCGGCCAAAGCCATTGGTCGAGGTCGCCGGTCGCGCGTTGATTGATCACGCCTTGGATGTGATCAAACCGGTGGTCTCCGGCCCCATCGTTACAAACCTGCACTATAGGCCCGATCAACTGGACGCTCACCTGGCCGGGACGGGCGTTCGGACGATCCGGGAGACACCGAAAATCCTCGACACAGGTGGGGGACTGCGACATGCCCTGCCGCTGTTGGGGAATGGCCCGGTCTGGACAATGAACTCCGACGCGGTCTGGGGCGGCGTGAACCCGCTGCGTCTGCTTCAAGAGCATTGGCGCGAGGGGATGGAATCCTTGCTCTTGGGTGTGCCGCCCGAGAAGGCCATCGGCCACGATAGTCCCGGTGATTTCACGCCGGGCCCTCCTGTCGCACGCGGACCGGGCCTGATCTATACCGGCGCTCAGATTATCCGGACTGAGGGGCTTGCCGATATTCCCGACACGACTTTTTCCCTGAACAAGCTGTGGGACGGGATGTTGGAACGCGGCACGTTGCATGTCATTCCCTACCCGGGCGAATGGTGCGACGTCGGCCACCCAGCAGGCATCGCCCTGGCCGAAGAAATGTTGGCCCGCCATGTTTAAACCCAGCGACAAGCCCCGGGTGTATGGCCTGCCGCCGGGGGCGGATTTCCCGCGCCTGTTGATCGAGGGCTTGCTCCACCGCAGCGCTGGCCGCCCACCCGAAGCGCTGGCGCGCACAACGCTGATCGTCAACTCTCGACGCATGGCGCGGCGTCTGCGAACGCTGTTCGATGCCGGTCCGCCGCGCCTGTTGCCCCGCATCCAGCTGGTGACTGATCTTGGCGAAACTTTTGCCTTGGGTGCTATCCCCGCTCCGGTTTCGCCGTTGCGCCGCCGCCTCGCGCTGGTGCAGCTGGTGCAGGCGCTGATCGAGAAGGAGCCCGACCTTGCTCCGCGCGCCGCGCTCTACGATCTGGCCGACAGTCTGGCGCAGGTGTTCGAAGAGATGCGCGGCGAAGGCGTCAGTTTCGACGCGATCCGAAACCTCGACGTCTCTGCCCATTCCGATCATTGGGCCCGCGCGCTGAAATTCCTGACGATCGTGCAACAGGTCGAAAGCCGCGATGCCGCGCCCGATGCCGCGGGTCGCCTGCGCATGGTGGCAGAGCATGTCGCCGACCTTTGGCAAGAGGCGCCGCCCCCCGGACCGATTATCGTGGCCGGTTCGACCGGGTCTCGCGGGGCCACGAATGTGCTGATGCAGGCCGTAGCGCGACTGCCGCAAGGCGCAGTGGTCCTGCCCGGATACGATTTCGATCTGCCGGAGGATGTCTGGACGCGTCATCTGGATGATGCGCTAAGCGGCGAGGATCACCCTCAATTCCGGTTTCGCAAGTTGTGCGCGGCCCTTGGGTTGGGTCCGTCGGATGTGCAGCCCTGGGTCGGGTCGACACAGAACGATGCGCGCAATCGCTTGGTTTCGCTCGCCCTGCGCCCCGCTCCTGTGACCGATCAATGGCTCTCCGAAGGGCCCGATCTGCGCGACCTCGACAGCGCGATGTCAAATGTCACTCTGCTCGAAGCGCCCTCCGCGCGAGAAGAGGCGCAGGCCATCGCCCTGCGGCTGCGTCAAGCGGCAGAGGATGGGCTTCGCGCCGCGTTGATCACCCCCGACCGGCTGCTCGCCCGACAGGTGACCGCAGCGCTGACCCGGTGGGATATCCTGCCTGATGACAGCGCGGGCGAAGCGTTGCACCTGACGGCTGCCGGACGGTTCGTGCGGCAGGTTGCGGGGCTTTATCATCAAACCGCAGGGGCCGCTGGCCTGTTGGCATTGTTGAAACATCCGCTGTGCCATAGGGGCGCGGACCGTGACATTCATCTACGGCTCGCTCGCGCGCTGGAGATGAAGCTGCGCCGCGAGGGCCCGCCCTTTCCCGACGCCGATACGCTGCGGAGCTTTGGCGCCGATCAGACGGACGAGATGGCGCAGGACTGGGCCGATTGGGTGACGCGGCTGGCCTTGCCGGTCGACGACACCAACCCGCGCCCGATGGTTGACCGGGTGACCGATTTGCAGACTCACGCCGAAGCGCTGGCGGCTGGCTGTCGCGCCACGGGGTCAGGGACGCTATGGACCGGAAACGCCGGCGAAGATGTGTTGGGTAAACTCAACGACCTGGTCAGCGCCGCCGATGTCGCCGGTGACCTAGGGCCGGAGGATTTCGCCAACCTCCTGACCTCCGTTCTGAGCGAAGCAGAAGAACGCGACAGCACCACGCCGCATCCGCATATTGCGATCTGGGGCACGCTGCAGGCACGCGTTCAGGGCGCGGACCTCGTCATCCTTGGCGGGCTGAACGAAGGGAGCTGGCCCGAGGCCCCCTCCCCCGATCCCTGGCTGAACCGGGCGATGCGAGCTGAGGTCGGGCTACTGCTGCCAGAGCGACGCATTGGCCTGTCCGCGCATGATTTTCAACAGGCGATCGCTGCCCCCGAAGTCTGGCTGAGCCGCGCCCTGCGAGGGTCGGAGGCCGAAACGGTCGCCTCTCGCTGGTTGAACCGGATCACCAATCTGCTTAACGGGCTGGGCGGTGAGGGACGCGAGGCCCTGGCGGGCGCCCGAGCGCGTGGGCGACACTGGCTGAACCTCGTGACGCAACTGGAGGCCGTGGATCAAATAGAGCCTTCCCCCCGGCCGGCCCCCTGCCCGCCCGTTTCGGCGCGGCCACGCAAGCTTTCGGTGACGCAGATAAAGACCCTGATCCGGGATCCTTACGCGATTTATGCGCGCGAGGTTCTGCGCCTGCGCCCGCTTGATCCGTTGATGAAGGCGCCCGATGCCCTGATGCGCGGAATTGTCAGTCACGAAGTGATGGAAACCTTTGTGCGCAATGCGATGGCCAATCCGGACCTGCTCACCTCTGAGCAGCTGGTGGCCTTGACCGAGGCGACGCTGAACACCGCTGTGCCTTGGGCGGAGGCTCGATTGCTCTGGCTCGCTCGTATGGCGCGTGCCGCCAATGATGTCGTCGAGGGTGAAGTCAGGCGCCAATCCCTTGGCCGACCGGTCGCTTACGAGGTCCGAGGTGCGACCCCCCTGGCCGGGTTGGATTTCACCCTGACTGCCAAGGCAGACCGGATTGACCTGGATGATCGTGGCAGTGCGCTGATCTATGATTACAAAACGGGTGCGATGGCCTCTGCCGAGCAGCAGAAAAGCTTTGATCTCCAGCTTCTTCTGGAATGTGCAATGGCCGAACGCAACGGATTCGAAGGGGTTAACCCCCGGCACGTGATCCGCGCCGCCTTTATCGGTTTGGGCGCGGACACGCGTGAGATTGAGGCACCACTTCAGGACCTCTCGGCGGATGAAGCTTGGGCGCGCTTTGCCACGATGATCGAGAAATACCTCGATCCCGCGCAGCCCTTCGCGTCCCGCAGGGCGATGTTCAAGACCGAAATGGCGGCGGATTACGATCACCTCGCAAGGTTCGGGGAATGGGACATCGCGACCGACGCAAGCCGGAGTTTCGTCCAATGAACCGCGACACGGCCACGCAGCGACAGGTCGATGCGGCCCGTCCCGACCTATCAACCTGGCTGGCCGCGAACGCCGGATCGGGCAAAACGCGGGTGTTGACGGACCGGGTGGCGCGCCTTCTGCTCGACGGGGTGTCGCCGCAGCATATCCTGTGCCTGACCTACACCAAGGCCGCCGCGACCGAGATGCAGAATCGCCTGTTCCGTCGGTTGGGCGACTGGGCCATGCTGCCGGACGCTGACTTGCGGAACGAACTGGGCACTCTTGGCATCGATGGGCCGGTTGACGCGGGCCGGTTGCGCCACGCCCGGACTCTGTTCGCACGCGCCATCGAGACGCCGGGCGGGCTCAAAATTCAAACGATTCACTCCTTCTGCGCGTCGTTGCTGCGTCGCTTCCCGCTGGAGGCTGGCGTCAGTCCGCAATTCACCGAAATGGAGGATCGCGACGCCTCTCTCCTCCGGGGTGAGGTCATCGAACGGTTGGCGAACGGGCCGGATCGCAAGGTTCTGTCGCGGATGGCGTTGCAATATTCCGGGCAAACGATGGAATCACTGACCGGGGCCGTTACCTCCCACGCTGATTTGCTGAGCCGGCATCCCGGGCAGGACGCGTTGGCCGCCGACCTTGGCCTGCCCGCCGGGTTTGACGAGACGCAACTGTTGGCAGACGTCTTCCTCGGCAGTGAGATGGAGGATATCGCCGCCCTGCGCGCCGCCGCCGCTACGGGCTCGAAAATGGACCAGAAGCTGGCCGAAACGCTGGCGCGCGTTACCTCGCCGGACATGGCCGCGTTAGAGATACTGGAGGATTGCTTCCTGACCGGCCCTGGTGCGAAAGAGCCGTTTTGCGCAAAGATAGGGTCTGTTCCTACCAAGCCTATGCGCGCCGCACATCCGGATTTGATCGACCGGATCAACCCTTTGATGGGCCGGATTGAGACCGCCCGCGACCGGCGTCTCGCACTCAGCGCCTTGTCGAAGACAGTTGCACTATACGATTTCGCCGCAGTTTTCCTGCCGGCCTATGCGCGCGCCAAACTCTTGCGCGGTGCGATGGATTTTGACGATCTGATCTTGCGCGCCCGCGATTTGCTGACCAATCGCGAGGTCTCCGCTTGGGTTCTCTATCGCCTAGACGGGGGCATAGATCATATTCTCGTGGACGAGGCGCAGGACACCTCGCCCGAGCAATGGCAGGTCATTCAAGCTCTTGCGCGGGAGTTCACCAGCGGTGAGGGTGCGCAGGACGACAAGACGCGCACGATCTTTGTGGTCGGAGACAAGAAGCAATCGATTTACTCGTTTCAGGGCGCGGACCCGTCTGAGTTTGACCGGATGCGCGATGATTTTGACGAACGATTGACCGCGCTGGGCACCCCGCTGCAACGCCTCGCGCTGGCGCATTCCTTCCGCTCGGCCCCGGCGATCCTGACGCTGGTTGATCAGGTCTTTGAGGGACGCGCAGAGGCCGGTTTTTCGCCGGAAGAGAGCCACATCGCGTTCCAGGACACCCTGCCCGGCCGTGTCGATCTGTGGCCGCATATCGAGAAGGTCGCCAATGACGACAGCGGCGAGTGGGACGATCCCGTCGACCTGCCGGGCGAAAAGGACCACGATGTCGTTCTGGCCACCCGGATTGCCAAACATATCCGCCAGATGATCGACGAGAAGACGCCCCTGCCGATCGGTAAGGGACAGGCCCGACCCATGCACGAGGGTGACATCCTGATCCTCGTGCGTCGCCGGCGTCGTCTGTTTCACGAGATTATCCGCGCCTGCAAGGCTGAGAGGCTCGAAATTGCCGGTGCGGATCGATTGCGGATCGGCGGTGAACTGGCGGTCAAGGATTTGACCGCGCTCCTGTCGTTCCTTGCCACGCCGGACGATGATCTGAGCCTTGCCGCCGCTCTGAAATCACCGCTGTTCGGATGGGATGAGCAGATGCTCTACGATCTCGCGCACAAGCGTCAGACGCGACGGCTTTGGCCGGCGCTCGACGCGCGACGCGACCACGAAGCGACCCGCGCGATGCTGCGCGATCTGCGCAACCATGCTGACTATCTGCGGCCATACGAGCTGCTGGAGCGGATCCTCACGCGGCACGGCGGGCGACGACGGCTAATGGAACGATTGGGTGTCGAAGCGCAGGACGGCATCGACGCATTGCTCGATCAATCCCTGAGTTACGAACGCAATGAGGTGCCGAGCCTGACGGGATTCCTCGTTTGGTTGCAGGGAGATGACCCCGAGGTCAAGCGTCAGATGGAAAGCGCCGGGTCACGCATTCGAGTGATGACGGTGCATGGCTCCAAGGGGTTGGAAGCGCCGGTGGTTATCCTGCCTGAGACCCAAAACCGGCGCGATGAGTTGCGCGGTGAGGTCCTTTCTGACGGGCAGCGCGCCTGGTGGAAAGTTGCAGCCAAGGATGCGCCGTCCCGTCTGGCCGCGCTACGGGACGAAAAACTGCGAAAGCAGCGGGAAGAGACGGACCGCCTGCTCTACGTCGCCATGACGCGCGCGGAAAAGTGGCTGATCGTCGCCGCCGCCGGAGATCTCGGGCGCGGCGGTGAGACGTGGTACGAGCGCATTCGTGACGGGATGCGGACGCTCGGCGCGGTGGAGACGCCCGCCCCGGGTGGGGATGGATTGCGGCTGGAAACCGGCGATTGGTCCACCCTGACGATGCAGCCCCCTGCCCTGCCCGACACCTCCGCCCCCGACTTGCCCGATTGGGCGCACCGTACAGCCCCCTTCGCCGCGCTTCCGGTGAAAACCACCAGCCCGTCGGAACTGGGCGGCCCCAAGGCGCTGCCCGGCGAAGAGGGGTTGGACAAGGACGCAGCAACGCGTCGCGGCCGCCAGATCCATTCACTGCTGGAACATCTGCCTGGCGCGACGGACGCGGAGTTTGATCAACGTGCCGGCTTGGTCCTCAACAGTGGGGTGGATCGGGCGGAAGGGGCGGAACTGGCGCTTTTGACTAGCGAAGTCCGCAAGGTCCTGACAGCGCCGCATCTTACAGGATTGTTCAGTCGAGAGGCGCTTGAGGAAGTCTCTGTTTCAGCGAATTTGGCTGAATTGGGCGGGTTGCGGGTTCACGGCACCATCGACCGGCTGATCATCACATCGGATGAGGTCCTCGCCGTCGATTTCAAGACCAATGCTGTGGTGCCGGCAAGCGTGACGGATGTCCCCACCGGCCTGTTGGCCCAGATGGGGGCCTATGCTGCGGCGCTGGAACAGGTTTACCCAGGACGGAGGGTCCAGACCGCGCTCTTGTGGACACGCACAGCGGAGCTGATGCGCCTGCCGCACGATCTTGTGACGGCGGCGTTGCAGGACACAACCGCTTCTTGAACTTCCACGCCTCGGTCCTTACGTTTCACCTCCAAGCGCACCCTTGATCCAGGAGATCCCCATGTCCACAGTGGCCGTGACCGACGATACCTTTGATGCCGAAGTAAAAAATTCTGATGTCCCCGTTGTCGTGGACTTCTGGGCCGAATGGTGTGGCCCTTGCAAACAGATCGGCCCGGCACTGGAGGAACTCGCCCAAGAGTTTGGTGGCAAAGTAAAAATCGCCAAGGTCGACGTTGATTCGAACCCCAACGCACCGATGCAGATGGGCGTACGCGGGATCCCCGCGCTGTTCATCTTCAAGGATGGCGAAGTGGTTTCGAACCGTGCCGGCGCGGCGCCAAAAGCCTCGCTCAAGGCGTGGATCGAGGAATCCATCTGACCTTTTCCGTCATCTGACGGTTTGAAGGGCGTCCGTTTGGGCGCCCTTTTTCATGACCGGTGCCGGTTCAGGTTGGCAGAGACCAGCCGCCCCGGTGCAATGCCGCCCGAATTTTTTCGTGAACGTCAGGGCGACCCGCATTGATCGCGCGCTCCTGCCAGAACCACCAAAGGTAGCGGGCATAATCGGGGAGGTGATCAGAGACCTCTCGGAACGCCGAAAGCTCCTCCGGACTGGCGTGCAGCGCGACGTGGTGAAAATCGATCTTGGCAAACAGAATGGAGGGCTTTGCAAAAAACATTCCGTTGAAGGCGGCCGCAGAATTCATCGTCACGATATAATCGCAGTCACGCAGCATGTCCTCCATTCCGCCGGTGCGGAGGGTCAGCATTGGACTGCGATGGGCCAATCTGGTCAGCGCCTCCATTTCAGCATCCGAGTACCGCTCTTTGGGGTGCAAGGCGGCGACAACCGGGCGATGCGGGTCCGCATTCAAAGTCGCGCGAAGCATGTCTATTGGCGCGCAGGACTGGAACGAGCGATGCTCTAAAAGCCGACCCTGTAGCGGGACGTAGACGAAGCCGTTTTGCCGTGATGCCTCCGCGGTCGGGAATAGGCGTTTCTGCCAGCGCTCGTAGAACTTATCCGCCTCTGTTTTTGGCACTAAATCAGGCGAATATGCTTCTTTTGCGACGTCCCAGGCCCACCGCTCCGCGCTGGGTTCAATGGCCCAGAACGGGTAGTGGTATACCCGGCGGAAGGTCAGGCCTCCCGGTGGCGGCGGTATCATGTGGGTGAGAGCGAGGCCGTCGTTCGATGCAACCTCCTCTGTCGCGGCGAAGTGCACCCGATAGCCCGCCTGCTCTAGCACAGCGACGAGATGGGCGATGAAGTTATGTGCACCGGCACGCGCACTGCGCAACAACGGGTCTTCGAGATAGAGGGTCACGCTCTGGGGCATGGCGCGACGCTACTGGCTGGCATCGAAGCGGGCAAGCGGGCTGGGGTTGTCCCCCGCCTGCCGCGACCGCATATAGTCTCGGAATGAAGGAGCGACCTGATGGCAGATAAAGATTTCCCCGGCTGGCACGGCACGACGATCATTGGCGTCCGCAAGGGCGACCACGTGGTTGTCGCCGGTGACGGTCAAGTCAGCATGGGTCAGACGGTGATGAAGGGCACGGCGCGCAAGGTGCGGCGCCTGTCACCCGGTGGATATGACGTCGTTGCGGGTTTCGCCGGATCGACCGCCGACGCATTTGCCCTGCTGGAACGGCTGGAAGCCAAGCTGGAGGCGACGCCGGGCCAATTGCAGCGAGCGAGCGTCGAGTTGGCCAAGGACTGGCGGACCGACAAGTACCTCCAGAAGCTTGAGGCCATGCTGATCGTCACCGATGGCAAAGAGCTCTACGTTATCACCGGCGCCGGCGATGTGCTGGAGCCAGAGCATGACATCGCCGCCATCGGATCGGGGGGCAACTATGCGCTCGCCGCCGCCCGCGCGCTGATCGATACCGACCTCGACGCTGAGGGGATCGCCCGCAAGGCGATGGGCATCGCGGCGGACATATGTGTCTATACGAACGGCAATCTGACCGTCGAAACCATTGGCGGCTAAGGAAATTTCATGACCGACCTCACCCCCCGCGAAATCGTCTCGGAACTCGACCGGTTCATCATCGGTCAAAAGGATGCCAAGCGCGCCGTGGCCGTCGCCATGCGATCGCGTTGGAGGCGCGCCAAGCTGGCCGATGATCTGCGCGACGAAGTTTTCCCCAAGAATATCCTGATGATTGGCCCGACCGGCGTCGGCAAGACCGAGATCAGCCGCCGCCTGGCGAAACTGGCCCGCGCGCCCTTTATCAAGGTCGAGGCGACCAAGTTCACCGAAGTCGGCTATGTCGGGCGCGACGTCGAACAGATCGTGCGGGACCTGATGGACAGCGCCGTTGCGATGACCCGAGAGCATATGCGTGACGATGTGCGCGCCTCAGCCCACAAGATGGCCGAAGATCGGGTCATCGAAGCCTTGGCCGGCACCGATGCGCGCGACGGCACGCGCGAGATGTTCCGCAAGAAACTGCGCAACGGAGAGCTGGACGACACGGAGATCGAGCTGGACGTCGCGGACACCTCGAACCCAATGTCGATGATGGATGTTCCGGGACAGCAGGGCCAGATGGGCATGATGAACCTCGGCGATATCTTTGGCAAAGCCTTCGGCAACCGGACCGTGCGCAAGAAACTGCGCGTTGCGGACAGCTATGAGCTGCTGCTGGGTGAAGAAGCCGACAAGCTGCTCGACGATGAAATGGTGAACAAGGCCGCGCTGAGCGCGGTCGAGGAAAACGGCATCGTGTTTCTGGACGAGATCGACAAGGTCTGCGCCCGCACCGACGCGCGCGGCGGCGACGTCAGCCGCGAAGGGGTGCAGCGCGATTTGTTGCCGCTGATCGAGGGTACTACCGTCAGCACCAAGTATGGCGCCGTCCGAACTGATCACATCCTCTTTATTGCCTCGGGTGCGTTCCACGTCGCCAAACCCTCGGACCTCTTGCCGGAATTGCAGGGGCGTCTACCCATCCGGGTTGAATTGCAATCACTGACGGAGGCGGATTTCGTGGCGATCCTGACGGAGACCGATAATGCGCTGACACGGCAATACACCGCCCTGATGGAGACAGAAGGCGTGCAGGTGGAGTTCACCGAAGACGGTATCGCCGCGCTCGCCCGTACCGCCGCCGAAGTGAACCAGTCGGTCGAGAACATCGGCGCGCGGCGGCTTTATACGATCATGGAGCGTGTCTTTGAGGAGCTGTCATTCCACGCGCCGGAACGCTCGGGCGAGGTCATCTCGGTCGACGAGGCCTTCGTGAACGACAATATCGGCAAGCTCGCCGCCTCAGCCGATCTCAGCCGCTACGTGCTGTGATCTGACGCGGGGCCGCTACCGAAGCCGTTTGAGGTAGACGTAATAGGCCCCGCCCCCGCCGTGACGGTCATGCGCCGCGGTGATCTGCAACACCAGTTGCGACAATGGCGGCACGCTGAGCCAGTGCGGCACCTGATGACGCAGGACGCCACGACGGATCGGGATCGGCCCGTCCTCGTCACGATCCTTGCCCTTGCCGGTGATGACGAGGACCAGCCGCTTGCCCTCGCTCGCCGCGCGCATGATGAACCCGGTCAGGCTGGGGTGGGCGCGATCCATGGTCATGCCATGAAGGTCGATGCGTGCTTCGGGTACCAGCTTGCCGCGCTTCATCTTGGTGTGGGTTTTACGATCCATCCGCAGCGGTGCGCTACGTATCTGATCACTGACCGAATTCCTTAAATCGTGATTGCCTTGCGCACCCTTTGCCCGCGCCCCGATCTGAAAAGAGGGCAGGGGATCTGCTGGAATAGTGACGGGTTTGCGAAAGGTATCCGCAGGCTTCACGTCAGATTTCGGTTTCGGGCGATTGATGCGTTCTGCGGTCCCGGCGACCTTGTTCCACAGCTCGACCTCATCCGGGCGCAGGCGGCGGCTCACAGGCTGTCCTCCGGCAACATCGCATAGGCACGCTGGATTGGCAGCAGGACCACCATGCGTCCGGGGTCGCGCAATCGGCCAGCAGCGCGCCCGGCTTTGTCACCGGTGCCAAAGAAAATATCCGCGCGCTGCGCCCCCTTGATCGCAGAGCCCGTGTCCTGCGCGATCATCAGCCGGTTCATCGCCTCCTTGCCCGCCTTTTCGACCCAAACCGGCGCGCCGAGCGGCGTGTAGGCCGGATCGACGGCAATCGTCCGACCATCGGTGACAGATCGGCCCATCGCCCCGATTGGGCCATCGTTCGGGTCGATCGAGGTGATCTCGCGAAAGAAGACGAAGGAGGGGTTGTGCCGCAACAGTTCCGCGCCCGCGACCGGATTGCGCCTCACCCAGTTCTTGATGACCTGAGCCGAGACCTGATGGATCGAATAGACCCCACGCCGCACCAACTCCTGCCCGACAGAGCGGTATTCCTGCCCGTTCTTACCGCCGTATCCAATTCGAATTACACTTCCGTCGGGCAGGCGGATGCGTCCGGACCCTTGAATTTGCAGGAAAAACAGCTCAACCGGGTCATCCACCCAAGCGATTTCCAGCCCACGATTGTCGAGCACGCCGCTGGTTTCGATGTCACGGCGGGAGAGCCAGGGTTGCGCGCGCGCCTCGGGCGGCATCCGATAGACGGGATAGCGATAACGGGCGGAGGGGCTGCGCGCGCCCTTCAGTTCGGGCTCGAAGTAGCCAGTAAAGAGGGCCGGTTCGCCGTCTTCGATCAGAACAGGTGTGAAGAACAGTTCAAAAAAGGTTCGCGCATTGGTCTGCTGTGCCGCGACGGCACAAATCGACTGCCAATCCGGCGTCTTGAAATCCCGGCAGGTGTTCAGGAAAACCCTGAGCGCGGCGTCGTGATCGTCGCTGCCCCAGCCGCTGAGTTCGGAGTAGTCCAGCACCTTCAGGCTGGTGTCCGCCGCCTTCCCTGCGACGGGCAGGGTCAGCGCGGCCAGCAGGACTGCCAGCCGCGTCAGGGTCATTCGTCAGTCGCGACCAACTGCCAGTTGGGATCATTGCTTCCCATCTGACGCGCAAAGGTCCAGATGTCGCGCTGCGTCTTGGTCGCCTTGGGATCCCCTTCGACCACCTCACCGGCCCGGTCGCGCACGGCAAAGGTCATCTGACCGACGAACCGCACGGTCAACTCCGCTTCGTTCGTTGTGTCGTCGAGGCTCGCGTCGACCAGTTGCAGCTCCTTGACGCCAAGAAAATCGGACTCGACTGTCAGGCCCTTGTTATCGCGATCGTTCACCACATAAGCAAAGCTCTCGTAGACCTCGGGCGACAAAAAGGGCTGAATTTCGGCCATATCGCCCCGCTCAAAGCCCATAAGGATCATCTCGTACGCGCCACGCGCGCCACCGAGAAACTCCGTGACAGAGAAGGACGGTTCAAGGTGTTTCATCCGCGCTAGAGCATCGGCAGCAGGGCTATCGGTCGGTACGTGGTCGGCAATATCCGGATCGGGGCCACCCTCGACGACCTCAAACTGACGGCGACGCTCCGGGGCGGGACCGGATTGCACGGCGGGCGGCTTTTCAAAACCTTCGCGCGTACCAAGAACGCTTCTGAGCCGCAGGATCAGAAAGACAGCGATTCCGGCAAGCACCAACAATTGCAGAATGGGCGAGTTCATCAAATCCTCATAGGCTCAGCTCGGCCGGGCATGGAAATGACCGGGTTCTCATCCTATGTAGGTGCTGGGTCGCGGTAAGTCTACCGCACCGGGATTGCAGGAGAACGCTATGTGGCTGCTTTTGGCCTTTGTTGCCGTGCCGATGATCGAGATTGCGCTGTTCATTCAGGTCGGCGGTCTGATCGGGCTGGGCTGGACACTGCTGATCGTGTTGGGGACGGCCATCCTTGGGACCTATCTGGTGCGGGCTCAGGGTGCGCTAGCTGTGAACAACATTCGCCGCAGCCTGTCCGACCTCAGCGACCCGACGCAACCCCTGGCAGATGCGGCGATGATCCTCGTCGCCGGCGTCTTGTTGCTGACGCCGGGGTTTTTCACCGATGCGGTCGGCTTTGCGCTGCTGACGCCTCCGTTCCGGATTGCGGCGTTCAAATGGCTGCGGCGCAACATCAAGGTCAAGTCCTTTACCATGGGTCAGGGCGCAGGTCCGCAGCGGGATCCGCGACGCAGGCCAGCGCGTGACGAGGTGATCGACGGCAGTTATCACGAGGTCGAGCCGCCCAAGCAGCCGACGCATACGCCCTCCGGCTGGACCAAGCACTGAGCGGCGCGCGCGCCCGATCCGCAGCAGAGCATCGGCGGGGCATTGAGGCGCAAGGCGCATCCTGATAGATGCTCAGGCGCATTATGAACCCTTCTGGAGAAAATTGATGGCCGAAAACGAGAACGGCGCGGCGCAGGCGGCCCCTCAGATGAAGATGAACGTGTTGACGCAATTCGTGCGCGACATGTCCTTTGAGAACATCCTCGCGCGCAGGGCCGGCAACGGTCAGGTCCAGCCCGACGTGAAGGTGCAGGTCGCTCTGGACGCCAAAAAGCGCGAGGCTGACAGCCAGTTCGAAGTGGTGATGAAATTGACGATCAAATCGGTCGCGCAGGGCACCGAAGATGCGTTGTTCGTGTTTGAGCTGGAATATGCCGGTGTCTTCCACATCGAAGGCGTGCCCGAGGATCAGTTGCACCCGTTCCTGCTGATCGAATGCCCACGCATGCTGTTCCCCTTTGTGCGCCGGATCGTGTCGGACGTCACCCGCGACGGGGGTTTCCCGCCGCTGAACCTCGACAACATCGACTTCGTGAGCCTTTACCGTCAGGAATTGCAGCGCCGCACGGAAAATCAGCCCGCTCAGGCCTGATAACGATTCCAGACAGCGCCGTCGCCCATGGCCTTTACAAAAGCGTCGTGGGCTTCGGCCTCCCCGGGTGACAATCGTGAGGGGAGCGGCGTCGGGCGCGGTTTGGGTCGCCAGTCATCTGTTGCGTCATCCGATGTCGACCCGCCCGAAGTGGCCAAGCCGAAATCAGGTTGCCGCCCGCCAATCAGCTCCAGATACACTTCCGCAAGAATTTCAGAGTCGAGCAGGGCGCCGTGCAGGGTGCGCGACGAATTATCGACCCCAAAGCGGCGACAAAGCGCGTCCAGCGACGCTGAGGCGCCGGGAAATTTCTGCCGGGCGATTGCCAGCGTGTCGATCGCCTGCTCCCAGGGTAGTTTCGGCAGATTGAGCCACCCCAATTCGGCATTGAGGAACTTCATGTCAAAGCTGGCATTATGGATCACAAGCTTGTCGCCACGGACAAAGTCGAGAAATCCTTGGGCGATATCGCGAAACCTCGGCTGACCGCGCAGGAAGTCATCGCCCAGCCCGTGCACCTCGAATGCCTCTTTCGGCATGCTGCGATCCGGGTTGATGTAGACGTGATATGTTTCGCCGGTCGGCATATGGTTCAGCAGCTCAACCGCGCCGATTTCCACGATGCGATCGCCCTGTTCAGGATCGAAACCGGTCGTTTCCGTATCGAGGACAATTTCACGCATTGCCCAGCTTTTGCCTCACATCAGCAACAATAGACTGCACCTGCTGCCGCGCATGGTCCAAGGTGTCGGTGATGACGACACGATCCGCCAGCGCGCGTTTCTCGGCATCGGGCATCTGTTTGGACTTGATCATCTCGAACTGATCTTCGCTCATCGTGCCCCGTTCCAGAACACGCAAGCGCTGTAATTCCGCCGGAACAGAGACGCATACGGTCAGGTCCATGCCCTGATGTCCACCGCCTTCGAAAAGCAGCGGGATGTCCAGGACAACGATGTCCGCTTCGGTGGCGCGGATGAAGGCCAGACGGTCCTCTGCGACAAGCGGATGCACGATCTGTTCGATCCGACGCAAGGCTTGCGGATCATCCGCGATCACAGTCTTCAGCGCATCTCGCGAAATTGCCCCCTCGAGAACAGCGGTCGGAAAGGCCTCGCCCATCGGAGCGACGGCAGCCCCGCCAGCTGAATAGAGACGATGCACGGCAGCGTCCGCGTCCCAGACCGCACAACCTTCTTCGGCAAAGAGCTTTGCAGTGGTCGATTTCCCCATCCCGATGGAGCCGGTCAAACCGATCAGATAAGTCATGCAAGCACCGCCTTTCGCGTCTGGGGCGTTACGACGGGGGTGACGCCAAACCACCGTTCAAATCCCGGAACCGCCTGATAGAGCAGCATGCCCAATCCATCAACTGTATGGCAACCGGCCTTACTGGCGGCCCGCAACAGATCCGTTTCAAGCGGCGAATAAACAAGATCGGTGACAACCTGATCTTTGTGCAGACCAGAGAGGTCGAGCGTCAGAGGCGCTTTCCCCGACATGCCGAGTGAGGTGGTATTGATCACGCTCACCCCCTCGGGCAGGGCCTCGGCAAGATCAGCCCAGTCGATCACCTCGATCGCGGGGCCGAAGCTCTGAGCCAAGTCATCGGCACGCGAACGGGTGCGGTTAGCGAGGATGATGCGCGGCACGCCGGCATCCAGCAAGCTGACCAGCACCGCCCGCGCCGCGCCGCCGGCACCCAGAACAACAGCAGCGCCGCCTTCGGGACGCCAATGAGGTGCGTTTTGGCGCAGGTTTTCCAGAAACCCAAAACCGTCGGTATTATCGGCATGAATTTCGCCATTCTGTTGAAACGTCAACGTGTTGGCCGCGCCGATTCGGGTCGCGCGCTCTGTGACATGATCAGCAAGCTCCATCGCCCGTTGCTTGTGCGGGATCGTCACGTTCGCGCCGACAAACCCCATTCCAGGCATCGCGCGCAAGGTCGTCTCAAAGGCATCGGGACTGACATGAAGCGGAACGTAGTGACCCGCCAAACCATTGCTATCCAGCCAGTGGCGAAACAGCTGGGGCGATTTGGAGTGCGCGACCGGATGTCCCATGACACCGGCGAGGGGAATTTTGGCAAGCTCGGTCAATGGGCAATTACTCCGCGGTCAGTCAGGAATGTCAGAAGTGGCAATAAAGGCAGCCCCAGGATCGAGAAATAGTCGCCATCGATCCGCGAGAACAATCGGCTTCCTTCGGCTTCGATCTGATATGCACCGACAGACTGCCCGACCTCGGGCCAGTTGCGGTCGAGGTAGGCTTCGATCCCCTCGGATGAAAGTGTTCGCGCGGACAAGCGCGCTTCGCCGATAAATCGCCAGATCGGCCGGGCCTCGTGAAAGATGACAGCTGCTGCAAATAACTTGTGGGTCTGGCCCGAGAGGCGCCGGAGATGTTCGGCGGCCTGCTCCCTTGTTTCCGCCTTGGAGAGCAGCGTCCCGTCGAGGTCCAGAACCTGATCGCATCCCAAGGTAAACGCCGCCGGTTCTTTCATCCCGACCCGGCGCGCCTTGGCCTCAGCCAAAGCATCGGCAATCTCGCGCGGAAGTGTATCTTCGGCCAGCAGGGAGGCTTTGATCGTCTCTTCATCCACCGGCGCGGTGCGGACACGAAACGCAACCCCTGCGTTGGTGAGAAGCTGCGCGCGAATTGCGGAACCGGAGGCCAGAACAAGCTCAGTCATGTGGATAACACCCGGGAAAATCTTAGGGATGGGTTAAGGAAGGTTTCTGAAGAATTAACAGGGAGGACGCAAGGCGGGTGAAGTCATCCCCGTTCTCCCAGCCCATGCCTCACACTGTCCTGCTGTTGGTTGGGATAAGCTGAGGACCGGGGATGAACCTGGTTCTACCGATTTTGCACCGAAAATTATCCCGAATAATTTGTTTTGGAAGAGTGGTTCTAACTAATTGATTCAAATAGATAATTTACTTGAGAACAGAGGAATATTTCAAACTTTACACATGTTCATCCACAAGATGTGGCAGAATGTTGGCAAGACTGTGGCAAGCTTGATAATCCACAGGTTTTGCGATGCCTACATCAAACATCATTCTTTTTTTCTTTTATATTTAAGAATAAGGGAAAGATATGACGGACCTGCTCTCGATCCTGTACCCTTGGACTAAGGCGTTTCACATCATCGCTGTGATTGCCTGGATGGCAGGAATTTTCTATCTACCGAGGCTCTTCGTTCATCACGTCGAACAAGCGAATAACGCAGAGATGCGTGAAACGTTCCGGATGATGGAAGAAAAACTTCTGACTGTGATCATGCGACCGGCGATGGTCGCGACCTGGGTGTTTGGCCTATGCCTCGCCCTGACCCCCGGTATCGTCGACTGGGGCCTGGTCTGGCCTTGGAGCAAGGCCGGGGGGGTCTTGCTGATGACGGCGTTCCATGGATGGCTATCGCGGTGCTATCGCGGTTTTGCGAGCGGAGAGAATGAGGTGACGGGACGCCAGTACCGCATCATGAACGAGGCACCGACACTCTTGATGGTGGTGATCGTGATATCGGTCGTGGTAAAATTCTGAGGCGTTGACTTGTGGGGCATGGATCCCTAGATCCGCGAACCAAGCCGCCCGTCCGGGCGCGACGATTCCCCGAACTGACATAGCCGCGCGCCCCCGACCGGGCCGAAGCCGGAGCTTTGCATGACAACCAACCGTCTGAACCTGTCTGATCTCAAGGCGAAAAGCCCCAAGGATCTTCTTTCCATGGCCGAAGAGCTGGAGATCGAGAATGCCTCCACCATGCGCAAGGGGGACATGATGTTCCAGATCCTGCGTGAGCTGGCGGATGACGAGTGGGAAATCGGCGGCGACGGTGTTTTGGAGGTTCTGCAGGACGGATTCGGCTTCCTGCGGTCGCCGGAAGCAAACTACCTGCCTGGACCGGACGACATTTATGTTTCGCCCGAGATGATCCGGCAATTTTCCTTGCGCACGGGCGATACGGTCGAAGGGCTGATGAAAGAGCCCGACGATAGCGAACGCTACTTTGCCCTGACCTCTGTGCAGAAGATCAATTTCGAAGAACCGGAGAAAGCGAAGCACAAGGTTTCCTTTGATAACCTGACGCCCCTTTATCCGGACGAACGCTTCAAGATGGAAATCGAGGATCCGACCATAAAGGATCGCTCGGCACGCATCATTGATCTTGTCGTGCCGATCGGGAAGGGGCAACGCGCGCTGATTGTGGCGCCCCCCCGAACCGGCAAGACAGTCTTGTTGCAGAATATCGCCAATTCAATCGAGACCAATCATCCCGAATGTTACCTCATAGTACTTTTGATCGATGAGCGACCTGAAGAGGTGACCGACATGCAGCGGTCGGTTAAGGGTGAGGTTGTGTCCTCCACCTTTGACGAGCCGGCGACACGCCATGTGGCAGTCTCTGAGATGGTGATCGAAAAGGCCAAGAGGCTGGTTGAACATAAGCGAGATGTTGTCATCTTGCTCGATTCGATCACAAGACTTGGTAGAGCTTTCAACACGGTGGTGCCTTCCTCCGGCAAGGTTTTGACCGGTGGTGTCGATGCCAATGCCTTGCAGCGTCCGAAGCGATTTTTTGGTGCTGCACGAAACATTGAAGAGGGTGGTTCACTGACCATCATCGCAACGGCTCTGATCGATACGGGTTCTCGTATGGATGAGGTCATCTTTGAAGAATTCAAGGGGACCGGTAACTCCGAGATTGTTCTGGATCGCAAAATTGCCGACAAGCGCGTTTATCCTGCGATGGATATCCTTAAATCGGGAACTCGGAAGGAAGACCTTCTGACCGATAAAGTCGATCTGCAGAAGACTTTTGTGCTGCGACGCATTCTTAATCCCATGGGCACTACCGATGCGGTTGAATTCCTTATTTCCAAGCTGAAGCAGACCAAAACGAACAGCGAGTTCTTCGAGTCGATGAACGGCTAAGGCCGGCCCTCGGGAGGGGTGCGCATGGACACGATTTTTGCACAAGCGACAGCGCCCGGCAAAGCCGGCGTTGCGATCGTCCGGCTTTCTGGTCCGAAAGCTTGGGTGGCGATTGAAACTATGTGCAGCGGCTTACCAGAGCCACGGGTTGTAGGATTGCGCGAATTGCATGGTCGGGACGGGTTGCTGGACACAGCCCTGGTTGTCGTGTTTGAGGACGGAGCGAGTTTCACCGGCGAGAATGTCGCGGAATTACACCTGCATGGCTCATCCGCGGTGGTGTCCGCAGTTCTGTCGGAGATTTCGTCGCTCGAAGGTCTCCGCCATGCTGAACCAGGTGAGTTTACGCGTCGTGCTTTGGAAAATGGCTGTCTGGACCTCGCTCAGGTTGAGGGTCTTGCTGATCTCATCGACGCAGAAACCGAAGCACAGCGTCGTCAGGCGATCCGAGTCCTTTCCGGCGAACTTGGGGAGAAGGCGGAGGGTTGGCGGCAAGGGTTGATCAGAGCGGCAGCTTTGATTGAGGCCTCGATTGATTTTGCAGATGAGGACGTACCTATCGACGTCACGCCTGAGGTCGATGATATTCTACGGCGGGTGCTTAATGAACTGGAGTCCGAAATCGACGGCGTCGGGTTTGCTGAGAGAGTACGGACCGGATTCGAGGTGGCAATTGTCGGCGCGCCAAATGTTGGAAAATCCACGTTATTGAACGCCTTGGCAGGGCGGGAGGCAGCGATCACCTCTGAGATAGCGGGGACCACCCGGGACGTTATAGAAGTTCGAATGGACCTGGGCGGTTTGCCGGTTACAATTCTGGACACTGCTGGTTTACGAGATACGGATGATCCTGTTGAATCTATCGGTGTGGAGAAGGCCCAGGCGCGCGCTAAATCGGCTGACTTAAGAATATTTCTGGTTGATGTCGGCGGCTCCCCTGCGTTTGAGCCAATTGCTCGTGACATCGTGGTTGCCTCCAAGGCCGATCTGATCGGGGAGTCAAGCGAAGGGGTGTCAGGGCGAACGGGGCAAGGTCTTCCGAAGTTGATAGAAATGATACAATCTCGAATTTCAGAGCTCGCCGGTCAATCAGGAATCGCGACGCGCGAGCGTCATCGGTTTGCTATGAGTTCTGCTTCAGGTTCCTTAAGAGACGCGCTCGTGAACCTTAAAAGTGGCGAGGTTTATGAACTTGTCGCAGAAGACATTCGGAGTGCTATTCGAAGCCTCGATTCTCTGATAGGAAGAGTTGATGTGGAGATGCTGTTGGACGACATTTTCTCAAGCTTTTGTATAGGAAAGTAGGAGTTGTTTCACGTGAAACATTCTCATTTCGACGTTGTGGTCATAGGTGGGGGTCATGCCGGGTGTGAAGCTGCTACGGCCTCCGCTCGCATGGGTGCAAGAACAGCGCTCATTACCATTAAGAAGGCTGGAATTGGCGTGATGTCTTGCAATCCCGCCATTGGCGGCTTGGGTAAAGGTCATCTGGTACGAGAGATTGACGCAATGGACGGCGTAATGGGTCGTGTGGCAGATAAAGCTGGTATTCAATTTCGTCTGCTTAATCGTCGTAAAGGGCCGGCGGTTCAAGGGCCCCGAACTCAAGCCGACCGAGCTGTGTACCGCTCCACTATGCTGTCTGAGATAGAGAGAACTCCGAATTTATCTGTGATCGAAGGGGAAGTCGTCGACCTCCTGGACGAAAAAGGCGTTATTAATGGGATCGTCTTGCATGACGGTGTAGAAATTCGAAGCAGCGCCGTGGTGTTGACGACGGGCACCTTTCTTCGCGGTGTCATTCATATTGGAGAGCAGTCGCACGCTGGGGGCCGGATGGGCGACGCGCCGTCCACTAAACTTGCCGAGCGTATCGACGATTACGCTCTACCGCTCGGGCGATTGAAGACGGGGACACCGCCGAGGTTGGATGGGCAGACGATCAATTGGGAAATCCTGGAAACTCAACCCGGCGATGTAGATCCGGTCTTCTTCTCCTTTCTGTCCAATTCAGTCTCATCCGCGCAAATTTCCTGTGGGATTACCCATACTAACGAAAAAACGCATGAGATCATTCAAAGAAATCTAGCGAAATCTGCCATGTATGGGGGTTTCATCGACGGCGTCGGACCACGCTATTGTCCTTCGATAGAAGATAAAGTTGTGCGGTTTGCTGAGAAGACCTCGCATCAGGTATTTCTCGAACCAGAGGGGTTGAATGACCATACAGTATATCCCAACGGCATTTCGACCTCATTGCCGCTGGATGTCCAGGAATTGTATATTCGTTCCATTCGCGGGCTCGAGCAGGCCGAAATTGTTCAGCCTGGGTATGCAATTGAATACGACTATGTTGATCCACAAGCATTGAATTTATCGTTAGCTGTGAGGAGTTTGCAGGGGCTCTATCTTGCGGGTCAAATTAATGGGACGACGGGATATGAAGAAGCTGCTGCCCAAGGTCTTGTTGCGGGATTGAACGCAGCAGCTACGGCGTTGGACAAGCCTCGGGTCGAATTTGGACGTTCCGAAAGTTACATCGGTGTAATGATCGACGATCTGACAACTCGCGGTGTTACTGAGCCTTACCGTATGTTTACTTCACGAGCAGAGTTTCGGTTGTCGCTGAGGGCAGATAACGCTGATCAAAGGTTGACTCCGAAGGGATTGGAAATCGGGTGTGTCGGGCGGCGACGGCAAACTTACTTTACTGAAAAGGCTGAACGGTTGGCATCTGGACAGAAAGCTATGTCGGATAAATACTTTTCTCCTCAGGATGTGGCGAAGGCCGGAAAAAGATTGAGTCAAGATGGCTCACGACGAACTGCTTACCAATTGCTCGGACTTCCAAATATTGACTTTGACGATCTGGTGAAGCTGGACAGCAGCCTTGGGTGTATTGACATCGAGACACGAGCACAACTCGGTCGCGACGCACTATACGCCACATACATTGAGCGTCAGAATCAGGATGTTGCGGTCACGAAACGAGATGAAGCTCATCTTATTCCAGCGGCTTTGATTTTCTCTGAGCTTGACGGTTTGTCAAATGAACTGAAAGTCAAACTTGAGCGGCGGAGGCCGGCGAATATTGCACAAGCGTCTCGAGTTGAAGGTATGACGCCCGCCGCCTTGATGCTCATAATGGCACGGATTCGTCGCGATGCGAAGCTTCCGGCTACCGCTTGATGTCTAATCTCTTGAGTTCTGTTTCACGTGAAACAATGAATCGCTTGGAGATTTACCAACGTCTCTTGGAGGAGTGGAGTCCGCGGATCAATCTGGTATCATTGGCCTCTCTCGATGATGCGTGGGACCGTCACTTCAAGGACTCATCTCAGTTGATGAATATTTCGGCCACAGATCAGACAAACTGGGTGGACCTTGGCAGTGGTGGCGGATTTCCTGGTGCTGCAATCGCAATACTTTCGGCAGAGACGGTCCCGAACCGTTCCGTTACACTAATTGAATCCGATCAACGAAAGTGTGCGTTTTTACGAACTGTTCTGCGTAAGACCGGCGTCGCGGCAAAGGTGACGTGTGGTCGGATCGAAGCCGTGGAAGAATTACAAGCAGATATCATTTCTGCACGCGCGCTCGCACCGCTTCCCAAGTTGTTGGATTTAGCATCACGGCATGGTAACGAGGCAACGACCTATCTCTTTATGAAGGGGCGGACGTGGAAAGAAGAACTGATTGAAGCCAAAAGGAATTGGCAGTTCACCCATCGAGTTATCCCGAGCGAGACCGACCCAGAAGGTGTGATATTGAGGATCGAAAGTATCGAACATGTCTGATCTTTTGGCGCTTCGAAAACCGAAAATTGTCGCAGTAGCCAATCAAAAAGGCGGAGTCGGGAAGACCACAACGACGATAAATCTAGGCGCGGCACTCGCAGAATCCGGCGCGCGCGTTCTTGTAATCGACCTCGATCCTCAGGGTAACGCATCCACCGGCCTAGGCATTGAAATTGAAGCCAGGGCTCACACGACATATGAATTGATACTTGATGACGCTTCATTGTCTGACGTTATTATTGATACTGACGTGGCTGGACTCAGTATCGTTCCGTCCACAATTGACCTCAGTTCAGCGGATATCGAGTTAATTGCCAACGAGAAACGAAGTTTTTTGCTGCATGACGCGCTTCGACAACCGGCCATGGCGTCCTTCGAATTTGATTACATCCTCATCGATTGTCCCCCGTCGCTAAACCTTTTGACAGTGAACGCGATGGTTGCCGCACATTCGGTGTTGGTGCCTCTTCAAAGTGAATTTTTCGCTCTCGAAGGGCTCTCACAGCTCATGTTAACCATTCGCGAAGTGCGCCAATCGGCTAACAAGAACCTCCGTATGGAGGGCGTCTTGCTGACGATGTATGATGCGCGAAACAATCTCTCACAAGCAGTGGAGGCCGATGCGCGGGAGAATCTCGGCGATATCGTGTACCAAACCAAAATACCGAGGAACGTACGCGTGAGCGAGGCACCGTCCTACGCCATGACGGTGCTGGATTTCGATACCGGGTCCAAGGGCGCCAAGGCCTATCGGGATTTGGCACGGGAATTTTTGCAGAAAAACGAAGCGGCAGAGGCCTAGGAAGCGCATGAATAATCGACCAAAAAATCGTGGATTGGGGCGCGGACTTTCCGCTTTGATGGCAGACGTTGGGCCCGATCAAGAAGCAACAGCCCTCGCGTCGGAAAACAATCGTCGACCGGATCTTCTGGTACCGATAGAGAGCGTCATCCCCAATCCCGATCAGCCTCGCCGTAGTTTTACCGAGGAGCAACTTCAGGAACTTGCGCGCTCAATTGCTGAAAAGGGCATCATTCAGCCGATGATCGTTCGGGCCAAGGGCGAGCAATATGAAATTGTCGCGGGGGAACGGCGGTGGCGCGCCGCTCAGATGGCCAAGCTGCATGAGGTGCCTGTGCTCCTCAGGGACTACGACGATACCGAAGTTCTAGAAGTCGCGATCATCGAAAACATCCAGCGCGCGGATCTAAACCCCGTCGAGGAAGCCGCAGGGTACCGCCAGTTGATGGACCGCTTCGGACATACGCAGGAGAAATTGGCCGCCGCCCTTGGCAAAAGTCGTAGCCACATTGCTAACTTGCTGCGCCTTCTCAATTTGCCAATGGATGTTCAGGACATGCTCAAGGCTGGCAAGTTGTCCGCCGGGCATGCGAGGGCCCTTATCACTTCAGAGGATCCCTCGATCCTTGCGTCACAAGTCGTATCCGGCGGTCTGTCTGTTCGCGAGACGGAACGGTTGGCGACCGAAGGGAAATCCGGGACTAAGCCGCCGAAAATCCAAAAAAGCCGCGTAGAGAAAGACGCTGATACAAAGGCGATCGAAGGCGATCTTTCCGCGGCTTTACGGATGTCAGTGCAGATCAGTCACGAGGCGGGAACCGAGGGTGGTATTATCTCGATCCGTTACAAGACACTTGAAGACCTCGATGAGTTGTGTCGAATTCTCAGTGCCGGCCGTTAGGGCGTGTCCAGAGAAAAAGCAGGACGCAAGCCAGGGTGACGGCTTGAACCAGTATCAGCTGCCAGCGCAAACCAAGAACGATTGATGCTGTGAGAACGATTGTGCAGGCGAATGTAGCGGCGCGCTTTGAGGATGGGGAAACCGCCCCATGCGCGTTCCAATTCGCGATTGCGGGTCCGAAAATACGGTGCTGCAAGAGCCATAGATGCATGCGCTCTGAAGATCTGGCAAAACAAAAGGCGGCCAATAGCGCGAATGGTACGGTTGGAATGAGGGGGAGCACGACGCCGATTGCGCCCAACAACAGGCTTAAAACCCCGGCGCTCGCCCATAGGTACCGCATGTATTACCTCAACAGGCTCTCTATCACCGCATTCAGTACCATACGCCCGCGTGGCGTTACGCGTAAGGTGGATTGCGAAACCTCGGCCATGCCTAAATCTGTTAACTCGGCTATGGTGCTTGGCGATACATCGTGACCCGCAAGCGCGCGAAAGCGTTCCAAGTCTACGCCCTCGACCAGACGAAGGCCCATGAGCAAGAATTCGGTGGCTTGGTCGTCTTTTATCAATCCGTCTCGGATTTTGTCTCCATTTCCACCTTCGGCCGCCAATAGCCAGCCGTCGGGCATTCGGACGGCTTCGGTGGCATATCTTTGATGGTTGAGAGTCACGCGACCATGCGCGCCGGGACCAATACCGATGTAATCGCCGTATTTCCAGTAAAGCGTGTTATGACGAGATTCCGCGCCGGGACGGGCATGATTGCTGACCTCGTATGTCTCGAATCCGGCGGATTCCGTAATATCCTGTGTAATTTCGTACATCTTCGCGGCATCGTCATCATCAGGTAAACCGCGAAGCTTGCCGAGGCTGTATCGATCTCCAAAGGCCGTGCCGTCCTCGATTGTCAGCTGGTAGAGAGATATGTGATCAATGGCCAAGCTCAGCGCTTGCTTCAGCTCCGTTCGCCATTCTTCGGGGGTTTGATCCTGACGGGCGTAGATCAGATCGAAGCTCACTCGCTCAAAACAATCACGCGCAACGTCAAAGGCTTTGAGCGCTTCGTTTACCGTGTGGATTCGTCCCAAACGCTGAAGGTCCCTATCATTCAGCGCCTGTATTCCCATCGATACACGTGAAACACCCGCATCACGAAAGGCTCTGAACCGTCCCGCTTCGACCGATCCGGGATTAGCCTCCAGCGTGACTTCCAAATCGTTGGCTTGTGGCCAGTGTCGCGCGATCCGTTCGAGGATTGCCCTGACCACGTCCGGCTCCATCAAGCTAGGCGTGCCGCCTCCAAAAAAGATTGAGCGCAGGACCCGGTCCGGGACTTCGGCAGCATAGCGGTCAATTTCGGCTAAATAGGCTCTAAGCCAGCGGTTCTGGTCTATTTCCCGCGAAACATGAGAGTTGAAGTCGCAGTAGGGGCATTTGGCTTGGCAAAAAGGCCAATGGAGGTAAATGCCGAACCCGCCGGCTTCCCAATCGTCAGGCAAAACAACCTGTCACAAGCTTGCGAAACGCATCGGCGCGGTGCGACATTTCATGTTTCCTGTTCGGGTCCATCTCGCCGAATGTTTCCGTTTCGCCCGCAGGCAGAAACATCGGATCAAAGCCAAAGCCCTTGTCACCGCGTGTCGGCCAAACGACTTCACCCTCGACGCGCCCCTCAAAGACCTCGTCATGCCCGTCGGGCCAGGCGAGCACGAGCGTCGCGTTGAACGCTGCCTTGCGTGGGAGGGTGGCGGATTTCTCCTCCAGCATCGTCCACACTTTGGTCATCGCCATGGGAAAGTCGCGTCCGTCCGGCGTCTCTGCCCAATCCGCAGTGTAGACACCGGGCTGCCCATCCAGCGCCTCCACCATGATGCCACTATCATCGGAGAGCGCAGGCAGACCGGTCGTACGTGCCGCAAAATGCGCCTTGATACGCGCATTTCCGACAAAGGTATCCTCAGTCTCTTCCGGCTCTTCCAACCCGTGATCGGCGGCTGAGGAGACGTTGATCCCAAACGGGGCAAGCAGCGCGGCGATTTCGCGTAGCTTGCCCGCGTTATGACTGGCGATAACCAGCTTATTTCCGTCGAACCTACGCACAGGCGGCTTTTTGCATCTGTACCAGCTCATCCACGCCCTTTTCGGCGAGATCGAGAAGCTCGTTCATCTGATCACGGGAATAGGTGGAGCCTTCAGCGCTCATCTGCACTTCGATCAGCCGTTTTGACCCTGTCATGATGAAATTGCCGTCAACTCCGGCCTCGCTGTCCTCTGGATAATCGAGGTCGAGCACGGGCTGACCCGCATAAATCCCGCAAGAAACCGCGGCCACCGGATCGACCAGCGGGTCCGTGATCACGTCGCCCGCCTTCATCAACTTGTTGACGGCAAGCCGCAACGCGACCCAGCCACCGGTGATGGAGGCGCAGCGCGTCCCGCCGTCCGCTTGGATCACATCGCAATCGACAGAGATCTGACGTTCCCCCAATGCCACCCGATCCACACCGGCGCGCAGCGAGCGCCCGATCAGTCGCTGGATCTCGACGGTCCGCCCGCCTTGCTTGCCAGCGGAAGATTCGCGCCGCATCCGCGATGTGGTGGAGCGCGGCAGCATACCGTACTCTGCCGTGACCCAACCCAGGCCGGACCCCTTGATAAAGGGCGGCACCCGATCCTCGATCGTGGCGGTGCAGATCACGTGGGTGTCACCAACTTTGATCAGGCAAGAGCCTTCTGCGTGTTTCGTGAACCCGGTTTCGATTGAAACCGCGCGCATTTCGCTTAATTCTCTACCTGATGGTCGCATAGGGGTTTCTCCTGTTTGGTCGTGGCATAATCCCGGCTTTATGGGTAACGCAAGCCCGGACTATGATGCATGCGATGTAGCTTGGCGCCTAATGAACGATACAACGAAAATTCTGGACGAACTCAATGATCGGTCCCGCGAAGTGTTTCGCCGGGTCGTTGAGGGCTATCTGAACAACGGAGAGCCGGTCGGTTCCCGCACGTTAACGCGTTTGATGAATGAAAAAGTCAGCGCTGCGACGGTCCGCAATGTCATGCAAGATCTGGAGTACCTCGGATTGCTTGGTTCGCCGCATATCAGTGCGGGCCGGGTGCCGACACAGCAGGGCTTGCGGATGTTTGTCGACGGGTTGCTGGAGGTCGGTGATCTGGGCCTTGAGGATCGCGAGAAGATCGACGCCACGGTTGGCAACGGGGCAGGGGATGTGGGCGGGATACTCGACCGGATTGGCTCTGCGCTGTCGGGGGCGACGCATGGCGCCTCGCTCGTGCTGGCGCCGAAGCATGAAGCGCCCATCAAACATATCGAATTCGTTGGTCTGGGGCATGATCGCGCGCTGGTCGTGCTGGTCTTTGCTGATGGTCATGTCGAGAACCGTATTTTCATGCCGCCGCCGGGGCAAACGCCCAGTTCGATGCGCGAGGCTGCGAATTTCCTGAACGCCCTTGCGGAGGGGCGCACCTTGGGAGAATTGAGCCGCGTTATCAAACAGGAGATCGCGGCACGGCGACAGGAGATCGACGCGCTGGCGCGCGAGCTGATCGATTCGGGCTGGGCTGAGTGGAATGACCAGGGCTCGCGCTACGAACGGCTAATCGTTCGCGGCCGCGCCAATCTGCTGGATGAGGACGCGGCCGAAGAGGATCTTGAGCGGATCCGCAACCTGTTCGACGATCTTGAACGCAAGCGGGATATCGCCGAGTTTCTGGAACTGACCGAAGATGGCGAAGGTGTGCGCATTTTTATCGGCTCAGAGAACAAACTTTTTTCACTTTCGGGTTCCTCTCTGGTGGTGTCTCCCTATATGAACGCGGACCGAAAGATCATCGGCGCGGTCGGAGTCATCGGACCCACGCGGCTGAACTATGGACGGATCGTCCCGATCGTGGATTACACCGCCCAATTGGTTGGCCGGATGATCGCGGACCGGAGTTAGAGGTAAGACATGGCAAATCCTGAGAACGACGACTTTCTCGACGACATCGAATCCGCAGAAGCGGACGCCTACGCAGAAGAGCTTGAGGAATTCAGCGACGAAGCGATCGAGGTTGATTCGCTGCGCGCGGAAAGGGACTCGCTGAAAGACAAATGGATGCGTGCCCTCGCGGATGCCGAAAATTCGCGCAAGCGGGCGGACAAGCAACGCCGTGATGCCGAGATGTACGGCGGTTCGAAGCTCGCTCGCGATCTGCTACCGGTTTACGATAACATGAAGCGCGCGTTAGAAGCTGCGGGCGACAAAACAGACGAGAACGCCCCGCTGATCGAAGGTCTGGAACTGACGATGCGCGAATTGGTCAACACCTTCCGTAAGCACGGAATTGAGCCCATCGCGCCAGCGGTCGGCGACAAATTCGATCCTAATATCCACGAAGCGATGTTCGAAGCCCCGGTGCCCGGCACCAAGGCCGGGGAAATCATCCAGGTCTCTGCCGAAGGGTTCTGGCTGTCCGACCGCCTATTGCGTCCCGCGCAGGTTGGCGTGTCGTCCATGCCGGCGAGCTGACCTAGGTATCGGTCGGGGTATTTTCGCCCAGATAATTCAGAGGCGTCGCGCTTTACTGTTGCGATGCCTCTTTCAATTTATAGAGCAGGTCGAGCGCCTCGCGCGGCGTCAACTCGTCCGGATGTGTCGCGCTGAGAAGGTCCGCGACCTTGGCGTGTCCGGGCGAGATAGGCTCTGATCTCGCGGATGCTGGGGCCGCAGCGGCGAACAGTGGTAGGTCGTCAATGATGGCCTTGGGTTTCGCACCGCCCTCACGTTCCCCTTTCTCAAGTGCGTCCAGAACCTCACGCGCACGGGCGACGACGCTGTCAGGCAATCCCGCCAAGCGCGCGACCTGCACACCATAAGATCGGTCGGCCGCGCCACGAATGACTTCGTGCAGGAAAATCACGTCGCCGTCATGCTCCCGCACCGACACGGTGGCGTTCTCAACGCCTGCGAGCTTTCCAGCGAGGGCAGTCATCTCGTGATAGTGGGTCGCAAACAGCGCGCGGCTCTTGTTCACCTCGTGGAGGTGCTCCAGCGTGGCCCAGGCGATGGAAAGACCGTCATAGGTGGCCGTCCCGCGCCCGATCTCGTCCAGTATGACCAGCGCGCGGTCGTCGGCCTGATTGAGGATTGCCGCAGTTTCGACCATCTCCACCATAAATGTGGATCGCCCCCGAGCCAGATCGTCCGAGGCCCCGACGCGTGAGAAAAGTTGCGACACCACGCCGATCTCTGCCGCCTCGGCTGGCACGTAGCTGCCCATCTGGGCCAGGAGGACAATCAGCGCGGTCTGCCTCAGGAATGTGGACTTACCGGCCATATTGGGCCCGGTTAGCAGCCATATCGAGGACGGATCGCCCCCTAGGTCGGTATCATTGGCAATGAACGGCGTCCCGTCGCGACGCAGCGCTTGTTCGACAACGGGATGACGGCCGCCGGTCAGGGCCAGCCGCTTGCTGTCGTCAACCGAGGGGCGACACCAGTCTTCAGCCAATGCGAGGTCAGCGAGGGAGGTCGCGAGATCGAGGTCGGACAATGCACGGGCGGTGTCCGTCAGCTCGGACACTTTGTCGAGAATCTCGCTTTTCAGGCTGTCATAGAGCCGCTTTTCGATGTCCAGTGCCCGACCGCCGGCATTGAGGATACGTGTCTCGATTTCGCTCAGTTCCGGCGTGGTGAAGCGCAGCTGATTGGCGGTGGTCTGGCGATGTTTGAACTGCTCGTTCAGCGGTTCCGACAGCATCTTGTCGGCGTGGGTTGCCGTGACCTCGATGAAATAACCGAGGACGTTATTATGCTTGATCTTCAGCGCGCTGATCCCGGTCATTTCGGCATAGCGTGTCTGCATCTGCGCGATAACGCCCCGGCCCTCGTCCCTCAACTGGCGGGCTTCGTCGAGATCAGGATCGTATCCGGGCGCGATAAAGCCACCATCGCGCGCAAGAAGCGGAGGCTCCGCAACAAGTGCCGCGTCGAGCAGCGAGAGCAGCACATCATGACCGCTGAGGTGCGCGCAGGCCTCGCTTAGCAGGGGTGGTAGATCGCGCGACTTCAGGGACCTGGCGATTGTCTCTGCTTGCGATAGCCCGCTCCGGATTGAGGCTAAATCTCGCGGACCTGCCCGGTCGATCGCAAGGCGAGAGAGAGCGCGGTCAAGGTCGGGAACATGACGTAACGCCTCTCTCAAATCCTGTGCAATCAGTCGCTGTTCCGCCATGAAATCAACGGCGGCCAAGCGGCTGTGGATCACGGAAAGGTCACGCGAGGGGCTGGACAGGCGCCGCTCTAACAGCCGCGCGCCACCGGCGGTCACGGTGCGGTCAATCGCGGCCAGCAGCGATCCGGCCCGGCCGCCGGACAGGGCGCGGTTGAGTTCCAGATTGCGCCGGGTGGCAGCGTCGATCTGCATGGCCCGGTCCGACGCCTCACGCTGTGGGGGGCGCAGCAACGGCAATTTGCCCTTTTGCGTGATATCGAGGTAGTCGACGATTGCCCCCATAGCCGAAACTTCGGCTCGGCTGAAGGTCCCGAAGGCATCGAGGGAGGCGACTTTAAAGACCCGGCAAAGCCTGTCATTCGCCCCGGTGGAATCGAAGGATCCACGGGAAAGCGGCGTCAGCGCCGTCCCGAAATCAGACACTAAATCGGTGTAATCACGCTCTATCTCGTCGGGGATCAGCATCTCGGACGGGGAGAGCCGCGCCAGCTCCGGCCCCAATCGCACCGGCGGCAGGGGCATCACGTGAAATGCGCCCGTCGAAATATCGACCCACGCCAGCGCACCTTCGCCCCGAACCAGAGTGAAAGCCGCCAAAAAGTTGTGGCGCCGCGCGTCGAGCAGGGTCTCCTCGGTCAGCGTGCCCGGCGTCACCAGCCGCACGACTTCACGATGCACCACGGATTTCGAACCCCGCTTCTTGGCCTCGGACGGGTCTTCCATCTGTTCACAGACCGCGACCCGGAATCCCTTGCGGATCAGGGTGAGCAGGTAGTTCTCGGCGGCATGAACCGGGACCCCGCACATCGGTATGTCCTGATCCAGGTGCTTGCCGCGTTTGGTAAGGGCGATGTCCAGCGCCTCGGACGCGGCAACGGCGTCCTCGAAAAACATCTCGTAAAAATCACCCATGCGATAGAACAGAAGGGCGTCGGGATAGCCGGATTTGATGTCGAGAAACTGCGCCATCATCGGCGTGGCGGTTTGTGTGCTCACGATTGCCCCCAAGGTCGCATGGCGTCGTCTGGCGCGGACCTTACAAACCCCGCGACTCAGGTAAAAGGCGAAATGGTTGAGTGTGACGCAGGGCATCGTGTAAGAGGCCAGAGCCGCAGGAGGAGAGCGTCCATGTCGAAGTCGAAATCCCGGATCACGCCAGAGGATGCGCTGGCGTTCCATCTGGAGCCTAGCCCAGGCAAATGGGAGGTGTCGGCCACGGTGCCGATGACGACTCAACGCGACCTGTCGCTGGCTTATTCCCCCGGCGTGGCGGTCCCCTGCGAAGCCATCGCGCAGAACCCCGAGACCGCCTACGATTATACGAACAAGGGCAATCTTGTCGCTGTGATCTCCAACGGCACGGCGGTTCTCGGCTTGGGCAATCTCGGCGCGCTGGCCTCCAAGCCGGTGATGGAGGGCAAATCGGTGCTCTTCAAACGATTCGCGGACGTGAATTCCATCGATTTGGAGCTTGATACCGAGGATAGCGAGGCTTTCATCAACGCGGTCAAACTGATGGGGCCTTCGTTCGGCGGGATCAACCTGGAGGATATAAAGGCGCCGGAATGTTTCATCATCGAGCAGCGTCTGAAAGAAGAGATGGACATCCCCGTCTTTCATGATGACCAGCACGGCACGGCTGTGATCTGCGCGGCTGGGTTGCTCAATGCGCTGAAGATTTCCGGTAAGAAGATCGAGGATTGCAAGATCGTCCTCAACGGGGCCGGGGCCGCCGGGATCGCCTGTATCGAGCTGCTAAAGCGGATGGGCGCGCGGCACGATAATTGCATTGTTTGTGACACGAAGGGCGTGATCTTTCAGGGTCGAACCCAGGGCATGAACCAATGGAAATCAGCCCACGCGGTCGATACAGAGCTGCGCACGCTGGACGAGGCGATGCGCGGTGCCGACGTTTTTCTGGGCGTCTCGGTCAAGGGGGCGGTGACCCCTGCCATGGTGGAAAGCATGGCCAAGGATCCGGTGATCTTTGCCATGGCGAACCCGGACCCCGAGATCACCCCGGAAGAGGCGCACGAGGTCCGCAATGACGCTATCGTTGCCACGGGGCGCAGCGATTACCCCAATCAGGTGAACAACGTGTTGGGTTTTCCCTACCTCTTCCGTGGCGCGCTCGACATTCATGCCCGGGCGATCAATGACGAGATGAAGATCGCCTGCGCCGAAGCCCTGGCCGAACTGGCCCGCGAGGATGTACCCGATGAAGTCGCGATGGCCTATGGCACGACGCTGACCTTTGGGCGCGACTATATCATCCCCACGCCTTTTGATCCGCGCCTGATCCATCGCATCCCGCCCGCGGTTGCACGTGCAGGTATGGAAACCGGCGCGGCGCGGCGACCGATCGTGGATATGGAGGCCTATGAGTTGAGCCTGAAAAGCAGGATGGACCCGACCGCGTCCATTCTGCGGGGCATCAATATGCGGGCGCGTAATGCGCAGGCCCGGATGATCTTTGCCGAAGGCGATGATCCCCGCGTCCTGCGCGCTGCCGTGATGTATCAGCGCGCCGGTCTTGGCGAAGCCATCGTTGTGGGCCGTGACGCCGACGTGAAGGCCAAGCTCGACGCAGCCGGATTAGGCGAAGCTTTCGAGGAACTCACCGTCACCAATGCCGCCAAGACCGAGCATCTCGAAGACTACAAGGCCTTCCTCTTTGCCCGCCTGCAGCGCAAGGGCTACGACATGCATGATGTGCATCGCCTCGCTGCGCGTGATCGCCACGTGTTTTCGGCTCTGATGTTGGCGCATGGTCATGGCGACGGGCTGGTCACCGGTGCGACGCGCAAGTCCGCGCATGTGCTGGAACTGATCAATCACGTGTTCGATGCGGACGCGGATCACGGCGCCGCAGGGGTCACTGCCGTCTTGCACAATGGTCGAATCGTCTTGATCTCGGATACCCTGGTGCACGAATGGCCCGACGAAGAAGACCTGGCCGACATCGCCGAGCGTTGCGCCGAAGTCGCGCGTGACCTCGGGTTGGAACCGCGCGTTGCCTTTGTCAGCTTTTCGACCTTTGGATATCCCGTGTCGGAACGTGCGGAAAAGATGCACCTCGCGCCCCGCGTGTTGCAGGGCCGAGGAGTCGATTTCGAATACGAAGGCGAGATGACTGTCGATGTCGCGCTGAACGCCAGGGCGCGCGCGAATTTCCCCTTCGCCCGGTTAACCGACAACGCCAATATCCTCGTCGTGCCAGCGCGCCATTCCGCCAGTATCAGTGTCAAATTGATGCAGGAAATGGCCGGCGCGACCGTGATTGGGCCAATCCTCTCCGGGGTCGATCAGCCAATCCAGATATGTTCGACGAACTCGACGGTGAATGACATTATGAACATGGCTCTACTGGCTGCGTGCAAGGTGAACTGATGACGATCTGGAACCTCGGATCGGTTAACGCGGACTTGGTTTACCGGTTGCCGCATCTGCCGACTGCCGGGGAGACGCTGACGGCGACGAGCCACAGCAAAGGTCTGGGTGGCAAGGGCGCGAACATGTCCGTTGCTGCCGTCCGCGCAGACGCTCAAGTCGAACATATCGGCGCTCTCGGGGCGGATGGCGACTGGATGCGCGAGAGATTGCTGTCCTACGGGGTAGGGGTTTCTCGTCTGACGACCATTGGCGCGACCTCAGGCCATGCGATCATTATGCTGGATGAGGAGGGCGAGAACCAGATTGTGATCTATCCGGCGGCCAACCGGTTGATTGAGGCTGAGAGCATCCCAAAAGCGCTGTCCGCAGCCCAACCCGGTGATATCGCGCTGTGCCAGAATGAGACGAACGCGCAGGTTGAATTTCTGAGCCACGCCAGGTCTGCCGGCCTACGGGTCGCCTATGCCGCCGCGCCCTTCGACGTTGATAGCGTCCGCGCCGCGCTGCCATTTCTCGACATCCTTATCCTGAACGCCGTCGAGGCGCAGCAGTTGGAGCAGGCGATCGAAGAAGCGCTGAACACCCTTCCGGTGGCCGATATCGTGGTGACGCTTGGCGGTGAGGGATGCCGCTGGATCAACCGTGCGGCAGTGACTGACCGCACGTTTCCCGCGCCGCGGGTTGAGGTCGTCGACACCACGGGGGCCGGCGATACCTTTACCGGATACTTCCTGGCCGCCCTTGATGCGGGCGAGACGACAGAGCGGGCTCTCGACCTCGCGCAAAGGGCCGGGGCCGTCATGGTGACGCGGCTGGGGACCGCGGATGTCATCCCGACCCGCAAAGAAGTCGCGGATTTTTTCGCTCCAGCCTGAAACTCTGCATCATGCGCTTTCGTGAGTCATGGCAAGGTCCAAACGGACCCCTGTTTAATTTAGGGAGCTAACCTCATGAAATTTCATCTTACCGCCGTCGCCCTCGTCCTGTCCGCTGGAACTGCTTTTGCCGCAGCTCACTCCATGACTCCGGCGATCGAAGGCTCTGATCAGGACGTTTCGGGCGGCACTGTCACCGCGTCCAAAGTTGTCGCGGGCGAAAACGGCTGGCTCGTCGTGCACCGCACCGACGCCGACATGAAACCGGGTCCAGTCGTCGGCCATGCGCCGATCAAGATGGGCGAAAACATGGACGTTGCCGCCATTCTGACCGAAGAAGTCGCGTCCGGCGACATGCTGATGCTTATGGTGCATTCGGAAAACGGTGGCATGAAGACGGGTGTTTTCGAATACACGCTTGGCGCCAAGGAAGATGGCCCGATCAAGGTCGAAGACAAGCTGGTGATGACGACCGTCACCGCGGAGTAATCTCTGCACTGTCGGTTTTGCCGGCTCAAGATTTTGATCCGGCTCGACCCAGTCCTCCTAAACCGGATCAAACGACAAAGGCCGCGGAAGCTCCGCGGCCTTTGTGATGCAATACCGATGTGATCTATAGGCAATCACGGCCAGTCAGGATTTTCCCAACCGCCGGGCCCGCTTCGCAAGTAACTTTAGCCGAAGCGCATTCAGTTTGATGAAACCGGCTGCGTCTTTCTGATCATAGGCGCCTGCGTCATCCTCAAATGTGACATGCGCCTCGGAGTAAAGCGAATTGTCGGACCAACGCGCCACGGTCCGTGCGGAGCCTTTGTAGAGTTTCAGACGCACCGTGCCCGAGACCAGTTCCTGACTCTTGTCGATCAGGGCCTGCAACATCTCGCGTTCGGGGGAGAACCAGAAGCCGTTGTAGATCAGTTCCGCATAGCGCGGCATGATCGAGTCTTTCAGGTGGCCCGCGCCGGAATCCAACGTGATCTGTTCGATCCCGCGGTGCGCTTCCAGTAGAACCGTCCCGCCGGGCGTCTCGTAAATCCCGCGCGATTTCATCCCCACAAAGCGGTTCTCGACGAGGTCTAGGATGCCGATCCCGTGCTTTCCGCCCAGTTCGTTCAGTTTGGTCAAAATCGTTGCAGGCGACATCGCTTCGCCATTGATGGCGACGGCATCGCCTTTTTCAAACGCGATTTCGACCAGCTCCGGCGTGTCCGGCGCGTCTTGGGGCCGTGTGGTCCGCTGCAAGACGTAGTCGGGCGCCTCCTGCGCAGGGTCCTCGAGGACTTTTCCTTCGGAGGATGTATGCAGCAGGTTCGCGTCAACGGAAAACGGGGCCTCGCCTCGCTTGTCTTTGGCAATGGGGATCTGGTTCTCTTCGGCAAAGGCAAGGAGTTTGGTGCGCGACGACAGATCCCATTCGCGCCATGGTGCGATCACCTTGATGTCGGGGTTCAGTGCGTAGGCTGACAGTTCGAACCGGACCTGATCGTTGCCCTTGCCCGTAGCGCCATGCGCGACGGCGTCGGCGCCGGTCTGGGCGGCAATCTCGACCAGACGCTTGGAAATAAGGGGCCGCGCAATGGAGGTGCCAAGGAGATAGAGACCCTCGTAGAGCGCGTTTGCCCGGAACATCGGAAAGACGAAGTCACGAACGAACTCTTCGCGAACATCTTCGATGAAAATGTTCTCGGGTTTGATGCCGAGCAATTCGGCCTTCTTGCGGGCGGGGTCCAGCTCTTCGCCCTGGCCGAGGTCCGCGGTGAAGGTCACGACCTCGCACTCGTATTCGGTTTGAAGCCACTTCAGGATGATGGAGGTGTCGAGGCCCCCGGAATAGGCCAGGACGACTTTCTTCGGCGCGCTCATTTACATGTCCTTCATCGTATTTCTGCGGGGCGATAGCCGTTTTTTGCTTGGCGCACAAGGTCGAGACCCCTTGCCGAGCGGCGCAGGGCAAGGCAGGGAAGGAGAATGAGCGATCACGATGATTTCAGAGACCGGGCCAAAGCGGCCATGGTGGCCATGCGTTCGGTATTCCCCGCGACGCCCCTGATACGCAACGATCATCTGTCAAAGATGTACGACGCGGACATCTGGCTGAAGCGGGAAGATCTCTCGCCTGTTCGCTCGTACAAGTTGCGGGGTGCCTTCAATGCCATGCGACACGCGCAGGATGCGCAACTGTTTGTTTGTGCGAGTGCGGGGAATCACGCGCAGGGCGTTGCCTACATGTGTCGCCATTTCAGCGTTAACGGCGTGATCTTCATGCCTGTGACGACGCCCCAGCAGAAGATCGAGAAGACCCGTATCTTTGGTGGCGACAAGGTCGAAATTCGTCTGATCGGGGACTATTTTGATGACACGCTGGCCGAGGCCAAAGTGTTTTGTGATGAAAGAGGGGGCCATTTTCTGGCGCCCTTCGACGACGAGGACGTAATCCTGGGGCAGGCGAGCATCGGCGCCGAGATCGATGCGGAGTTGGCCGAGGGCGCTGATCTGATCGTTTTGCCGGTCGGAGGTGGTGGCCTCGCGGCCGGCATACGCAGCTATTTTGGCAAAGATCAGGCGTTGAAGTACGTTGAACCGCAAGGCGGAACCAGCCTCGCGGCTGCGGTGGAAGCCGGGGGTCTTGTCACCTTGAAAAAGGTGGACAGCTTTGTCGATGGTGCTGTGGTCGCCCGGATCGGAGAGCGGCCTTGGGCGCGTTTGCATGATATTCGGCGGGAAGATGTGCTTGCCTCGCCGGAGGATCGCATTTGTATCACGATCCTCGACATGCTCAACATCGAGGGCGTGGTTCTGGAGCCCGCCGGCGCGCTGTCCATTGATGCCTTGCGTATGATCCGCGACGAGATTCGTGGCAAACGGGTTGTCTGCATCACCTCTGGCGGAAATTTTGATTTTGAGCGCCTGCCTGAAGTGAAGGAAAGAGCGCAGCGGTATTCGGGTGTTAAGAAGTACTTCATACTTCGTTTGCCACAGCGTCCGGGTGCGCTGAAGGATTTTCTGAGCCTTCTTGGTCCGAACGATGATATTTCGCGGTTCGAATATCTGAAAAAATCCGCGCGCAATTTTGGCTCCGTGCTCATCGGTATCGAAACGAAGGAAGCCTCCGATTTCCATCGCCTCTTTGATCGAATGGAAGAGAGCGGCTTTACCTACCGTGACATTACTCAAGACACGATCCTCGCAGAGTTTCTGATCTAAGGCTGCGCTTTCCAAACGCATAAGTTACATGGTCCGTCACGAGGCCGGCGATTGGGTCGGGATGCCAAATGCCCGGACCACATAACACCCTGCGTCGTCCTCTCGGTGTGCCTGAGCATTGTCATCATCAACCCCCTAAATTGGCCTTGTTTCCGGAGATTGGTACAGGGAAGACGTTGCTAAATGATTAAGAGAAAAGAATTTTTCAGTTAACCTAATAGTAATAGGTCACGGGTAGAGTTCGGTTGTGAAGAGATGCGCTCGGCAGAAGAGATTGGTGTGACGATGAATTAAAATGATGGGAAAACTTGTGGACCTTCGGGCCTCACCAATCCACTTTCGCCAGAATGTCTCGGGCCCCGCGATCTGCAAGTTGGCCACCCGCGGCGCGATAAGGCATCCAAACCGCAGTGTGTCCGGGTTCAGTAGGAGAGTGCCGCTGAAATATAGGTTTAGCCATATAGATCGTGCAGAGCTTCTCGGCCCATAAGTCGTAGTCCGGCATGAAGGTGAAACGCCTGAACGCGCCAACGCGACGGGCCCCTGCAATGGCCCAACCAGTTTCCTCATGAACCTCCCGATGGAGGGCGCAGATAGGAGATTCGCCAGGCTCTATTCCTCCGCCGGGCAGTTGAAATTCGGGTACTGGGACCGCTTGATGCGTCAACAGCAGTGAGCCATCGCGCGGTAGGATTGCGTAGGCGCCGGGTCGAAACTGATATCTGCGAGCGGGGTCAGGGGCGTCTCCGTAACGTCGCATGGGGGGTGCCCCGCTTGTAACCGGGCGTCCTTGCCCCTAGGTGCTGGCAAAGATATGCCAAGACTGCGCGCGGAAGGAAACCCCATGACACTCGGCTCCAAATTGGCTTGGGACGACACTGTATTGCCGTTTCAGCTGGATACATCAGATGTGCGCGGACGGGTTGCGCGGTTGGATGGCGTGCTTGAGGGCATCCTGTCCCAGCATGATTACCCCGAGAAGGTCGAAGCTTTGGTGGCCGAGATGGCACTGCTTACCGCGCTGATCGGGCAGACCATCAAGCTGCGTTGGAAATTGCAATTGCAGGTGCAATCCGATGGGCCGGTCCGAATGATCGCGACCGATTACTACGGCCCCGAAAAGGAAGGGGAGCCAGCTCGCATCCGGGCATATGCTAGCTATGACCGTGACCGGCTGACCGATGAGGCGCCGATCGAACAGGTTGGCAAAGGCTACTTTGCGATCATGCTGGATCAGGGCATGGGGATGCAGCCTTACAAGGGCATCACGCCGTTGTCCGGTGGATCGCTGAAAGCCTGCGCAGAGGCTTATTTTGCGCAGTCTGAGCAATTGCCCACCCGATTTTCGCTTTCCTTCGGCAAATCCCGGGAGGCGGGCGGCGCGGAGCATTGGCGCGCCGGAGGCGTCATGATCCAAGTGATGCCACAAGCCAGTCCGCATGTTTCTGGTGAGGGCGGCAGCGGCGAAGGTGGGCTATTGCTTGCCTCTGATCTCGTCGACGGCGAGGAGGAGGAGAACTGGAACCGTGTGAACTTCCATCTTGATACGGTGGAAGCCCTGGAACTGATTGGCCCGAGCGTCTCTCCCACGGATCTTCTCGTTCGCTTGTTTCACGAAGAACAGCCGCGTGTCTTTGATGCTCAGCCGGTCCGATTTGGCTGCTCTTGTTCCGAAGACAAGGTGCGGCAGTCCCTGTCGATTTATTCGGCCAAGGACATTGAAAAGATGACGACGGCCGAAGGGACGGTAACGGCAGACTGTCAATTCTGTGGGGCACATTACGTGATGGATCCCGCCTCGGTCGGCTTTGACGCGGAGGGCCCGAGTGAAGGCTGAGGCCGCCAGTTTCGACCGTATTCGCGCAGCTCTCGCACGCGAGGGTCTTGGATCGTCTGACTTTGATGTGAACGGAGGCGTCGGGATGCCTCCGTCCAATCCCCTGCGCCCCGCTGGTGTTCTGGTCCCGCTGATCGAACGCGGTGGGGCGCTGCACGTCATTCTCACCAAGCGGACCTCGCATCTGAAACATCATCCGGGGCAAATCGCCTTCCCCGGCGGTAAGGTCGAAGAGAGCGATTTCGATGTCACCGCCGCCGCCATACGGGAGGCCGAGGAAGAGATAGGCTTACCCAATGGGCTTGTCGATGTGCTCGGATACCTGCCGCCGCATGAAACGGTCAGCGTATTTTCCATGACTCCGGTCGTGGCTCGGATCAAAAGCGATTTTTCCCTGCGCCCTGAACCGGGCGAGGTGGAGGAGGCGTTTGATGTGCCGCTCGCGCATTTGCTGGATGTGGAGAACTATCGCATTCAAGATCGGCGATGGCGCGGCGAAACTCGTCGATACTATGTCGTGCCATGGGGTCCCTACTACATCTGGGGTGCGACGGCGATGATCTGCCGCGTTCTTGCGGACCGGCTGGCATGACGCGGATCCGTGGCGCTTGGATGGATCATCCGGGAACGCGGGCGGTTTTTCGGGCGCTTGAAAACGGCGGGTATCAGGCCCTTTTCGTTGGGGGCTGTGTGCGCGATGCGTTATTGGATCGTCCCGTCGGGGATATCGATATCGCGACCGATGCGCGTCCTGAAATCGTGACTGAACTGGCGGAATCCAGCGACATCAAGGTCGTTCCCACGGGGATCGCGCATGGGACTGTGACCCTCGTCGCGAAGGGGCGAGGTCACGAAGTCACCACGTTCCGACGTGATGTCGAGACGGATGGTCGTCACGCGGTCGTGCAGTTTTCCGATGCGGTGGGTGAGGATGCCGCGCGTCGCGATTTCACCATGAACGCCCTCTATGCGACCGCGACGGGTGAGGTGATCGACCCGTTGGAGGGGTTGCCCGACCTGCACGCGCGGCGGGTGCGGTTCGTCGGCGACCCGGTCGCGCGGATCACAGAGGATGCGCTGCGGAGCCTGCGGTTTTTTCGGTTTCACGCTTGGTACGGCGACCCTCAGGCGGGGATGGATAGCGACGCCCTGTCGGCCATCGCCGCGACCGCCGACACTGTGGCAAACCTGTCGCGCGAACGGATCGGGCAGGAAATGCGCAAATTGCTGAACGCCCCGGACCCTGCCCCCGCGGTCGCGGTCATGGCGATCAGCGGGGTGCTTGGCCATGTTCTGCCGGGCGCGGAGGATCGTGCGCTGGCGCCTTTGGTCCACTTGGAAGGCGGTCGCCCACCCGATCCCATGCGCCGTCTTGCTGCATTGGGCGGGACCGATCCGGTCGCTGATTTGCGGCTGAGCAAGGCTGAGTCGAAAGCCCTGGCAACCCTGCGCGAGGGTGTTCAAAACGCTATGTCGCCGGAAGAATTGGGGTATCGCTTTGGCGCGGAGCAGGGCGAAAATATCCTTCTCTTGCGAGGAGCGATGCTGGAGACCCCGACCTGCGCCGATGACTTCGCCGCTGTCCGACGCGGGGCGGTCGCGACGTTTCCAGTGAAACCGGGCGATCTGATGCCGCAGTACAGCGGCGCGGCGCTCGGCGTTCGTATGCGTGAGCTTGAGGCGCGCTGGATCGCCTCGGGGTTCGCGCTCACACGCGCGGCATTGTGCGCCGAGGGGGATGGTTGAACCGCCGCGTTGCGCGCTACGTTCAACGGGTAACCATCCGAGACCCACATGCCCTTTGACACCAGCCGTTTCATTGACCCGTTCAAACCTGCCGATGGGCCGCCGCCCGCGACGTTGATGCGCTATATCGGCTGGCTGTTGCGTGGCGCATGGCCCGTCATCAGCGTGGCCTGCGTTCTTTCGGCCATTGCCGGCACGGTCGAAGTCGGCTCGGCCTGGATCCTCGGCGCGGTCATCGACCGGGCGACGGCGGCTGGCCCGGACCTCGCGTTTACCGGCGAAAGCCTGACTATGATCCTGATCGCGCTGGCGTTCTTCATGCTGGCGCGACCGGTTCTGATGGGCTTGAGTTCGGCTGCGAACACGCTCTTCATCATGCCGAATGTTTGGAGTCTCACCCTGTCACGGCTGCATCGCTGGACCATGGGTCAGAGCGTGACGTATTTCGACAATGATTTCGCCGGACGAATTTCACAGAAGCAAATGCAAAGCGCCAGCGCGATGACCGAAGTGTCGATGGAAACGATCAACTCAGTCGTTTTCGCGATGAGCTCGATTATCGGCGCGGCGGTGTTGATCTTTACGATTGATCCTTGGCTGGTTGCGGGGTTTGGCGTTTGGTTCATCGGATACGTGGCGCTGATCCGGTATTTCCTGCCGCGCATCCGCCAGCGGGCAAAGGCGCGCGCCGCCGCGCGTGCGATGGTGTCGGGACAGGTTGTCGATACGATCACCAACATCAAGACGGTCAAGCTGTTCGCCCATGCGGATTATGAGGATCGTGTCGCCCTGCGCGCCATTGGCGAATTTCGCAATCGGGCCTACGATTTCGCCAAGGTTTCGGTGACCTTTCGAGTGTTGTTGATGACCTTGGCCGGGGCGCTGCCGGTGATTCTTGTCGGCGGATCACTGTGGCTCTGGTCAACCGGCGCGACCACGGTCGGCGCGATTGTCGCGGCGGGTACGGTTGCGATCCGGCTGGCGCAGATGACAGGTTGGGTCTCGTTCACGCTGATGGGGATTTCGGCGAATATCGGTGAGCTGGAGGATGGGATGCGGACTTTGGCGCACCCCATGCGGTTGGAAGACAAGCCTGGCGCGGTCGATCTGAACGTGCCGGAAGGGCGCGTCGTTCTGGATAGCCTCACCTTCACCTATGGCGGTGATGTGGGTGGGGTCGACAGTGTGACGCTGGACATTAAGCCGGGCGAAAAGCTCGGGATCGTCGGTGCATCGGGCGCGGGGAAATCGACGCTCGTGGCGCTACTGATGCGGCTCTACGATGCTGAATCGGGGCACATATTGATCGATGGGCAGGACATCAGTTCGGTTACACAGGACAGTTTGCGGCGCAAGATCGGCATGGTCACGCAGGAAACCGCGATGTTCAATCGATCGGCGATGGAAAACATACGCTACGGGCGTCCCGAGGCAACGGAGGAGGAAGTCTTTGCCGCGGCGAGTCAGGCCGAGGCGGATCTGTTCATCCGCACCCTCAGCGACCATCTGGGCAATGAAGGCTATTCCGCGCGTCTTGGTGAACGCGGGGTGAAACTGTCGGGCGGTCAGCGCCAGCGCATCGCCTTGGCGCGCGCGATCCTCAAGGATGCTCCGATCCTCGTTCTGGACGAGGCGACGTCAGCGCTCGATTCCGAGGTCGAGGCGTCGATCCAGTCCGCGCTGGAGCGTGTGATGGAGGGTAAGACGGTCCTTGCCGTTGCACATCGTCTTTCCACGATTTCGCATATGGACCGGATTGCCGTTCTCGATCAGGGTCGAATCGTCGAGTTGGGCAGCCACGACGATCTTCTGGCCAAGGGCGGACTTTATGCGCGCTACTGGAGCCGCCAGTCGGGCGGATTCATCGGCGCGCGGGATGCTGCGGAATAGGGCTTGGCCCGACACACTGCGTCGCTGTATCCGGGCACCATGAGCGAACACATTATTCAACGACTTGGACATCACGGCGACGGCATTGCGCCTGGGCCGGTTTTTGCCCCCATGACCCTGCCGGGTGAAACCGTCAGCGGGAGCCTCGACGGTACGCGGTTGAGCGAGGTGAAGATTGTCCGCCCCTCCACCGATCGTGTCGCAGCGCCCTGTCGCCATTTCCGTAGTTGCGGCGGCTGTCAGGTGCAACACGCCTCGGACGCATTCGTCAGCGATTGGAAGGCGGGCATCGTGGTGGATGCGCTGCGGGCGCACGGGCTGGAGGTTGAGATTGCCGGGATCGAGACTTCCCCGCCTCGGTCGCGGCGTCGTGCGACCCTTTCGGCGCGTCGCACCAAGAAAGGCGCATTGGCGGGGTTCCATGGCCGCGCATCGGGCGTGATCGTGGACATTCCCGACTGCCAGTTACTGCACCCCGATCTCATGCCGGCCCGCCTCGTGGCAGAGGCGTTGGCCGTCATCGGCGGGTCGCGCAAGGCGGAGCTTCACGTCATGGCCACTCTGTCGGAGTCCGGAATCGACGTACTGGTCAGCGGTGGCAAGCCGTTGGACCGTGACCTCGAAGTTGAGTTAGCCGAAGTGGCAGCGCGCCATGACCTGGCCCGGCTGGCATGGGGCGATGAGCTTGAGCTTTCGCGCCGCCCGCCCCTGCAACGCTTTGGTCCTGCGCTGGTTCTGCCGCCGCCGGGGGCGTTTCTGCAAGCCACCCATGCAGGCGAAGCCGCGCTAATGGCCGCGGTTAGCAAGATCACCCGAGGTGCGGCCCAAATCGCGGATCTCTTTGCGGGCGTGGGCACCTTTGCCCTTCCGCTCGCGCAGCGCTCGGAGGTTCTGGCAGTCGAAGGCGTCGCGGCGATGACCAAGGCACTGGACAGGGGGTGGCGCGACACGCCGGGACTGAAGAAGGTGCGCAGCGTGACGCGAGACCTTTTTCGCAACCCGATGATCGCGGAGGATCTGCGCAAGATCGACGCCATCGTGATCGACCCGCCGCGCGCCGGAGCCGAGGCGCAGATTGAGGAGCTGGCCAAGGCGCGGGTGCCGGTGATCGCGCATGTCTCCTGCAATCCGGTGACCTTTGCACGGGACGCCGGGCACTTGATCGCAGCGGGATACGTCATGGATCCGATCACGGTGATCGACCAATTTCGATGGTCATCGCACGTTGAAATGGTGGCAGGGTTCCGCCTCACATGATCGTGAGTCGCATGAGATCGCTTTCTCGAAACCGGATTCCGGACTATAAGGTCTGAAAAAATATGGGCGGCAGTATGCGATTTCTATCCTTGATTCTGACAGTCGTGATGGCATTCAGCCTCGCGGGTTGTTCCGGCAAGTTCAAAACCTACAACGGTCCCGAGGTGACGCAGATCCTCGTCTACAAGGCGGACCGCAAGATGTATCTGATGCACAACAAGGACGTGCTGAAAAGTTACGATATCGCCCTGGGCTTTGCCCCGGTCGGTCACAAGCAGTTCGAAGGGGACGGAAAAACCCCCGAGGGCACCTACCGCATTGATCGGCGCAATCCGAATAGCGAATTCTACCTGTCGGTCGGGATGAATTATCCCAACACCGAGGATTTCGCCTTTGCCTCAAGTCAGGGCAAGAGCGCGGGCGGCAACATCTTTATCCATGGCCAGCCCAATTCCAAGAAAAAGGCGCTGCGCCGCGACTGGACGGCAGGCTGCATCGCTGTGGAGGATCACGAGATCGAAGATATCTACGCCATGGTGGGCGACGGTACGATCATCACCGTCTATCCCTGACCCTTGTTCGGTGCGTGCCGGTAACGGAGCGCACCGCTGGAATCTGCGCGTCGAAAGAGGGTGAAGGGGCAGAGCGCCCCGACACTGAGCCTGATCAGGTTCCGGGCGTAGCCACGCCGGAGCCGCCGCCGATGATCATGTCCCACCAGATTTTGCCGTTGTTCTCCTGATGCCAGGCAAAGCCCATATCGCGCGCCCGCTTGTCCAGGATGACGCGCCGGGTGTCGGGTTGATCCATCCAGGCGGCGAGGGTCTCAAGCTCTGTCTCGTAGGTTTCCGAGATATTTTCGCCCAGCAGTTGGCCCGAGTATCCGACCCGGCGCACCCGGTCGATCGGCGAGGACCCATCAGACCCGAAATGCCAGGGGCGGTTCTGCTGCGACATATCCCGTGCATGGGTCGCCGCGGCGGCCGTCAGGCGGGTGTCGATCTGAACCGGCCCGGCGCCGGATGCGGCGCGCAGGCTGTTGACAGCATCGAGAACCTCATAGGGGATCGTCGCCTTTGCCGAGGCCGGAATGCGATAGAGTTTCGGCAGCGGCTTGCCGTCGGCGCCAAGGCGCGGCGGGGTGTCGGTCGTGACCGGGGTACATGCCGTCAGGGCGATAAGGGCCGAAGCGATAAGGAGGGGTAGCCGCATTAGTCTCTGTCCTCGATGATATTCATGTCCTAGAACTCCTAGCGAATGCGGCGTCGCTATTCAAACCCACATCGGTGTGACTTCGCCGGTCTCGCGGGGGTTTGATTTGTTTCTTGCGCATTCAGCCCATATTGTAGCGTGAACTCTTAACCAATCCAGCGCAGTCAGGTCAGTCATGAAAAGCCATCTGAAGTCTCGCCGGTCGTTCCTTGCCGGCTCCGCCGCCGCATTGGCGACACCGGCGCTTGCCCAAACGAATTCCACCTATGCATCGCCTTTCGAAAACTCGACCGAAGTAGAGCGCGATCCATCGGAGGTTGTGCGCCACAACATCTCCAGTTTCCGGTCGCTGGACTGGCGGCCCTACTTCTCCAATACCAACAACGGCGCGATCCTTGTCGATATCGACAGTCGGGCGCTGCATTACTGGTCGGAGGATCAGTCGACCTACATGCTCTACCCGACCTCGGTTCCCGTCTCCGAAGAGTTGACGCGGCGGGGTCGCACCACGGTGATCCAGAAAGTGGTCAAACCGACATGGCGGCCGACGCCGAACATGCGCAAGCGTAACCCCGAGTGGCCTGCCGTCGTCGAAGGCGGCGCGCCCGACAATCCGCTGGGCCCGCTGGCGCTGTACCTTGGCTGGACGTATTATCGTATCCACGGGACCCACGACACACGCAAGATCGGACGCCGGTCTTCGAACGGCTGCATCGGGCTTTACAACGAGCACATCACCCAGCTTTTTGAGATGACGAACGTCGGGACTCAGGTGTTGCTTATTTGACGACAGTGCGGCACCGCAGCACGAACGGCGCTTAACAAGTAATTGCAATCGCCGAAAATTGCTGGTTAGAACGAGTTACGAGGTAAGTCTTGGGTGCTGGATAGGTGTGTGTGCCTTTCCAGCGTTACATCTGGAGGATACTATGAAGAAACTCGTTCTCGCAGCCGTTCTGGCAGCCGCAGCTTCGACCGCAACCGCCGGCTCCTACGCCGAGCCTGTTATCGAAGCACCCGTCATCGTCGAAGAAACCACTTCTTCGTCGAGCGGTATCCTGATCCCGCTGCTGCTTCTTGCAGTTGTTGCAGTTGCAGCATCGCGCTAAGATCAGCTGAAGAGATTCAGTGGGAAAAGGCGGTGCAATGCACCGCCTTTTTCTGTTTCCGGTGTTCTGAATGTTCGGGTCTGGTCAGTCGATATCGTGACGCCGCACCTTGTGATGTTAATCCAGCCAGCCGGACAAGTTCGCCTCGATCCGCCCTACGAGCGCGGCGATATGCGCCTCGCCGTCGTTGAGGCAGGGGATATAGGTAAACGCCTCGCCGCCCGCGCGCTCAAAGCTTTCGCGGATCTCCTCGTTGATCTCTTCCAATGTTTCGATGCAATCGGCCGAAAATGCGGGCGCGATTACCGCGATCCGTTTGCGCCCTCGTTCGGCAAGCCGCGCGACCTCTTCGACCGTGTAAGGCTGCAACCATTCCTCGGGACCGAATTTTGACTGAAAGGTCGTGATGATTCGATCATCCGCCCAGCCCAACCGTTCCTTTAGCAGGCGCGTCGTTTTCTGACATTGGCAATGGTAGGGATCGCCTTCGGTCAGATAGCGGAACGGCAAGCCGTGATAGGAGCAGACCAGCACATCGGGTTCCTGATCCGCCGAGGCGTAGGCGCGTTCCACTGATCCGGCAAGCGCGTCTATATAGGCCTCATCGTCGAAATAGGGGGGCAGGGTACGCACCGCTGGCTGCCACTTTTCCCCCATCAACGCGCGAAAGAATTCATCGTTCGCGGTCGCCATCGTCGCCCCGGCATATTGCGGGTAGAGCGGGCAGAACAGGATTTTCGTGCAGCCCGCCGCAACCATGGCGCGCACCTTGGATCGGGTCGATGGATTGCCGTATCGCATGCAGAAATCGACCATCACATCATCCCCGTAGCGCGCGCTGATCGCGTCGCTCAGCTTGGCCGTCTGCTGACGCGTGATGGTCATGAGGGGCGATTCATCGGCCTCTTTGTTCCAGATCGTCCGATAGGCCGCACCGGACTTAAAGGGCCGGATGCTCAGCACGATGCCTTGCAGGATCGGTTGCCATTTCCACCGCGGGTAGTCGATCACACGTTTGTCCGAGAGGAACTCGCTCAGGTAGCGGCGCATCGACCAGTAATCGGTATTGTCCGGCGTGCCGAGGTTCGCCACCAGCACGCCCACCTTCTCGCGCGGGAGGGCGGGATGATCGGCAGCCGCATGGGCCGGGCGGGCGTTGGTCATGGTCTTCCCTCGCTGATGATGTTTCGGACGTAGCGACTTCGCGTCGGGGGTCAATCCTTTAGCGGGACTTCGCGCGCATTCAGCGCATCCGAAAGCCGGCTTGCGGCAGAGCCGGGGCGTAGCGGTTTGGGCTGGCTTTCGTCCGGCGCCCAGCCGGTCAGGGTAATCAGCTCGAATGTCGCGGTGATGCGGTTGTCCTCGGCCGGATAATGCGCGGCGTAGACCTCGGCGGCGCGGTTCAGGACGGCGCGGCGCGTCGGTCTGCGTTGACGGGCTTCTAACGCATTGCCCTCACCCATGGCGCGCAACTCGCGCATCAGATGCAAGGCGGAGGCATAGCTGACCGGAAAGGGATGCCCGTCGGCCACCGGCAAGGCCAGGCCCGACCGTTGGAGCAATGCGCCAAGGTCCCGGATTTCCGCCATTGGGGCGACACGGGGCGACAGACCCCCGGTCACATCGCTTTCGGCTTGGGCCAGCGTGGCGCGTAATTCATGCAGGGTCTGCCCGCCCGGCAGTACGGCGAGGAACAGACCATCGGGGCGCAGCGCCCGGCGACATTGGATGATCTGCCCGATGGGGTCGTCCGCCCAGTGCAGCGCCATGGCGTGGATCACCAGATCATGGGTGCCGGGGGTCAGGTCCAGCACCTCGTCATCCGCCACGACGCGTTCGGACTGACCTGTGACGCCGGTCCAGACCTGAGGATGCCCGGTGACAATCGCCGGTTCGCTAAACGTCCTGTTAACCATCGACAGGCGATCCTGAATGTCCTCGATGGCGATGTCGTGCAGGAACATGGCATCCGCGCGCGTGCGCTGACGGTTGCGTCGCAATGCGTTGCGGTCGGTCAGGCGGGGGGGCTGTGATCCGGTCATGGAGGGTAGATATGCGCGTCGCGAGGGTACTGCAAACAGGCTTGCGATTGGTTTACCCGCCGGGGTGCCTGACCTGCAACGCGCTGGTCGAGACGGATCAAGGGCTTTGTGGCCGGTGTTGGCGCGAGACGCCCTTTGTCGGAGGGTCCATATGCGATGCCTGCGGCGTGCCTTTGGTCGGGGATTTCGCGACCTGCGAGGATCGCTGCGACGATTGCCTGTCGATGCCGCGACCCTGGCGCAGTGGCCGCACGGCGATGGTCTACGGCGGTAACGGGCGTAGGATCGTTCTGGGCCTGAAACACGGCGATCGCATGGATTTCGCCACGCCTGCAGCGAAGTGGATGGCGCGGGTCGCGGGCGACCTCGTTCGCCCCGGTATGTTGATTGCACCCGTCCCCCTCCATTGGCGGCGGCGGGTCAAGCGGCGTTATAATCAGTCGCTTCTGTTGGGGCGGGGCGCGGCGCGGGCGTTGGAGTTACAGTTCTGTCCCGACCTCCTGTTGCGACGACACCAGACACCTGTTCTGGATGGCAAGGGCCGGGCTGAGCGGTTCGCGACTCTCGACAGTGCGCTGACGATCCACCCGCGTCGCGCCGCCATGGTAAAGGGTCGCGCAATCCTGCTGGTTGATGACGTCATGACCTCGGGTGCGACGCTTTCGGCGGGCACTGAGGCTCTGTTGCGGGCGGGCGCGGCCTCGGTTTGCGTCCTCACTCTGGCGCGCGCGGTGAAAGATGCTACGTTCCCCGGAAAGGATACCGGAGACCCGATATGAAACCTGTTGTCATGTACACCACCCCGATTTGCGGCTTTTGCTCCGCCGCCAAACGTCTGCTGGACGGAAAGGACGTCGCCTATACCGAGATCGACGTGATGCGCGATCCGGCCAAGAAGCAGGAGATGATGCAGCGCGCGGGCCGACACACGGTGCCGCAGATCTTTATCGGTGACGAACACGTCGGCGGGTATGATGAGCTCAGCGCATTGCATCGCGCGGGCAAGCTCGACCCGATGCTGGCGGACTGACATGAAAGCGGCGCTGCTTCAGATCACCTCGTCCGAGATGCCTGCGGACAACCTTCCGATGGTGCGCGAGATGGTTCGGGACGCAGCCGCGCAGGGTGCCGGGTTCGTTCTGACACCCGAGGTGACGAATTGCGTCTCTGCAAGCCGCAGTCATCAGGACAAGGTGCTGGAACCGGAGGCCGGCAACCCCTTCCTCGCCGGAATGCGCGAAGAGGCGGCGGCACAGGGCGTCTGGCTCTTGCTCGGCTCCATCGGGGTGCAGACGGATGATCCGGACGGGCGGTTTGCCAATCGGTCCTACATGATCGCGCCGGATGGGCGCATCGCTGGCTGGTACGACAAGATCCACATGTTCGACGTCGATGTCACGCCCGAGGAAACATATCGTGAAAGCGCCGGTTATCGCCCCGGAACGCGTGCGGTGGTGGTGGATGCCGGCTTTGCCCGCATCGGCATGACCGTATGTTACGATCTGCGGTTTGCTGCGCTATACCGCACGCTGGCGCAGGGCGGGGCGCAGATCCTGACGGTCCCGGCGGCCTTTTCACCCGTCACCGGCGCGGCCCATTGGGAGCCGCTCTTGCGGGCGCGCGCGATTGAAACCGGCTGCTTTGTGCTCGCCCCGGCGCAGTCGGGCGACCACGCAATCACCAAGGGCAAGCAGCGCAGCACCTACGGTCATTCCCTGGTCGTGGCGCCCTGGGGCGAAGTGCTGCTGGATGGGGGCGAGGAGGTGGGCATCCACCTCGTCGATCTCGATATGGACCGGGTCGATCAGGCGCGTCGCCGCATCGCATCGCTTTCACATGATCGTGAGTATACTCTCGCCACATGACGGACCCGAACCATTCTCTGGCCATCGCGCTCTTCAGCGAGATCCTGACGGCCGACCAGCTGGTCCGCAATCGGCTGTCAAAGGTGTTGCCCAAGGGGATGGAAATCTCGCATTTTTCAGTGTTGAACCATCTCGCCCATGTCAGCGAGGAACGCACGCCTGCGCAGCTGGCCCAGACGTTTCACGTGACGCGCGGTGCGATGACAAACACCCTGTCGCGGCTTGAATGGTCGGGATATGTGCATATCCGTCCCGATTGGGACGATGCGCGGCGCAAGATGGTCGGTATTTCGCCCGCGGGACGACAGGCGCGCGACACAGCGCTCGAAGGCATATCTCCGATGGTCGGTGAATTGATCGGCGCGCTGGGCGCGGACCGGGTGCGCGCTGTTCTGCCCATCCTAAGGGAGCTGCGCGGCCGGCTGGAATGATCAGCACAGAAATCAGGGTCGGATCGAGGCCGTGACGTAATTCACCGAAAGATCCCGGTCCGAAATCCGCCATTGCCATGAGACGGGGTTAAAGACGAACCCTTTGCGGTCCACCGGATCGAGACCGGCCTGGCGCATAAGATCGAACAGTTCATCCGGGGTGATGAATTTTTTCCAGTCGTGCGTGCCCTTGGGCAACCAGCGCATGACGACCTCGGCCCCGACAATCGCGGCGGCAAAGCTCTTGGGGTTGCGGTTGATGGTCGAACAGATGTGCAGCCCGCCCGGTTTCAGCAGATCGTGACAGGCGGTCAAATAGGCGAGGGGGTCGGCGACATGTTCGACCACTTCCATGTTGAGAACAACATCGAAAACCTCGCCTGCCTCGGCCAAAGCCTCGGCGGTGGTGTGGCGGTAGTCGATCTCAAGCCCGGACTGATGGGCATGCACCTCTGCGACGGGGATATTGCCCTCGGCCGCATCGGCGCCGACGACCGTCGCACCCAATCGCGCCATCGGTTCGCAGAGCAACCCGCCGCCACAGCCGATGTCGAGGATCCGCAAGCCAGAAAAGGGCTTGTCCCTGGTCATGTCGCGGTCAAACTCGGCGGCGATCTGGCGGGTGATATAGTCCAGCCGGCAGGGATTCATCATGTGCAACGGCTTGAACTTGCCATCGGGATTCCACCAATCAGCCGCCATCGCCTCGAACTTGGCGACTTCGGCCGGGTCGATGGTGTCGGTGCGCGGGGCGGTCGATTGCATTTCCGGATCCTTGGGGTCATTCTACTCTTGGATTAATATAGAGCAGATCATGGACAAGTCCTCGGGCCAAAAGAGCGCAGCTTCCTACCTTTATCCGCCGATTGACCCTTTCGATCAGCGGATGATCGACGTCGGGCAGGGTCACACCATTTACATGGAGCAATCGGGCAACCCCGAGGGCGCGCCGGTGGTGGTGTTGCATGGCGGCCCCGGCGGTGGATGCAGCCCGGCGATGCGGCGCTATTTCGATCCGGCGCATTACCGCGTTATCCTCTTTGATCAGCGTGGCTGCGGGCGGTCGCGTCCCCATGCCAGCGTCAGTGAGAACACCACCTGGCACCTTGTTGCGGACATCGAACTGATTCGCGAAACTCTCGGCATTGATCAGTGGGTGGTCTTTGGCGGTAGCTGGGGCGCGACACTGTCGTTGCTCTATGCGCAGGCCAATCCCGACCGGGTGCATCATCTGGTGTTGCGCGGTGTGTTCCTGATGAGCCGCAAGGAACTCAGCTGGTTTTATCAGGGCGGTGCAGGCGCCTTTTGGCCTGAAGCCTGGGCGCGATTTCAGGACCCGATCCCCGAGGATGAGCGTCACGACATGATCGCCGCCTATCATCGCCGGTTGTTCAGCGGGGATATGAAGCAGGAAGTCATGTTCGGTCGCATTTGGTCGGGCTGGGAAAATTCGCTGGCCTCCATACGCACGGCAGGCCTTGGGGGGGAGGCTCCTGGGGATTACGCCCGCGCTTTCGCCAGGTTAGAAAACCACTACTTCACCAATTTCGGCTGGCTGCCCGAAGACGAGCATATCCTGAACAACATGGACAAGATCGCGGATATCCCCGGTGTGATCGTGCAGGGGCGCTATGACATGATCTGCCCGCCCGCGACGGCCTATACCTTGGCCGCCCGCTGGCCGCATGGTGAACTTCAAATCATCGGGGACGCAGGGCATGCGCTGTCGGAGCCGGGCATCTCGGCCGAACTGGTGCGGGCCACCAACCGTATCGCTAACGATACGTTGGGAAGCTGATGACCGATACAGATGACACCCCGATCCCATACATGCAGCGCACCCGCGACTGGTATCTCGCGCTGGGGTTCGGCAATCCCTACGTCTGGGCGCAGAACGACGATATTCCCTTTACCAAGCCGTCAAAACCGATCTCGCAATCGGCGCTGACCCTGATCACGACCGCTGCTCCCTACGATCCCGAGAAGGGCGATCAGGGACCGGGCGCGCCTTACAATGCTGCGGCGAAATTCTACAAGGTGTACTCCGGCGACATGCGGCAGGATCACGATCTGCGTGTCTCTCACGTTGCGATCGACCGGGACCACACCACCATGACCGATCCCGGCAGCTGGTTTCCACTGCCCGCATTGCGCGCAGTCGAAGGGTCTCTCTTTGGATCGCTCACAACGCGGTTTCACGGGTTGCCGACCAATCGGTCGCAGCGCCACACTCTGGAGGTCGACGCGCCGGAGATTCTGCGCCGCTGTCGCGAGGACGGGGCGGAGGCGGCGCTCTTTGTGCCGAACTGTCCGGTCTGCCATCAGTCCGCGACACTCGTCGCCCGCCACCTGGAAGCCGCCGGTATCCCTACTCTCATCATGGGCAGTGCGCGGGATATAGTGGAACATGCGGGTCCGCCCCGCTTTCTGTTTTCCGACTTTCCATTGGGTAACGCGGCGGGCAAGCCGCATGATCCAGATTCGCAGGCCGAGACCCTGGCATTGGCTCTTCGTCTGTTCGATACCACCAGCGGTCCGGGTCAAACCCAGGTGAACCCGCAGGTCTGGGCCGAGACTGCCGACTGGAAGCGCGACTACTGCAATACGGAATCGCGCACAGAAGAAGAGATGGCGCAGCTTCGCGCCAAGGCGCATGCTGACCGCGAGGTCGCCCGGCAGGTCCGGGAAACCTGATTTTCACCGCGTTCCAAATACTCCGGGGGAGGCCGCAGGCCGGGGGCAGCGCCCCTCTGCCAATTGCAAACGGCGCGATCCCGTATCGCCCTTATTCCGGCTTGCGCTTGAGTTTTTTCCAGATGCCATGGGCGCGACCAATCAGATCGCCGTCGCAGAACACCTCACCCTGCATAAAGAGCATCGTCCCGGTTTCCTTTGCGACCTTCGGTTCGATATGGACGAACTGGCCTAATGGCGCGGCACCGATGAAATCGTAGCTGAAATTGACCGTCGCCACGGGACCACCATTATATCGCGTCCGGGCGATCCGGCCCAGGCCGCGGTCGGCGAGGGTCATCAACATGCCGCCCTGGACCACGCCGTTCAAATTGCGGTGACGCTGATCGGGTCGAAATCCGATCCAGGTCGGCTCTGTCCCGACCTGACGGACGAACAGCGGTCCGACGTGTTCGATAAAGCCCGAATCATCGACCGGATGCCAGTTGTCGTCGGGGGGCGTGGGGATTGCTTGGGTCATGGTGTCTCCGTCCAGATCGCTTTGCTTGCCAATAGCATGCGCGACCCGCCAGAGGGAGGGGTGAGAATGGGCTTGCGATTCGTCCGTCCGGGGCCTATATGCCCCTCAACAGCGGCGTGTTGCTGGCTCTGGCCGAAACGCTCCACCGAAGCAACAACGGGCCGCGCGCCCGTTTTTTTGTGCCCGGAGATACCCGTCCCAATGGACCTTATCGCCAAGACCGCCATCGACCGCCGTTTGGCCGAGATCGTTAGCCCCGTCATCGCCGACATGGGGTTCGAACTGGTGCGCCTGCGCCTGATGGGCGGGCAGACCAAGACGCTGCAAATCATGGCCGAGCGCCCCGATGGCGGCATCGAGGTCGATGAATGCGCCGAGATTTCCACGGCGGTCTCTGCCACCCTCGACGTCGAGGATCCGGTGAGCGACCCCTATACGCTGGAGGTCTCCAGCCCCGGAATCGATCGGCCCCTGACCCGGCTGAAGGATTTCGAGACCTTTGAGGGTTACGAGGCCAAGATCGAGACCGCCGAACTGATCGACGGGCGCAAACGCTTCAAGGGCGTTCTGGCCGGCGTCGAGGGTGGCGAGGTTCTGATCAACATCGACGAGGGGACCGTGGGTCTGCACTTCGACTGGCTGGCCGAGGCCAAGCTGGTGCTGACCGACGATCTTATCCGCGAGATGCTGCGCGCCCGCAAGGCCGCCGGCAATACGTCCGACGAAACCATCGACGACAGCCAATTTGACGATATCGAGACAGAGACAGGTTCCGAGGAGGACTGACACATGGCGATTACCTCTGCAAACCAGCTTGAGCTGCTGCAAACCGCCGAGGCGGTGGCACGCGAAAAGATGATCGACCCCGGTCTGGTCATCGAGGCGATGGAAGAGTCGCTCGCCCGTGCGGCGAAAAGCCGGTACGGCGCGGAAATGGACATCCGCGTGTCCATCGACCGCAAGACGGGCCGCGCCGCCTTTACCCGTGTGCGCACTGTGGTCGAGGATGATCTGCTCGAAAATTATCAGGCTGAACTGACCGTCGATCAGGCCAAACAGTATATGGCCGAGCCGCAGATCGGTGACACCTTTGTCGAAGAGGTTCCGCCGGTCGACATGGGCCGGATCGCCGCCCAGTCCGCTAAGCAGGTGATCCTGCAAAAGGTGCGTGAAGCAGAGCGTGACCGCCAGTTCGAGGAATTCCAGGACCGCGCAGGGACGATCATCAACGGTCAGGTCAAGCGCGAGGAATACGGCAACATCATCGTCGATGTGGGCCGGGGCGAAGCCATCCTGCGCCGCAACGAAAAGATTGGCCGCGAAAGCTATCGCCCCAATGACCGCATCCGCTGCTACATCAAGGATGTGCGCCGCGAACAGCGCGGCCCGCAGATCTTCCTCAGCCGGACTGACCCGCAGTTCATGGCGGAATTGTTCAAGATGGAAGTGCCCGAGATCTACGACGGCATCATCGACATCAAGGCAGTCGCCCGTGACCCCGGGTCGCGCGCCAAGATCGCCGTGATTTCCTACGATAGTTCGATCGACCCGGTCGGCGCCTGTGTCGGGATGCGCGGCAGCCGCGTGCAGGCCGTGGTAAACGAGCTTCAGGGCGAAAAGATCGACATCATTCCGTGGAACGAGGATCAGCCGACGTTTCTGGTGAACGCATTGCAACCCGCCGAGGTGTCCAAGGTGGTTCTGGACGAGGAAGCCGGCAAGATCGAGGTCGTCGTCCCCGAGGAACAATTGAGCCTCGCTATCGGTCGTCGCGGTCAGAACGTGCGGCTGGCCTCGCAGCTCACCGGGCTCGACATCGACATCATGACGGAGGAAGAGGAATCGGCCCGCCGTCAGAAGGAATTCGAAGAGCGGACGCAGTTGTTCATGGACAACCTCGATCTGGATGAGTTCTTCGCGCAGCTTCTGGTCTCCGAAGGTTTCACCAATCTCGAAGAGGTGGCCTATGTCGAAGTGGACGAACTGCTGGTGATCGACGGTGTCGATCAGGACACGGCGAATGAATTGCAGGCCCGTGCCCGCGATGTGCTGGAAGCGCAGGCCAAGGCGGCCCTTGAAAAGGCGCGGTCGCTGGGCGCGGAAGACAGCCTCATTGAATTTGAGGGTCTGACACCCCAAATGGTTCAGGCATTGGCCGAGGACGACGTGAAGACCCTGGAAGATTTCGCGACCTGTGCGGATTGGGAACTGGCCGGCGGCTGGACTACGGTCGACGGGGAGCGCGTCAAGGATGACGGCATTCTCGAACCCTTTGAGATGTCCCTGGAAGAAGCCCAGCATCTGGTGATGACGGCACGGGTCCTTCTGGGTTGGGTCGATCCGGCTGAGCTGGAGTCCGAAGAGGCATCCGAGGAGGTCGAGGTTCAGGCGGACGCCTGAGCTTCGGAGGCGCCGAGATGAGCAGAGGCGGCCAGGCCAAAGACAGGTCCGACGGACCGGAGCGTAAGTGCATCGCCACAGGCGAGGTTCAGCCCAAGAACGGGCTGATCCGCTTCGTCGTGAGCCCGGAATCGCAGATCGTGCCGGATGTTCTGGAAAAGCTGCCGGGACGCGGCATCTGGGTATCAGCTGACCGTGAGGCATTGGACAAGGCGGTTGCGAAAAAGCTGTTTGCAAGGGCGGCCAAGGCCCCGGTCACGGTACCGGCGGATCTGGTGGCACAGGTCGAGACGCAATTGGTGGCCCGGGTGACCGGGTTGCTGGCCCTGGCGCGCAAGTCCGGCGATGCGGTCGCCGGCTATGAGCGGGTCAAGGATTGGCTGGGCAAGGATGAGGCTGATGTGCTCATACAGGCCAGCGACGGATCGGGGCGCGGCAAGAGCAAGCTCTCGACCCCTTTTGGCGGTAAATTTATCGGCTGGTTGACTGCAGATGAGCTGGGATTGGCCTTTGGACGCGAAACTGTCATACACGCGGCCTTAGGAACTGGCGGTCTGGGCAAAAGAGTTGTAGAGGAGGCCGCAAGGCTCAAGGGTTTGCGGGCTTGATGACGGCGGGAGGGTCCCGCTCGAAAGGATTTATGAATCACATGAGTGACAACGACGGCAAGAAGACTTTGGGTGTACGTGGTGCTGGGTCCCGTCCGGGGAACGTGAAGCAGAGCTTCAGCCATGGGCGGACCAAGAATGTCGTGGTGGAAACCAAACGCAAGCGCGTTGTGGTGCCTAAAAGCGGTGCCTCGGGTAGGCCCGGTGGGCCTGGCGCAGCGGGTGGTGACCCCTCCAAGCGGCCTGCCGGGATCACCGATGCCGAGATGGATCGCCGTCTCAAGGCCGTGCAGGCCGCCAAGGCGCGCGAAGTCGAGGAAGCCGCACAGCGTGCAGCTGATGAAAAGGCTCGCGAGGAAGATCGCGAGCGTCGCCGCGAGGAGGCTGAGGCCAAGGCCCGCGAAGAGCGTGAGCGTGAAGAAGCGCTGAAAGCCAAGGCCGAAGAGGAAGAGCGCCAGCGCCGCGATGCCGAACAGGCCGCGAAGCAGGCCGCCGCTCCGACGCCCGATCCCGCAGCCGACACCGGCGCCTCGCGCGCCGCGAAATCGGGTGCCGCACGTCCGGCGCCGGACCGTCCGGCCCGCCCGTCTAATGACCGCGATGATCGCGGCGGACGTGGCAAGAACAACCGCGACGATGGCCGCCGTTCTGGCAAGCTGACGCTGAATCAGGCGCTGAGAGGCGGCGAAGGCGGTCGTCAGAAGTCCATGGCCGCGATGAAGCGCAAGCAGGAGCGGGCGCGCCAAAAGGCTATGGGCGGCCCCGTCTCGCGCGAAAAGGTTGTACGGGACGTCAAGGTGCCCGAGGCGATCATGGTCGGCGAGCTGGCCAACCGAATGGCCGAACGTGTTGGCGATGTGGTCAAGGCGCTGATGAACAACGGCATGATGGTCACACAGAATCAGACGGTTGACGCGGATACCGCCGAACTCATCATCGAGGAATTCGGTCACAATATCGTTCGCGTTTCGGATGCGGATGTCGAGGACGTCATCAAGGTGATCGTGGATGACGAGGGTACGCTGAAGCCGCGTGCGCCTGTCGTGACCATCATGGGTCACGTCGACCACGGTAAGACTTCGCTTTTGGATGCGATCCGCAATGCCAAGGTTGTCTCTGGTGAGGCGGGCGGCATCACCCAGCATATCGGGGCCTATCAGGTGACCACCGATGGCGGTCAGGCGCTGACCTTCCTCGATACACCGGGTCACGCTGCCTTTACGTCCATGCGGGCTCGCGGGGCGCAGGTGACGGATATCGTCGTTCTGGTTGTCGCAGCGGATGACGCCGTGATGCCTCAGACGATCGAAGCGATCCACCACGCCAAAGCGGCGAAGGTTCCCATGATCGTGGCGATCAACAAGGTCGACAAGCCCGAGGCGAATCCGACCAAGGTGCGGACCGATCTGCTTCAGCACGAAGTGATCGTGGAACAGATGTCCGGTGATGTTCAGGACGTCGAGGTTTCGGCCCATACGGGGCAGGGTCTGGACGAATTGCTGGAAGCCATCGCGCTGCAGTCGGAATTGCTGGAACTCAAGGCGAACCCGGACCGGGCCGCTCAGGGGGCCGTGATCGAAGCGCAGCTTGACGTGGGCCGTGGTCCCGTCGCGACCGTGCTGGTGCAAACCGGTACCTTGCGTCAGGGCGACATCTTTGTTGTGGGTGAGCAGTTCGGCAAGGTCCGCGCACTGGTCAACGACAAGGGTGAGCGCGTGAAAGAAGCCGGTCCGTCGCAGCCCGTAGAGGTCCTGGGCCTCAACGGTACGCCCGAAGCGGGCGACGTGTTGAACGTGACCGACACCGAAGCGCAGGCCCGCGAAATCGCAGAATACCGCGAGAAGCTTGCCAAGGATAAACGCGCTGCTGCCGGGGCTGCTACGACCCTGGAGCAGATGATGCAGCGTGCCAAGGAAGATGAGAACCTGACCGAAATGCCGATCGTCGTGAAGGCGGACGTGCAGGGTTCGGCAGAGGCCATCGTTCAGGCCATGGACAAAATCGGGAACGACGAGGTGCGGGTTCGTGTTCTGCACTCGGGCGTCGGCGCGATCACGGAAAGCGATATCGGGTTGGCGGAAGCCTCCGGCGCGCCGGTCTTTGGCTTTAACGTTCGGGCCAATGCTCCGGCCCGGAACGCCGCGAACCAGAAAGGCGTGGAGATCCGGTATTACTCGGTGATCTACGATCTGGTCGACGACGTGAAGGCCGCTGCCTCGGGTCTTTTGTCTGCCGAAATCCGCGAGAACTTCATCGGCTACGCGAAGATCAAGGAGGTCTTCAAGGTCTCCAATGTCGGCAAGGTCGCCGGTTGTCTCGTGACCGAAGGGGTGGCGCGCCGCTCTGCCGGGGTGCGCCTGCTGCGCGACGATGTGGTGATCCACGAAGGTACGCTGAAGACGCTGAAACGCTTCAAGGACGAAGTTCCCGAAGTTCAGTCCGGTCAGGAATGCGGCATGGCGTTTGAGAACTACGAGGACATTCGTGCTGATGACGTGATCGAAATCTTCACCCGCGAGGAGATCGAGCGCACGCTCTGATCTGCTGCAAGTCGTTAAAATCTCGCGCCGGTTTCCACGCCGGCGCGTTTTTATTTGCCAGCTACAAAAAGGATCAAAAAAACGGGCCCCGATGAGGAGCCCGCGTCTGATCGTGGTACACTGAAGCTTGCAGTCAGGCTGCGGCGGTTCCCGATACGGGAATGCCGCGGAAAATTTGGTTGCCAACCCGAACTTCGACTCGCCCATCCGACATGGTCGCAAGATATGTCCCCTGCACGGATACGCAGGATCCTACCGTGATTGTTCTAAGCATCATTATCCCCCCACAGAATTATCGCTCATTTTAACGCAATCTCTGGCGCTGGCCGACATTGAGCTGCTTTCAAGGACTATAAAGTTCCAAGGACACGGCGGCAATATCGACCTTCGGCGCGACGCGATATCCTGCCTGAGTTCCCTATATTAAGGGTCTCAAGTCCTGTGTCGATGGTTACAACCAATCCCGAATGATCGGAATGAGAGGTATGTCGGCGGCCGGCATCGGATAATCCCGTAGCTGATTCGGGCGCGCCCAGGCGAGGGTCTGGCCTTCCTTCGGGTGCGGAACGCCCTGCCACTTTCGGCACGCAAACAACGGCATCAGCAGGTGAAACGTCTCATAGGCATGCGAGGCAAACGTCAGCGGCGCGAGGCAGGAGTTCCAGGTCTCGATCCCCAACTCTTCGTGCAACTCACGGATCAACGCGGCCTCGGGGCTTTCGCCCGGCTCGACCTTGCCGCCGGGAAATTCCCACAGGCCCGCCATCGGCTTCCCTTCGGGGCGCTGCGCCAGCAGGACACGGCCATCGGCGTCAATCAGCGCGACGGCAGAGACCAGAACGACCTTGGTCACGACCGGTAGTCGGCGTTGATCGAGATATAGCCGTGGGTCAAATCGCAGGTCCAGACCGTCGCGACGCCGCCTCCAAGACCCAGATCGACCTTGATGTGGATGTCCTCATCCTTCATCAGCTCCGCGCCTTGTTCTTCGCGGTAGTCGGGGCAGCGCCAGCCCTTGTCGGCGACCAGAACGTCGCCGAACCAGATCGACAAGCGATCCCGATCCGCCGCTGCGCCGGATTTTCCGACGGCCATGACGATGCGCCCCCAGTTCGGATCCTCACCAGCGATGGCGGTCTTGACCAGCGGGGAGTTCGCGATGGACAGGGCATGCGTGCGCGCGTCGGCATCGGAATGCGCGCCGGTCACGTGGATCTGCACGAATTTCGTCGCGCCTTCGCCGTCGCGCACGACCTGGTGGGCGAGGTCCAGCATCACACCGCGCAGGGCGTCGATAAAGCCGGTATTCGCCTCGGTCACGCGGACGCCGGATTTCCCCGTCGCGGCGCACAACAGCGTGTCGGAGGTCGAGGTATCGCTGTCCACCGTTATGCAGTTGAAGGTTAGATCTGCAGTGGCCGCGACCATGGATTGCAGGACCGCGCGATCAACTTCGGCGTCGGTAAAGATATAGACCAGCATTGTCGCCATATCCGGCGCGATCATGCCCGACCCCTTGGCGATTCCGGCGATCTTGATGCTTTGATTGTCGATCAGCACCTCGGCAGTGGCGCCTTTGGGGTAGGTGTCGGTGGTCATGATGGCCTTGGCGGCCTCAGTAATCCCGGTGCTCTGCAAATTACCGACCAATTCGTAGAGCTTGTCGGTGATCCGGTCATGTGGGAGCGGCTCACCGATCACGCCGGTGGAGGAAGAGAACATCCTGTCCTCCTCGATTCCCAGCGCACGGGCGGCAGCGGCGGTGACAGCCCGTGTGGCGTCGATCCCGTTCTGCCCCGTGAATGCGTTGGAGTTGCCAGAGTTCACGACAATCCCCGCCGCACCGGTGCCGTCCCCGCCGATCTTGGCCTGACAATCCAGCACCGAAGCCGACCGGGTGGCCGACCGGGTGAACACCCCCGCCATCGCCGTGCCGGGCGCAAGACGCACCAGCATGACATCCGTACGGCCCTTGTATTTCACCCCGGCCTGCGCGGTCGCGAATTCGACGCCGTCGATGACCGGCAGGTCGGGAAAGGCCGCCGGGGCCAGTGGGGAGAGCGGAGGTGTGCCACCCATGAAGTTACTCCAGAAGCTCGGTGTTGCTAAGCAATGCGGGGTCGATGGATTCGGCGACGGTCTTGTCGACAGTCGCATCTTCCACCAGCGCGTCAACATGCGCCTTAACGACGTCCTGTTCGACCTTGGCTTTCAACTCATTGCGAACCGATTCCAGCGAGGGCGCTTCTTTCTCGCGGGTTTCGTTAAGCTTGATGACGTGCCAGCCGAATTGGGTCTCAACCGGATCGGAGATCGCGCCGGGCTCCATATCCTTGACCGCCTCTTCGAAGGGGCCGACCATCATGCCCTTGCTGAACCAGCCAAGTTCGCCGCCTGTCGGGCCGGAGGGTCCGGTGGATTTCTCCTTGGCGAGTTCGGCAAAATCCGCACCGCCGGCCAGTTCCTCGATGATGGCCTTCGCTTCGTCTTCGGTCTCGACCAGAATATGCGCGGCCTTGTATTCGGGTTCAGGCTCGGCGTCGCTGTAGGCCTCGTTATAAGCCGCTTCGATCGCCTCTTCGCTGACGGCGGTTTTCAGGATTTCGCCAACTTCTTCCGCGGCCAGAAGGGTGCGCGTCTGATTTTCGAGCGCCAGCGTCACCCGATCCGGGGTTTCGCCATCATAGGCACCCTCCAGAGCGGCCTGCTGGATCAACTGATCCAGAAGACCGTCGAACAGTACGTCGTTCGGCAGTTGCGAATACTGCTCCGGCAGGGATTGGCGCAACAGAACCATATGACCGAGCTTGATCTCCTGGCCGTTCACGGTGGCAATCACGGTCTGGGCGGTCGGCGCGTCTTCGGCCAGCGCCGGAGTGGTCACGGCGAACGTCAGGGCAAGGGCGAGCGAGCGGGTAAATCTTGGGGTCATGTACGAACCTTTGATAGGCTGCGTCAGGGCGCAGCGTTGACAGGGTAGGGGTGTCCCCTTACATCGCACTATGGCTCTGCGGGGTCCCGGCTTGGTGTCAGTTCTATGGTCAGCGGCGGGGGTGCACAAGCAACCAGCCAACACATCGACGTCAACAAGCGGAACGGATCAGATCATGCTGGGAATGGCTACACTTACCAAAAAGGTGTTCGGCACCCCGAACGACCGGAAGGTGAAAGCGACCCGGCCCCTTGTCCAGAAGATCAACGATCTGGAGCCTGAGTTCGAGAAACTGTCGGATGAGGGAATCAAGCAAAAGACCGATGAGCTCAAGACGCGCGCCCTGAATGGCGAAAGCCTGGATGACCTGCTGCCGGAAGCCTTTGCCAATTGTCGCGAGGCGGCCCGCCGCGCGCTGGGCCTGCGGGCGTTCGACGTGCAGCTGATGGGCGGAATTTTCCTGCACCAGGGCAATATTTCCGAGATGAAGACGGGTGAAGGCAAGACCCTCGTCGCGACCTTCCCGGCCTATCTTAACGCCCTGACCGGCAAGGGCGTGCATATCGTCACGGTGAACGACTACCTCGCCAAGCGCGATTCGGAATGGATGTCAAATGTTTACGGCGCACTTGGCCTGACCACAGGGGTCATCTATCCGCAGCAGGCCTCGGCCGAGAAAAAGGCCGCCTATGGCTGTGACGTGACCTATGCGACGAACAATGAGCTGGGGTTCGACTACCTGCGCGACAACATGAAATCCGAACTCTCGGAGATGTTTCAGCGCAAGCACAATTACGCCATCGTGGACGAGGTGGATTCGATCCTTATCGACGAGGCACGTACCCCACTGATCATTTCCGGCCCTGCTGAGGACCGCTCCGATCTCTATACCTCGATTGACGCGCTGATCCCCGAGTTGACCGAAGAGCATTACACCCGCGACGAAAAACAGCGTCAGGTGACCTTCACCGACGCGGGCAACGAATTTCTCGAAGCGCAGCTGCTCGCGCGTGGCATCCTGCCCGAGGATCAGACGCTCTATGACCCTGAATCCACCACCATCGTGCATCACGTCAATCAGGCATTGCGCGCGCACGTCCTGTTCCAGAAGGACAAGGACTACATCGTGCGCAACGACGAAGTTGTGCTGATCGATGAATTCACCGGCCGGATGATGGCTGGGCGGCGGTTGTCCGAGGGGCTTCATCAGGCCATCGAAGCCAAGGAAAACGTTCAGATCCAGCCGGAGAATGTCACGCTGGCCCAGGTGACGTTCCAGAACTATTTCCGTCTCTATGAGAAGCTCGGCGGCATGACCGGTACGGCCGTGACCGAGGCCGAGGAATTCATGGAGATCTACGGGCTCGGCGTTGTGGCAGTGCCGACCAATCGCCCGATTGCGCGGGTTGATGATGATGACGCGGTCTACCGCACCGCGTCTGAGAAATATGCCGCGATCGTCGAGATCATCAAGGAAGCGCAGGAGAAGGGCCAGCCGACACTGGTCGGCACGACCTCCATCGAAAAATCGGAATCGCTATCCGATTTGCTGACGAGCGCAGGCCTGACGCATAACGTCTTGAACGCCCGGCAGCACGAACAGGAGGCGCAGATCGTCGCCGACGCCGGCAAGTTCGGCGCTATCACGATCGCCACGAACATGGCTGGGCGAGGCACCGACATCAAGCTGGGCGGCAACGTCGATTTCAAGATCATGGAGGCGATTGACGCCGATCCCGAGGCCGACCCCGAACAGATCCGCGAGCGGATCGAAGCGCAGCACGAATCCGAAGAGCAGAAGGTCAAGGACGCCGGCGGTCTCTTTGTCCTCGCGACTGAACGGCACGAAAGCCGCCGGATCGACAACCAGCTGCGCGGCCGCTCGGGTCGTCAGGGGGATCCGGGTCGTTCGGCGTTTTTTCTGTCGCTCGAAGACGACTTGATGCGGATTTTCGGGTCAGAACGGCTAGACAAGGTGTTGTCTTCTCTTGGCATGAAGGAAGGCGAGGCGATCATTCACCCATGGGTGAACAAATCGCTGGAGCGCGCGCAGGCCAAGGTCGAAGGGCGCAACTTTGACATGCGCAAGCAGGTTCTGAAATTCGATGATGTGATGAACGATCAGCGCAAGCTGATTTTCGGTCAGCGCATGGAAATCATGGAGGCGCAGGATCTTTCCGAGACGGTCGCCGACATGCGGTCCCAGGTGATCGACGATCTGGTCGAAAAGCACATTCCGCCCAAGACCTACGCTGATCAGTGGGACGGCGAAGGGCTCTACGCCGCTGTTCTGGAACACCTCAACCTCGACCTTCCTGTGATGGAATGGATCGCCGAAGAGGGCGTGGATGATGAAGCCATCGCTGAGCGGTTGGAAGAGAAGGCCGACGTCTATATGGCTGAAAAGGCCGCCGCCTTTGGCCCTGAAAACATGCGCTCGATCGAAAAGCAGGTTCTGTTGCAAGCCATCGACGGCAAGTGGCGTGAACATCTTCTGACGCTGGAGCACCTGCGCTCTGTCGTCGGGTTCAGGGGCTATGCGCAGCGTGATCCGCTAAACGAATACAAGACCGAGGCGTTCCAGCTGTTCCAGTCGCTGCTGGACGGTCTGCGCGTCGACGTGACCCAGACGCTCGCACGGGTCCGCCCGATGAGCGAGGATGAACAGCGCCAGCAGCTTGAGGCGATCCAGCGCCAGATGACGGCACAGGCCGCCCCTGCGGAGGCCGCCGCTGTCCCGTCGGGCGAGGCTGGCGAAGCACTGGCCGGATTCGACGAAACCGACCCCTCCACCTGGGGTGACCCGTCGCGCAATGCGCCCTGTCCTTGCGGATCGGGCAAGAAGTTCAAGCATTGCCACGGGGCGCTAGTCTAACAACCAAAAGGCGAGTTGCGGATTTCTGACCCGCCCTTGCCACAAGTTTGCCCTTTTCTTCGGTCATCATGGCGAGAGCAGATGATCGGAGAGTATGATGATCAAGATCAGTACGATTAGCATTGCCGGTGGCGCGTTGGTGCTGGCGGCGGGCGCGGGCCTCTACATGCAGACCAGCGCTGCGGCACCCGCGGTTGAGATCAGCGAATTGACCCCTGTTGCAGAGGTCGCGGTTTCCGTTCTCGACGCCCTTCCCGCAGACGCCGAGGGCCCCGCGGACTTGTCGCAGGACCGGGTTGAACTGGCCTCGATCACCCTGATGTCGTCGGATGCCACGGACCTGCCAAAGATTATGACAGCCGATGCCGACTTCCCGATCACGCCCATTCTGGCCGCAGCATCCAGTGACGATCTGATGGTGGATCGCGTTACCGAAACGCCGTCGGTCGTGCAGGACTGCCCGGTTGATATGGTGGGGGAGACGCGCGCCGCCGCAATGGTTTCTGTTGTGCTGACAGCGCCGTGTCAGCCGAACGCGCGGGTGGTTTTCCAGCATTCGGGTCTGAAATTCTCGACCACCACGGACGAGGCGGGGCGGGTCGAGGTTGAAATTCCCGCGCTCTCTGAAAACGCGCTGTTTTTGGCCATGATGGATGACGGCAACGGTGCCGGGGTCGAGATGGCTGTCGATACGCTGGCGTTTTACGACCGCTCTGTCGTGCAATGGCACGGTGAGTCAGGCTTGGCCATTCACGCGCTGGAATATGGGGCCACCTACGACAGTGCCGGGCACGTCTGGTCGGGCGCGCCGCGTGATCCGGGCGTTGCGGCGCGCGGCGAGGGCGGATTTGTCACACGCCTGGGCGATACCGGTGTTGACGGCGCGGATATGGCCGACGTCTACACTTTCCCTACAGGTACGGCGAAGTCGCAGGGCGATGTCGCGGTCAGCGTCGAAGTGGCGGTGACGGACCTGAATTGCGGTCGCGAGGTCGCGGCTGACGTGATCGAAGTTTCCGAAGGCATCGCGTCGGAGATGGCGCGCCTTGATGTAACAGTCCCGGGCTGTGACGCGGTGGGCGACTATCTTCTGTTGAAAAACCTCGTCTCTGACCTAAAGATCGCGGCCAGATAAACGACGAAGGTTCATGCCAACATGACAATCTTGCGTGCGGCGTTTTGCGCCGCACTTTTCTTGTTCACGACCGCCAATCTGACCCTGGCGCAGGACGTGACCCTGTCATCGCGAGACGGCAGCGTGACGATTCGGGGCATGCTGATGGGCTATGATGGTGAATTCTACCGAGTCGAAACGGAGTTCGGCGAATTGACCGTCGACGGCTCCGGCGTGGTGTGCGAGGGGCCGGGCTGTCCGAACCTGCAAGCCTTTGTGGCGGAGATGGTGATATCCGGTGCGGCGACGACGGGCGAAGTGCTGATCCCCGCGCTGATCGAGGCGTTCGGAACCCGCTATGGCTACGCTGTCACCCGCGAAACGCTGGAACCCGGTGTGGTGTCTTACCTGCTGAGCGAGCGTGGCGGCGAACGGACCGCAGGCCGTTTCACCATTCATTCCGGCACAACGGACTCAGGATTTGCCGACCTGCTCGCGAACCGGGCTGATCTGGTCATGGCGCTGCGCGAAATTCGTCCCGACGAACTGCGTGACGCCATAGCTGAAGGGTTGGGCAACCTGCGGGCCATCGGGCGTAACCGCGTGGTGGCGCTGGATGCGCTGGTGCCGATCGTTGCGCCCGGAAATCCGGTGGTGCAGCTCACCTTGCCGCAACTTTCAAGGCTCTATTCCGGGGAATTCGACAATTGGCAGGCCGTTGGCGGCCCGGATGCCCCCGTTGTCCCGCATCTGCTGACCGCGGATACGGGCCTTGGTCAGGCGGTTGAAGACAGGCTCATGACACCTGTCGGCGCAAGGTTGTCGCGCGACGCCGTGCGACATTCGAGCGATCAGGCGCTGGTCGATGCGGTGCTGGCGGATCCCTTCGCAATCGGGCTGACGACCGCGTCGAAGACCGGTAATGCCGTACAATTGGGTCTTAGCGGCGCCTGCGGATTTACTGTCAACGCCACGCGGCGCAGCGCGAAGACAGAGGACTACCCTCTCACCGCGCCCGTGTTCCTCTATATGCCGGCGCGCCGTCTGCCAAAGCTGGCTCGCGAGTTTTTGGCCTACACGCGCCAACCGGCCGCGCAATTGGTGATCCGACGGGCAGGATTCGTCGATCAGATGCCCGAAGAAATCCCGATTGAGGATCAAGGCGCGCGGTTTGCCAATGCCATCGCTCAGGCCGGGGCGGAGGTCAGCCTCGTCGAATTGCAACGTATGGTGCGTGCCCTCACTCCTTTGAAACGGTTAACGACCTCGTTCCGATTCGAGGCGGGCTCAAGCTTGCTGGACGCGCAGTCCCGTTCCAATGTCGAACAGCTCGCCGCCGCGATGGAAAGTGGCATGTATGATGGCCGTCAGGTGGTGTTCGTCGGGTTCTCGGACGGTCAGGGTGACGCGGCCGGGAACAAACGGATCGCAGCGGACAGGGCCCAGGCCGTGCGAGGGGCCGTCACACGCGCCGCGCGCACAGCGGATTTAGACCGGATCAAGTTGGGCGTTCAGGCATTTGGCGAGGCGATGCCAATGGCTTGCGATGACAGCGCCTGGGGTCGGCAAGTCAACCGCCGGGTCGAAGTCTGGGTGCGCTGAGGTCTATGACAGGCCTTCCGAGCGGCAAAGCTCAGCAATCCTTCGATCCCTTTTTCGCGACCGCACGTTAAGGTGCGGTCAACACAAGGAGTCATGAGATGACGAAATACGTCGAGCGGGCTGGATTGCAGGTGGCTGATGTTCTGGCCGATTTGGTCGAAGAAGATATCCTGCCGGATTTGGGTCTGAAACCACAGGATTTCTGGGGCGGTTACGTCAAGATGCTTGTCGACCTGGTCCCCGAGAACCTGCGCCTTCTCGAGGTCCGTGACAGCTTGCAGAGTGAGATCGACACCTGGTCGAAAGAGCACAGAGGCCAACCTCTGGACCTCCCCGCCTACCGCGCGTTTCTGGAGGAGATCGGCTATCTCGTGCCTGAGGGCCCGGATTTCAACATCACCACGCGACATGTCGATCCCGAGATTGCCTCGATCGCGGGCCCGCAGCTTGTCGTTCCGGTGATGAACGCACGCTTTGCCCTGAATGCTGCGAATGCCCGTTGGGGGTCGCTTTACGACGCACTCTACGGAACCGACGCCTTGCCGGGCAAACCCGAAGGGTCGGGGTATGACGCAAAGCGCGGCGGTCAGGCCGTCGCCTGGGCGGCAAAGTTTCTGGACGGTGCCGTCCCACTGGACGGCGCGTCGCATGCCGATGTCACCGCCTATCGACGCGATGGCGCGGCGCTGACGGCGGTCGTCGGTGACGTGGTGCACGCGTTCGAGGACCCCGACGTCTTTGTCGGGTATTCCGATGAGGGCGAGGCGAGAAATTACATGCTGCGCCACAACGGGTTGCACATAGAGTTGATAATCGACCCTAGGCATGAGGTTGGGGCCGCATCCCCCTCTGGTTTGCGGGACGTCGTGCTGGAATCTGCCTTGACAGCGATTCAGGATTGCGAGGATTCCGTCGCCGCCGTCGATGCTGCGGACAAGACGTTGGTCTACGGCAACTGGCTAGGCCTGATGAAGGGCGATTTGAGCGAGAGCTTCAGCAAAGGCGAAGAGGTCATCACCCGCCGTCTGGCCGAGGACAAGGTGTTGACCGCGCCGGACGGCTCGCAAATGCAGCTTCAGGGTCGCGCCCTCATGCTGGTGCGCAATGTCGGACATCTGATGACGACGGACGCCGTCCTGTTCGAGGGCGAGGAGACGCCCGAAGGCATGCTCGACGCGCTGATGACGGTGGCCGCGGCGATGTATGATCTGCGCAAAACCGAAGGGCCGCGAAATTCGCGCAGCGGGTCCGTTTACGTGGTAAAGCCCAAGATGCATGGTCCCGAAGAGGTGGCCTTTGCCGAGAGCCTTTACGCCCGCGTCGAGGCGATCCTCGGGTTGCCCCTGAATACCGTGAAGCTGGGCGTGATGGACGAGGAACGCCGCACCTCTGTCAACCTGCGCGAATGCATGCGCGCGGTGAAGGATCGGCTGGTGTTCATCAACACCGGTTTCCTTGACCGGACGGGGGACGAAATTCACACCTCCATGCAGCTAGGCCCGTTCATCCCCAAGGGCGAGATGGCCGGATCGCTATGGCTCGGTGCCTATGAGAACGGCAATGT